>CAZBIO010000196.1:0-6396 GCA_964491965.1 uncultured Cellulomonas sp.
GTTGCGCCGCTCTCGCGCGGCGCCCTTCATTGAGGCGCGCCGTCGGGCCGGTCTTCGCGCGACTGGATGACGGTTGCGCCGCTCTCGAGCGGCGCCCCTTCATTGAGGCTGGGGTGGGTCGGCGAACTCGGCGACCAACGAGACCGGGTTGCGCCGCTCTCGAGCGGCGCCCAGTGGAGTCCGCCAGAGTGGTGTACCGGTAGCTCGGTGACCGCGTCGTCGTGGACGATGACGCGGTCACCGCGTGACCCTTCGAGTGAACCTCCCTCACAGCATCCTCGAAGTGGAGCCCCACGACCGCACCAACGAGTACCGACCCTGCCCGTTTCTTGCACGAACAGCCCTCGCAGGCGTCCCCGGACCTGATGCGCGAGCTGTTGTCGACGTTCATCGACGTGTTGTTGTCGGCCGAGGCGGACGCGGTCTGCGGCGCCGGGTGGGGCCAGGCGCTTGTTCGATGGGCGGGGATGGGAAGCGGCTGTGGTTGCGCCGCTCTCGAGCGGCGCCCTTCATTGAGGCGCGGTACGTCTGGTGATGAGGCGAGCGTCGCGCGGGCCACAGCAACGACGAAGGCCGCCACCCCAATCGGAGTGACGGCCTTCGTTCCAGTACACCGCCAGGGACTTGAACCCTGAACCCGCTGATTATGAGCCTGCCGTCATCGTCGACCTCGCGGCCGAGCGTGCGCGCCGCCGGGAGCGTGCGGCATGAGCACACTGCGCGATCCGATGCTCGACGTCACCTGCGGCACCTGCGGCAAGCTCTCGCGCGGCATCGTCAAGCGCGACGGTCGGGTGCCCGAGCACTGGTGCCGGGCGTGCTCGCCCGAGCACTGCGAGACCATCCGCACGATGAGCGTCCTCGGCATCCTCGGACGCAAGCGGCGGTCAGCGTGAGCGGCGACCACTCGGACTTCTCCGGCTTCGTCCGCCGGGTGCTGCGCGCGTACGGTCGCCGGGTCGGATCGTCCGACGTCGAGGACCTCTCCGAGCTGCTCGCCGTCCGCGACGACGTCGACGCGGCGATCACCCGGGCCGTTGCCGGACTCCGCGAGGCAGGCCGCTCGTGGACCGAGATCGCGCGCGCGACGGGGACCACGCGGCAGGCCGCCCGTCAGCGGTGGGCCGACAAGATCGAGTTGTCAGCAGATCGCGTGCCGATCAGCGCCGCATGACCACAACCTGGACCACCGAAATCGACGCGTGGGCGACCGCCATGCGCGCCGCCCGCCGATCGCCCGAGACGATCTACCTCCGGACCTACCACCTGGGCCGGTTGGCCTCGTGGGCGGGCGATCGGGGCCCTTGGACGTTGACGATCGACGACCTGCTGACGTGGACGGGTCGGCAGCGGTGGGGTCGGGAGACGGCTCGCTCGGTGCGGTCCAGCCTGCGGCGGTTCTACTCGTGGGGCGTGCTCACGGGGCGCACCGAGGCGGACCCGGCGCAGGCGCTGCCGGTGATCGCGCCCACGCCGCCGCGGCCGGACCCGGCACCGGCGGACGACGTCGCTTTCGCCATGCTGGTCGCTCCGTCCCGCGAGCGGCTGATGATCCGGTTGGCCAACGAGCTGTGCCTGCGTCGCGGCGAGGTCGCCCGGGGCCACTCGGATGACCTGAGCCGGGACCTTGCCGGCTGGTCGTTGCATGTGCACGGGAAGGGGTCGCGAGACCGGGACATCCCCTTGCCTGACGATCTGGCGGTGGAGCTGCGCGCGCTCGGCCCGGGGTGGTTCTTCCCGGGCGCCGTCGACGGGCACCTGTCGGCGCGGTGGGTGGGCACGCTCGTCAAGCGGGACATCGGGTGTCGGATGCACCGCCTGCGGCACCTGGGCGCGACCGAGCTTCACGAGGACACGCACGACATCCGCCTGGTGCAAGAGGTGCTGGGGCACGCCTCACTGGAGACCACGCAGCGCTACGTCGCGGTCAAGCCCGAGAAGATGCGACGCGCCATCGCCGAACGGTCCGCACGGTGGGCGGCGTAGTGCCACCATGCACGCCATGACGACGAACACGCCGATGGCGCCGACCAAACCGAGGGCATCCGCGGGCCTTCTCGCATGGGGCATCGGACTGGTCCTGATAGGGGGGCCGCTGATCGTCGCGGCAAGCGTCCAGGCGATCACCTGGACGCCGGACTCCTACCTCAGCGAGACCTCTCCGGCGGTGCCACTCGCGTGGGCGGGAGCGGTGGTATCGCTACTCGGCATCGGGCTGTTGATCGCTGGGGTCTACAGACTGGCCCAGCACGCCGACAGAGCGGCCGGGGTGCTGTACCCGGCCGCTCTGCCTGGGGGCGGCTGGGAGGAGGAGCACGCCGCGGCGCGGGCCGCTGAAGACGCGTCCTAGCCGCCGAACACGGTCCACAGCAGCGCGGCTGCGGCGATCACCACGGCCGCGACGGACCACCACGGAGCCCGCTTGGCGCGCAGCTCGCCGCGTAGGTCGCCGATCTCGCGGCCGAGGCCGGCTACGACGAAGTCGACGTGCGTGTTCCGCTGCTGCCAGAGGGTCGCGGGCACGTAGGTCTGCGGCAGGCCCAGGGTGAGCCCGTCGACCTTCTCCTCGATCCGCTTGAGCGCCCTGGTCTGCTCTGCGGGGGTCCAGACCTCCTCGCTCACGTGGTCCTCGTGGGGCGGTAGGCGACGCCAAGGCCTCCGGCGACGAGCCCAGCAACGCTGGTGATGACGCCGCCGGTGGCCACCACGCGGGTGGCGGTGTCGCCGTCGAGCCAGATCGGCGCCAAGCCGGTGGCCAGCAGGACGAGGGCGGCGAGGATGAGGAGCACGTAGTAGGCGACGGTCCGTACGCGGGGCGGAACGTTGTCGGGCTCGACGACCAGCTCGACGGTCG
This sequence comes from uncultured Cellulomonas sp., assembly GCA_964491965.1. Lineage (GTDB taxonomy): Bacteria > Actinomycetota > Actinomycetes > Actinomycetales > Cellulomonadaceae > Cellulomonas. The sequence goes on from CAZBIO010000196.1 coordinate 2,855, forward strand.
CCTCGGTGGCCTCGGGCAGGGCGTGGGTCATGGGTGCTCCTCGGGTTAGTTGGTCAGCAGGTCGACGAGGGCGTGGAACGGGCCTTCGTCCATGTTCTGGAGGTCATGGCCGGCGCCGTCGTCGAGGTAGAGGCCGGAGACGAGGCCGGCGTTGACGATGGTCTGGAAGGCGCCGGGGGTGACGCCCTTGACCTTGCCCGACGCCTTGTTGATGGCGACGACGGCGCCGGTCTTGCATCGGATGAGGCCGATGAAGTCGGCGAGCTGGGCTCCTGCCATGAGGACCTCCTGAATCAGTGGTGCGGTGATGGTGCTGGTGGCGTGCTGGTCGAGGGCGGTGGTGTGCTCCCAGTGCCAGGCCTCGGGCTTGGGGGCGTGAAGGAGTGGCCGGGTCCAGCCGTGCTCGGCGGCGTTGGCGATGAGCCACGCCTGGGTCGCTGAAGCGGTCTGAACGTCGATCGCGCGGCCGGTCTCATGACGGGAGGTGCCGGGCTTTGCGGCGGTGGCTTGGAGCCGCCCAGCGAGGAAGTCGTTGTAGACCTCGATCTGCCGCTCTCGGGTGCGGCCAGCCTCGGTGATGCCTCCGGCGGGCATGCCGGTTGCGAGCATCCGTGTCCAGGACGCGGCCGGCCCGGGGGCGAGCCACGCGTAGCCGCCGCCGGCCGCGGTCTGAGTGCCGATGATGACCATGTCCACGGGTCAGCCCTCCGCCGTGGTGGGGGTCATCTGCACGGCGTGCCAGATGACGGAGGCGCCCGTTGGTGAGGCGGCGGCGGTCCAGTTGTTCGCCTGGATCGTGCAGCCGCCCAAGCTCACTGAGCCGTAGCTCAACGTGAGACGTCCGTTGGTGGTGGCCAGCGTGACCAGCGGCAGCGCGGTGAAGCGTCCCGGCGGGAAGGCGACCTCGACGGACACCGACCCGCCTGCGGCAACGGACGGGATCGTCACCTTGCCCGCGGCCTCGCGGTAGGCGACTCCCTCCAGCCGCACCCGGGTGGAGTCGGCGAGGTGGTTGAGCAGGATGTGCAGTCCGGCGGCGTCGACGAGGTCGGCGGGCTGGTACTGCCAGATGCCGTCCAGGCTGCCCATCTCAGGCCTCCTCGACGGCGGTGATGGTCAGGGTCATGGTGTCCTCCGGGAGACGGAACTCGACGGCACGCAGCGTGCCGGCGAGGGTGGGCAGGGACGGTGGTCCGGTGGTGATCGCGACGCCGGGTCGCAGCGACGGGTCGGCGGGGGCGGTGATGGTCAGGCGCCGGTCTTCGGCCTGCGCTCGCGCGAGCCGGGCGGCGAGCTGGCTCGGTGTCGGTTCCATGCCGAGGCTGGAGGGTGTGTGTTCACGGAGGTCGCCGAGCTGCTCCTCGACGATGAGCACGGGCCGGACGCTGGCGGGCAGGGGCGTGGGGTAGGTGAAGACCTCCGCGGCCGAGCCGGTGGCGATCATCTGGTCGAGGTTCCAGGTGGACCAGGTGTAGGCGCTGACCCAAACGACGGCCGAAGCGCCATCGCTGCCGCTGGCAACGTCGAGGTCGTCGGTGACGATCTCGGCCCGGTCGACGTGGACGGTCGTCGGGGGTGCGCTGGCCGGGTCGCTCAGGCGCCAGACCCGGTCCAGGCCGCACCACAGCCGCCGGGATAGCACGGCAGCGGCGGTCATCATCCGCTCGAACAGGCTCGCGGCCCAGGCCTGCGAGACGGTCTCGGCTGGCACCGTGATGGCGGGCAGACCTGCCGTGGACACACTGATGCCGGCGATGCCGGCGAGGGCCGCGATCCTTGTCGTCGCGGTCTGCTCGGGCAGTGCGATTCCGTCGCTGACCCAACCGGTCGGGCCAGATCTGGCGCGTTGCTGGGTGGCCTCGTCGGTCGCAGCCCGCACGACGATGCTGGCGGTGTCCTGCTCGATCGTGCGGCCGGTCACGACGAGGTCGCCGGTCAGTTCGTCCGGAGCTCGCCACGGGTCGGCCTCGGCCCACGCGCCGACGAGCCCGGTGGAGACTTGGGCGAGGGTCATCCCGGCCAGCTCAGCGCCGACTTGCGCGAGGGTCATCCCGGCCCATGCCTCGCCCAGCTCGGCGAGGGTCGGGGCGGCGTACCACTGGCGACGGACCAAGACCTGCACCCGCACGGTGCCCGCGCGGATCGCCGCCGGTGCCAGCGCGGCGGCGAGCGCGTCGGAGAGCGGCAGGGTGAGGTTCGCGACGCCGTAGGGCTGCCAGCCGTCGTCGAGCACGACGCGCGCGGCCTGCGTCCGCTGCTGAGGGCGCCCGGTGATCGTCGCCCAGGCTGTCAGCATGGCGGGCCTGGTCATGCGATCTCCTGCACCGTGATGGTGACCAGCCGGGCGTTGGCGCCGTCCGCGGCGCCGTCGAGCAGGACGTCGCCGACGACGAGGGCGGTCATGTCGCAGTCGCCGGTCTCCTCGAGGAGCCATGGCCCACCGGCGATCGCGAGGGCGGCAGCGGCCGCTTCTGCGGCTGCTGCGGTGGGCCACAGGGTGCGCAGCTCCCCGGTGCGCAGACCGGCGTCGCGGATGGTCACGTCCGGCTCGGGGTCACCGATGATGCGGTGGACGATGGACGAGCCGGGGCGGGTCAGCCGAGCGGGGAGGATTACCTGTGGGGTGAGCGTGACGGCGCCGCGGGTGATGGTGGGCATGGTTACATCACTCCGGCCTGGCCCATGCGGGCCTTGAACTCGATGGTCCCGGGGGTGCGCGCGAGGCGTGCGATGTCGGCGCTGAGCTGGCCGGTGTCGAGCTGGGCACGGAAGGTCACGACGGGCACGGACAGTCCGGCGGCGGCGCCGTTGACGGCGTCCTGGACGGCCTTGGCGACCGCCGCGGCGTCGCTGGTGACACCGGAGGCGATCGCTTGCGAGATGGCCACCCCGGAGGCTCCAGCGTGTGCGGCGATGGCGGCGCGCTGCTTGGCAGGGTCAGCCTCGGCGATGGTGGCGGCGACGGCGCCCGCGACCTCAGGACCCTTGGCGCGCAGCTCGTCGGCGAGGGCCTGGCCGCCGTTCGCGGCGATGGTCGCGAGGTTGGTCTCGAACTCGGCGGCGGCGGTCGCCTGCCGGTTCCACTCGTCGATGAGGTCGTCGACGGACACCTTCGCCGTCTGGACGTAGTCCTCCCACGTGTCCTTCTCGTCCTCTGTGGCCGCGGCGTGCGCCTCGGCCGCGGCTCGCTCGGCGTCGGTCTTGCGGCCAAGGAGGTCTTCGTAGACGCTGACGGCGTCGGCCGGCCCGGCGAGGGCGGCGGCGTACTGCTCGGCGGCGGAGCGAGCGCTGTCCAGAGCCTCTTGCTCGTCACGCATCTGGTCGACGGTCTTGCCGCGCAGGTCCGCTTGGATCTGCATGAGCTGGTTGGTGCGGTCCCACTCGGCCGACTCGGAGGCGATGAGCGGGATGAGGCCGTCGAGGTTGGCCTTCTCCTGCCGCTGCTGGTCGAGCCGGTGTGCGTCGGCGTCGGTCCACTCGGTGAGGCCCTCGGCTGTCGTTCCGATGGACGCCTTGTACTGCCGCTGCCGGCGATCGAGGTC
>CAZBIO010000197.1:0-4251 GCA_964491965.1 uncultured Cellulomonas sp.
CCGTCGACCTACATGACGAAGTCGGTGACGTCGCCGCCCTCGCCGCAGCCGAAGCAGTGGTAACGCCCCACCTGCGGGCGGACGTGGAAGGACGGCGACTTCTCGTCGTGGAACGGGCAGAGTCCCTTGAGCGATCCGACGCCGGCCGGCTTGAGCGCGACGTGGGCGCCGATGACCTCCTCGATGCGCGCACGCTCGCGGACCGCCTCGACGTCCTCCCGCCGGATGCGACCCGCCACGGAGCGAATCCTAGGCGGCGCCTCCCCCAAGCAGCCGTGCGTGGTAGACGGCGGCCGAGACGTCGGTGAGCGAGGCGACCTGGTCGACGACGACGCGCAGGCGCGCGGCCTCGTCGGGCGCCGCCGCCCAGTCCGCCGCGAAGGCCGGCTCGAGCGCCAGGGGCGCCCGCCGCGTCAGCACCCGGACCAGGTCCGTCAGCATCTCGCGCTGCTGCGCGTAGAGCGGCTCCAGCTCGCGCGGCGCCATGACGTAGGCCACGGCGAGCCCCTTGAGCACCAGGATCTCCGCGCGGGTCTCGTCGGGCACGACGAGCTCGGCGGCGTACCGCGTCAACGGGCCCGGCCCGTACCGCTCGCGCGTGGCGCGCTGGGCCGCCTTGGCGAACCGGCCGATGAGCTCGCTCGTCGCGTTCTTCAGCATCGCGAGCGCCGGGCGGGAGCCGTCGAACGTCGGCTGCCACAGGCGGGCCGCGACCAGGCGGTCCATCGCGGCCTCCACGCCGTCCGGGTCGATCTCGTCGCCGTACCAGGCCTGGACCGCCTCGATGACGCGGTCGCGCTCGCCGGACCGCGTGAGGACGCCGAGCTCGAACCGCCCGCCCACCACGGCGTCCTCGACGTCGTGCACCGAGTACGAGATGTCGTCGGCGAGGTCCATCACCTGCGCCTCGAGGCACTTGCGACCGTCCGGCGCGCCCTCGCGCAGCCACGCGAACACGTCGAGGTCGTCCTCGTAGACGCCGAACTTGTGCGTGGGGCGGCCGCTCGCCGCGCTGACGGGCCCGTGGCCGAAGCGCCACGGGTACTTCACCGAGGCGTCGAGGCTGGCGCGCGTCAGGTTCAGCCCGGCGGGACGTCCGTCCGGCGCGATCACCTTCGGCTCCAGGCGCGTCAGCAGCCGCAGCGTCTGCGCGTTGCCCTCGAAGCCGCCGATGTCCCGCGCCACCTCGGCGAGCGCCCGCTCGCCGTTGTGCCCGAAGGGTGGGTGCCCCAGGTCGTGCGCCAGGCAGGCGGTGTCGACGACGTCCGGCTCGCAGCCGAGCGCCTTGCCGATCTCGCGGCCGACCTGCGCCACCTCGAGCGTGTGCGTCAGGCGGGTGCGGACGAAGTCGTCGGACGCCGGTCCCAGCACCTGCGTCTTGGCGGCCAGGCGGCGCAGGGCCGACGAGTGGACGAGCCGTGCGCGGTCGCGCTCGAACGGGGTGCGCTCGCGGTTCTTCGAACCCTCCGGGACCCACCGTCGGCGGTCGGCGTCGCCGTAACCCGACAGGTCGGCCTCATCGAGGGACCGGCCGCGACGCGCCACGCTGCCAGCCTAACGAGTCGACGCGCCGCCCCCGGCCCGCGTCAGCCCTTGACGGATCCCGCGGTCAGGCCGCCGACGATGTACTTCTGGAGGAAGAGGAACAGCGCCAGCACGGGGACGGCCGAGATCACCGCCCCCGCGGCGAACAGGCCCCAGTTCGCCTCGAGCAGCGACGAGACCCACCCGTACAGGCCGACGGCGAGCGTCCAGTTCGCCTCCGACTGGAGCAGCACCCGGGCGATGATGAACTCGCCGAACGTGCTGATGAAGCTCAGCAGGGCGACGACCGCGAGGATCGGCGCGACGAGCCGCAGGATGATCCGCCAGTAGATCTGCGCGTGCGTGGCGCCGTCGATCTTCGCGGCCTCGTCGAGCTCGCGGGGCACGGTGTTGAAGAACCCGTACATGAGGAAGGTGTTCACGCCGAGCGCGCCGCCGAGGTAGACGCAGATCAGCGCGACCTTCGAGTTCAGGCCGAGCGACGGCACCACGTAGCCGAGGCTGATCAGCAGCAGGAAGATCGCGACGAAGGCGAGCATCTGCGGGAACATCTGGATGATCAGGAGCGCGGTCAGGCCCACCCGCCGGCCGGTGAACCGGAACCGGGAGAACGCGTAGGCCGCCGCGGCGCCCATCAGCACGGTGCCGATGCCGGTCGCGATCGCGATCTCGAGCGTGTTGACCATCCAGGTCCAGAACTTGGTGCCGTCGAGCGCCGCGAAGTTCGCGCCGCTGACGTTCTGGAACAGGCGGTTCGAGCCGGTGAGCGTCCCGTTGTCGCTCAGGGCGGCCGACACGACGTAGACCAGCGGAAACGCGGCGTAGACGACGAAGGCGATCCCGATCAGGTGCCGCCAGCCCAGCTCGGTGAACCAGCGCCCGGCGCCGACGCGGTTCGGCGCCGGCGGGACCGGGCGCCCGGCGGCGACCGTGGGTGTGGTGGATGCCTGGGTCGTCATGTCAGGCGATCTCCTCGAGCGAGCGGGTGCGGCGGAAGGCCAGGGCCGAGATCGTCGCGACGATGACGAAGATGACGATCGACAGCGCGCTGGCGAGCCCGTAGTTGCGGGCGGCGTTCCCGTCGAGGCCGGACACCGAATAGACCATCGAGATGAGGATGTCCGTGTGCCCGAGCGGCACGGACGCGTCCGCGAACCGTGGCCCGCCGCCCGTCAGCATGTAGATCAGCGTGAAGTTGTTGAAGTTGAACGCGAAGCTCGAGATGAGCAGCGGCGTGGTCGCGACGAGGACCAGCGGCAGGACGATCGAGCGCCACGTGCGGAACCGGCCCGCCCCGTCGATCTTCGCCGCCTCGAGCACGTCGTCCGGCAGCGACTGCAGCGCCCCCGTGCAGATGAGGAACATGTACGGGAAGCCGAGCCACAGGTTGACGCCGAGCACCGACAGCTTGGCGAGCCACGGGTCGGTCAGCCACGGGATCTGCGCGCCGCCGAGCAGCACGTCGTTGACGAACCCGAACCGCCGGTTGAGCAGGCCGGACCACAGCAGGGCGCCGAGGAAGCCCGGGATCGCGTACGGGAGGATCAGCAGCGTCCGGTAGACCTTGCGCCCGCGGAGCCTGGGCTCGTTGAACGTGATCGCCAGGAACATCCCGAGCAGGAACGTGGTCAGCACCGAGCCGATGGCGAACACGAACGTCCACGCGAGGATGCGCACGAACGGGGTCGCGTAGCGGGTGTCCGCGAATGCGGTGGTGAAGTTCTCGAAGCCGACGTTGACGCGCCATCCGACCGGCAGGACGGCTCCGTCCGGCGCCTCGAACTGCCCCCGCGCGTTGGGTTGGTAGACGGTGCCGGTCAGGGTGTCCGTCATGGTGCCGGCCGTGGGGTCGTAGCTCAGCGTCGACGTGTAGACGTAGCCGGTCCGGGCGTCCTGCGTGCGGATCGACCCGTCCGCGGGGTCGTCGGACACGGGCACTCGGAGGCTCGTCACCTCCTGCTGCCGGGCGACGATCGCCGCCAGGTCCAGCACCCGCAGACCCGGCACGGCGGTGATGCGCCCGTCGGTGACCGTCGCGTCGTCGCGCTCTGTCAGGGGCTGCTCGGCGGTGCCCACGCGGGCGACGCCGTCCGTGTCCACGACCCCGAAGGCCAGCGTGTCGCCCTCCACCAGCACGGTGAGGGGCGACGAGGGCGACCCCTCGAGCCGGCGCTCGGTCTGCACCAGCAGCGCCTCGACCGCCTGCTGCTTGGTCGAGTTGTGGCCGTCGCCGTAGTTGGTGAACGCCACCCAGCCGGTGTAGCCGACGACGAAGATCTGGTAGACGAGCAGGAAGGCGAGCCCCGGAAGGATGTACTTCAGCGGCAGGGCGCGCCGGGCGAAGTACACCCAGTCGGCGGCCAGGAGCAGCACCGCCATCGCCGTGAGGATGCCCCAGGCCTGCTGCCCCCACGCGGCGAGGATCGCGTAGACCCCGAGCGCGTTGACCAGGGCCATGAGGATCAGCTTGGCGAGGAACCCCGTCGAGAAGCTGCGGGCGTGAGACCCGTCGGCGCTCCGACCCCGGGGGGCGGGCCTCCCGCTGCCACCGCCCGCCATCACCGGCAGGTCCTCGCTCGTCGTCCGCGTGGACATCGGGCCTCCGAAGGTGAGGTGGTGGACCGAGTCTCGGCCGGTGGTGGCACCCCGGCACCCCACGGCGAGACCGGCCCCGGGCGGCTGCGATACGAGCGCGCCCCGGATGTG
>CAZBIO010000198.1:0-21073 GCA_964491965.1 uncultured Cellulomonas sp.
CTTCACCTCCGGCAGCCGCCGATGCCACCCCGTTCCCGCCGGGTGCAGATGCCGCTCCACCTCCGGCAGCCGCGGGGGCGGATGCGCCCGCCCTTGCCGCAGGGGTGAGGCGCGGTTGCATCGTCGGGCACCCCCTGCCACTAATCTCCGAAGCCTGTCGAACGTTTGTTCGAGCCTATCGGAAGAGGAGGGCTCCACGCAACCCGGAAACGGCACCTGACCTGCACAAACTATCGACCACGCCCAAACACGACGACCCGGGCTGTGGACGGCTCACCACCCAACCCCGGCCACCACCGCAGGCCAAGCCGGGATCCGCCCGACGGTCACCGCCACCGTCGAATCGGGGCTGTGGGCCGCTCGGCGCGACGCCGCGCGCCGGGGTCCGTCCCCGATGTCCGCCCGACGCCACCGCGGGTGCGGGACAGCCGCCAACAGACAGCTCACGACTAGTCACACCGCCATCCGGTCGCCACGCGAAGAGACCCCGTTCGCCCCCCGACGCTCTTCATTCACCCGTCTGCCACACCGACCGCGACCTGACCAGCGCAAAAGGGACCTTCGCCACTACCCTCGCCCCATGAGCGCGCCTCTTGCCCTCGACGACCCCGCCACCGACCCCTTCGCCACCGCCCTCGAAGCTGCCCGCTTCATCGCTGAGCAGACCGGCATCGAACGCCATGACATCGCCCTCGTCCTCGGCTCCGGCTGGAGCGGGGCGGTCGACCTCCTCGGAGAGACCGTCGCGGAGCTCCAGGCGCACCGCGTTCCCGGCTTCAGCGCGCCTGAGGTCGTCGGGCACGTCGGGACCCTGCGATCCGTGCGCTACCAGGCCGAGGACGGCGCCCTCAAGCACGCCCTCGTCCTCGGCGCCCGCACCCACCTCTACGAGGGCCACGGCGTGCGGCGCGTGGTCCACCCGATCCGCACCGCCGCGGCCTCGGGCGCACACACGCTCGTGCTGACCAACGGCTGCGGCGGCATCAACCCGGCGTGGGCGCCCGGCACCCCTGTGCTGATCAGCGACCACATCAACCTCACCGCGACGTCCCCGCTCGAGGGCGCGACGTTCGTCGACCTCACCGACCTCTACTCCGCCCGCCTCCGGGCGATCGCGCGCGAGGTGGACCCGACCCTCGACGAGGGCGTCTACGTCCAGTTCCCGGGCCCCCACTACGAGACGCCGGCCGAGGTGGAGGCGGCCCGCCGCATGGGCGCGACGCTCGTCGGCATGTCCACCGCGCTCGAGGCGATCGCGGCGCGGCACGTCGGCATGGAGATCCTCGGCGTCTCGCTCGTCAGCAACCACGCCGCGGGCATCTCCGGCGAGAAGCTGTCGCACACCGAGGTCCTCGCCGCGGGTGCCGCCGCCGGCCCGCGGATCAGCGCGTTCCTCGCACAGGTCATCCGCAAGCTCTGAGGCGCGGCACCCCGGCAAGGCGTCCGGCGGGTGCACGACGAAGTCGCCTCGGCCCAGCCGACGCCCGACGACCCCGCCCCGTCGCAGCGCCCCGCCCCAGCCCGACGGTCTCACCCCGCGCGAACCTTCGGCCGGCGTACGACGAAGCCCGCCCCTCCGTAGTCGACGCCCGACGACCTCACCCCCGGCAGCGTCCGCGCGGCGCCCGACGACCCCACGGCCGACCGCGCAGCGCCCGATCGCCGCCCGCCGATCTCACGTCGGCGGCGCCTCCGGCTTGCGCACGACGACCGACGACGCCCGCGTCAGCAGCACGGCGGTCACCGACCCCGCCGCCATGATCGCGGCGAGCACCACCACCTGGAACCGCCCCGCCTCCAGCGGCGACAGCCCGCCGAAGATCGCCCCGACGAACGCACCCGGGAGCGTGACGAGCCCGGTCGTCCGCGTCTGGTCCACCGTCGGTACCAGCGCCTCGAACACCGCGCGCCGCCCGATGTCCACCGTCGCCTGCCGTGGCGTCGCCCCGAGCGCAAGCCACCCCTCGACCTCGTCCCAGTGGTCGACGATCCCTGCGCGGAGGCGGCGCCCCGCGAGCGTCGCGATCGACATCGCGTTCCCGACGACGATCCCGCCGATCGCCAGCGCGTAGCGGCCGGTCAGCTCGAGCGCGCCCGTCCCGAACACGACGCCGAGCGCGACGAGCACCCCCGCACCCATCGACACCGGCACCATGACCCGCGCCCGCGGGTCGCCGTCGAGCCGCCGCGTGGCGGTCCATGCGGCGACGGTGAACATGACGACGAGCGCCGCGGCGACCCCGAGCGGGTGCGTGATCAGCCCGCCCAGCACCAGCGCGACCACCGCCAGCTGCGCCACGCCGCGCGCGATCGCCACCGCGGGCGCCCACCGGCGCGGGATCCCCGCCACCGTGAGCACGCCCCACGTCACCGCGGCGAGGACCGCGACCCCCAGCAGGGTGCGCAACAGCCCGACCGCGGTCTCGGGGTCGGGCAGCACGGCGCCCATCCTCGCGCCCCTGGGCCCGGGCGCGCGCCAACGGCGCCGAACCCTCGCTCAGCGCCCGTCAGGCGGCGCCGAGGAACTCCTCCCAGCCGCCGAACGCGTCGCGCGTCACGGCGTGCAGCCCGAGCCGACGCCCCAGCGGCGCGATCGCGTCGATGACCGTGCGCCACATGACGACGAGCCGCGCGTGCAGGTCGGCGCGCTCGTCGAGCATCGCGGTGAGCGTGTGCACCCCGGTGAAGTACGAGACGAAGGTGACGCCCAGCTCGGCCGGGTCGAAGCGGTCGGCGACGTCGCCGGACTCCCTCGCACGCTCGAACAGCCCGGAGACCTGCTCCACCCAACCCCGGAACTGGCCGGCGACGGCCGGGTCGGACGGACCGAGCTCCATCGTCAGGCGCACGCCGGCGCGCACAGTCGGGTCGCCCACCAGCAGGTCGGCCATCTCGCGCGACGAGTGGATCAGCGCCTCGATCGGGCCGTGCCGCAGCAACGCGGTGTCCAGCGCGGCGACCATCCGCCGGTTCTGTTCGTCGACCACCGCCCGCGCGACGGCCTCCTTGTGCCCGAAGTGCCGCTTGAGCGTCGCCACCGACGTCCCGGCCTGGTCCGCGAGGTCCTTGACGGACGCGCCGGCGAACCCCAGGCGGTCGAAGGCCAGCGCGGCGGCGTCCAGCAGCGCGCGCTGCTCGGCGGTGCGCTCCTGCGGCGAGATCCGTGCCATGTCGGTGCCTTTCGCTGGTCGAGACCCATCTGACGGTATCCGTAATGTCCGATTTGTCCCGTCCCTGAACCGGACTTCACCCGACAACCACCACCCGGTTCACCCGTACGGCCCAGTACCCCCGTGTCCGCTACCGTGGTCGCCCATGGCCGGCAGACACGCCTGGGACCCCGAGCAGGTCAAGGCATGGATCGACGACGACCCCGACCCGCGCACCCGCGACGAGCTGTCCGGCCTCCTCGACACCGCCCTCGGCGGTGACGGCGCCGCCCGTCTCGAGCTGGCGGACCGGTTCTCCGGGCTGCTCCAGTTCGGCACCGCCGGCCTGCGCGGCGCGCTCGGCGGCGGCCCCAACCGGATGAACCGCGCCGTGGTCATCCGGGCCGCGGCGGGCCTCGGGGCATTCCTGCACGACGAGCTCGCGGGCGCGCCGATCGTCGCGGTCGGCTACGACGCCCGGCACCGCTCGTCGGACTTCGCGCTCGACACCGCCGCCGTCCTGACGGCCGCCGGGGCCCGCGTCCTGCTCCTCCCCCGCCCGCTGCCGACGCCCGTCCTGGCGTTCGCCGTGCGCCACCTCGGCGCCGACGCCGGCGTCATGGTCACCGCGTCGCACAACCCCGCCGCGGACAACGGCTACAAGGTCTACCTCGGCGGCCGGGTGGTCACCGGCCCCGGTCAGGGCGCTCAGATCGTGCCGCCGGTCGACGCCGTCATCGCCGCTGCGATCGCCGCCGTCCCGTCGGTCGCCTCCGTGCCGCGCGCCGATGCCGGGTGGCAGGTGCTGGGCGAGGACGTCGTCGACGCGTACGCCGCCGCCGTCGGTGGGCTCGTCGCGCACGACGAGGCCGTGGTGGCCCGTGCCGGCGCGCTGCGCATCGTCCTGACGCCGATGCACGGCGTCGGCGGGGCACTGGCCAGGCGCGTGCTCGCCGAGGCGGGTTTCACCGACGTGACGCTCGTCGGGCCACAGGCCGAGCCCGACCCGGACTTCCCCACCGTCGCCTTCCCGAACCCCGAGGAGCCCGGCGCGCTCGACCTGGCGCTGGACCTGGCACGCGAACGTAACGCGGACCTGGTCATCGCCCTCGACCCCGACGCCGACCGCTGCGCCGTCGCCGCCGTGGACCCGCGGGCCGGCGGCTGGCGGCCGCTGCACGGCGACGAGACCGGTGCGCTGCTCGGCTCGCAGGCGGCTTCGCGCGACGAAGGCGACGGCGCCGGCAACGCCACCGGCACCCTCGCCGCGTCGATCGTCTCCTCGCGCCTCCTCGCGCGCATCGCGCAGGCCCACCACCTCGGCTTCGCCGCCACCCTCACGGGGTTCAAGTGGATCTCGCGCACCGACGGCCTGGTCTACGGCTACGAGGAGGCGCTCGGCTACTGCGTCGCCCCCGCGCTGGTGCGCGACAAGGACGGCATCTCCGCGGCGCTCGCCGTCGCCACGCTCGCGGCGCGCCTCAAGGCGGAGGGCCGCGGACTGGTCGACGAGCTCGACGCGATCGCCCGCCGGTACGGCCTGTTCCTCACCGGCCAGGTGGCGGCGCGGTTCGACGAGCCCGCGGCGATCGCGGCGGTGATCGACCGGCTGCGCACCGCGGCGCCGGCGCAGCTCGCCGGGTCGCCCGTCACGTCGGTCACCGACCTCTCGCAGGGCGTCGACGGACTGCTGCCCACCGACGGCTTCCGCCTGTTCACCGAGCGCGACGACCGCGTCGTCGTCCGCCCGTCCGGCACGGAGCCGAAGGTCAAGTGCTACCTCGAGGTCGTGGTCCCGCTCGCACCCGACGCGTCCGACGAGGCCGTCGCCGCGGCGCGGGCCGCCGCGCGCGGGCGGCTCGACGCGCTCGCCGCCGACGTGCGCACCGCGCTGGGACTGCCCACCACCTGACCCCTCGCCCGCACACCCTCACCGCAACGTCCGAGGATGTGAGGGGTAGAACCCCCACTTCCTCGGACGTTGGAGATGGGGAAACGCGACTCCCCGCCCGTTGCGTCGGAGGCTGTGTCAGTAGCTGGTGTCGGCGGCGACCTGGTCGCCGTCCTCGAGGCCCGCCAGCACCGCCGCCGTCGCGGAGATGCCGAGCCGCGTGGCGCCCGCGTTGATCATCGCGATCGCGTCCGCCGCCGTCCGGATGCCGCCCGAGGCCTTGATGCCGAGCCGCCCGCCGATCGTCCCCGCCATGATGTCGACCGCGCGCATCGACGCCCCGCCCGTCGGGTGGAAGCCCGTGGACGTCTTGACGAAGTCCGCGCCCGCCTTGGCGGCCGCGCGGCAGGACTCGATGATCTCGTGGTCGGACAGCGCCGCGGTCTCGAGGATCACCTTGAGCACGGTCGGCCGCGGCGCCGCGGCGCGCACGGCGGCGATGTCCGCCTCCACCGCGTCGAAGCGGCGCTCCTTCGCGGCGCCGATGTCGATGACCATGTCGACCTCGTCGGCACCGTCGGCGACCGCCTGAGCAGCCTCGGCCGCCTTGACCGACGACTTGTGCTTGCCGGACGGGAACCCGACCACCGTCGCGACCTTGACCCGGCGCTTGCCGTGCTCGTCCACCGGGATGTCCAGCGGCAGGAAGGACGGCGAGACGCACACCGAGTAGGCGCCGAGCCGGACCGCCTCGGCGACCGTCTTCTCCACGTCCGCCCGCGTCGCCTCGGGCTTGAGGAGGGTGTGGTCGACGAAGCTCGCCAGCGCGGCGGCGTCGAGGGGACGGTGCTCGTTCTCCAGAGTGGTGTTGTTGTTCATGCGTGGTGCCTCCCGCCACCGAACCGGGCGTACCCGGGCGTGATGATCTCGTCGATGAGTGCGGTCCGGTCGTCCTCGTGGACGAACGCGTGGTGTGCGGCAGTCAGCGTGACCTGCCACAGGTCCGCCAGGGTCCAGCCGGCCTGCTCGACGAGCGCAGCCATCTCGCTGCTGAGCGTGACGCCGGACTGGAGGCGATTGTCGGTGTTGACCGTCACGGCGAAGCCGAGCCGGTGGAGCCGGGTGATCGGGTGTGCGGCGACCGAGGCGGCAGCGCCCGTGTGGACGTTGGACGTGGGGCACAGCTCGAGGGGGATGCGCCGGTCGCGCACCCAGTGCGCCAGCGGCCCGAGCCGCCCGTCGGGCGAGACGTCGTCGGCGATCCGCACGCCGTGGCCCAGCCGCACGGCGCCGGAGTGGAGGGCCCCGGCGATCGACGCCGGGCCGAAGGCCTCGCCGGCGTGGATCGTCGCGGGCAGCCACGCGTCGCGCAGCACCTCGAACGCCTTGGGCCACCGGTCCGGCGGGAACCCCGCCTCAGGCCCGGCCAGGTCGAAGCCGACGACGCCCACCCGCCGGTTGGCCACCGCGAGCGCCGCGACCTCCTCCCAGTGGTCCTCCTGCCGCATCGCGGTGAGCAGCGCGCCCATCCGGATGGTGCGCCCCGCCTCCGCGGCGGCGGCGGTCCCCTCGCCGAAGCCCGCCAGCACCGCGTCGACCACCTGCTGCATCGTCAGGCCGCGCTGCGTGTGCAGCTCCGGGGCGAACCGCGACTCGGCGTAGACCACGCCGTCGGCGGCGAGGTCCTCGACCGCCTCGCGCGCCACGCGGCGCAGCCCGTCGGCGGTCTGCATCACGCCGGCCGTGTGCGCGAACGTGTCGAGGTAGCGCTTGAGCGACCCCGAGTCGGCGGCCGCGACGAACCATGCACCCAGCTCGGTGGGGTCGGCCGTGGGGAGCCGGTGGCCCAGCTCGGACGCGAGGTCGACGAGCGTCGCGGGGCGGGGCCCACCGTCGAGGTGGTCGTGCAGCAGCACCTTCGGGAGGGCTGGGATGGCGGCCAGCAGGTCCCGCCGCCGGTCGGTGCCGGCGGGCGGGACCCCGCGGGATCCGTCGGGCGACTCGCCCAGCTCCGGCTGACTCGTCATGCCGTCAGTCCTCGTCTCCGTCGTCCTCGATCTTCACCTCGGTGTCCTGGTCCACCACGTCCGCCTCGGCGGCCTCGTCCTCGCGGTCGGCGCGCGGGAAGTCCGGCGCGTACTCCTCGGGGTCCTCGGGGGGCTCCTCGGGCTCGTCGTCCCCGAGGCGGCGCGGCTCGTCGGGCTCCACCGGCGCGAGGCCGGCGTCCCGCCAGGCGTCAGGCCCAGGAAGTGTGCTCACGCTCGCTCCTCCTCGAGCTCCCCAGGCAACCATCCTGACCCGGTTGCCGCAAGGCGCGCCACCCCCGCAGGTCCCTTGACCGCTCAGGCGACGCGGGCGAGGATCAGCGGCCGCCGCTCCGGGGCCTCGGGGCGCACGACGAAGGTGTCGGCCAGGGCCTCGGACGCGCGCGGGAACCGCTCCGGGGTGTCGGTGTGGAGCCGCGCGAGCACCTGCCCCGCGGCCACCCGGTCCCCGGGACGGGCCAGCAGCTCCACGCCGGCGCCCGCCTGAACCGGGTCCTCCTTGCGCGCCCGGCCGGCGCCGAGGCGCCACGCGGCGATCCCCACGGCCTTGGCGTCGACCTCGGCGAGCACGCCGCCCGACGCCGCGCGCACCTCCTGCGTCTCACGGGCGACCGGGAGCCGCGCCTTCGGGTCACCGCCCTGCGCGCGGATCATCGCCCGCCAGGTGTCCATCGCCCGGCCGTCCACCAGCGCCGCGGCCACGTCCTCGTCGGGCCTCCCGGCCGCGGCGAGCATCTCGCGGGCCAGGGCGACCGTCAGCTCGACGACGTCGGCCGGGCCGCCGCCGGCCAGCACCTCCACCGACTCGCGCACCTCCAGCGCGTTGCCGGCGGTCAGCCCCAGCGGCGTGTTCATGTCCGTCAGCAGCGCCACCGTCCGGACACCGGCGTCGGTGCCGAGCGCCACCATCGTCTCCGCGAGCTCGCGCGCGCGGGCCTCGTCGGCCATGAACGCGCCCGTGCCCACCTTGACGTCGAGCACCAGCGCGCCGGTGCCCTCGGCGATCTTCTTGCTCATGATCGAGCTGGCGATCAGCGGGATCGCCTCGACCGTGCCGGTGACGTCCCGCAGCGCGTAGAGCTTGCGGTCCGCGGGGGCCAGGCCGGCGCCGGCCGCGCAGATCACCGCGCCGACGTCGCGCAGCTGTGCCAGCATCTCGTCGTTGCTCAGCGCGGCCCGCCAGCCGGGGATCGACTCCAGCTTGTCGAGCGTCCCGCCCGTGTGGCCCAGGCCCCGGCCGGACAGCTGCGGCACCGCGACGCCGAACGTCGCGACGAGCGGGGCGAGCGGCAGCGTGATCTTGTCGCCGACGCCGCCGGTCGAGTGCTTGTCGGCCGTCGGCCGGCCGAGCCCGGAGAAGTCCATGCGCTCACCCGACGCGATCATTGCCGCCGTCCAGCGGGCGATCTCCGCGCGGTCCATCCCGTTGAGCAGGATCGCCATCGCCAGGGCGGACATCTGCTCGTCGGCGACCACGCCGCGCGTGTACGCGTCGACCACCCAGGCGATCTGCTCGTCGGACAGCCGGCGGCCGTCCCGCTTGGCGGTGATCACCTCGACGGCGTCGAACTGCTCTGTGCTCATGGTCGGCCTTCCCCGCTCGTTTCCCCCGGCACGGCCCGGGAGCTCACGCGTAGTCCTCCAAGTCGGCCGGCCCGAACGCCCCCGGCAGCACCTCGGCCATGGTCCGCACGCCGCCCGCGGTCTCGACGAGCAGCGACGGGCCGCCGTGCTCGAACAGCAGCTGCCGGCACCGGCCGCATGGCGCCAGGACGTCGCCGTGGCCGTCGACGCACGTGAACGCCACCAGCCGCCCACCGCCGGACGCGTGCAGCGCGGACACCAGCCCGCACTCGGCACACAGCGTCAGGCCATAGGACGCGTTCTCGACGTTGCACCCGACGACCACCCGCCCGTCGTCGACGAGCGCGGCGGCGCCCACCGGGTACCGCGAGTACGGCACGTAGGCGTGCGCCAGCGCGTCCCGCGCCACCGAGCGAAGCCCGTCCCAGTCGACCTCTGCCACGGGCCTCACTCCTTGATGTACGGCGTGCCGTCCGCGGCCGGCGCCCGCGAGCGCCCGACGAAGCCGGCGACGGCCAGGATCGTCACCACGTACGGCAGCATCAGCATGAACTGGCTCGGCACGGGCGAGCCGACGATCGACAGCGCGCCCTGGAGGTTCGAGGCCGCGCCGAACAGCAGGGCCGCCAGGGCGGCGCGCACCGGGTCCCACTTGCCGAAGATGACCGCCGCGAGGGCGATGTAGCCGGCGCCCGCCGTCATCTCCTTGCCGAACTCGTTGACCGACACCAGGGTGTAGAAGGCGCCGCCGATGCCGGCGATGCCGCCGGCGATCAGCACCGCGCGGTAGCGCACCCGCTCCACCCGGATGCCGACGGTGTCGGCCGCCTGCGGGTGCTCGCCCACGGCGCGCAGCCGCAGACCCCACCGCGTGCGGTACAGCGCGAACCACACGGCCGGCACGGTGACATACATCAGGTACACCAGCACCGTCTGCCGGAACAGCGCGGGCCCGATCACCGGGATGTCGGACAGCAGCGGGATGGCGATCCGCGGGAACCGGACGGTGGTGTTGACCGTCGCCGCGCTGGGCACCAGCACCTGCGAGTACAGGAAGCTCGTCAGGCCGACGACGAGCACGTTGAGCACCACCCCGACGATCACCTGGTCGACCTTGTAGGTGATCGCGAAGAGGCCGAGCACCAGCGCGACGAGCACACCGGCGACGATCGCCGCCAGGAGCCCGACGAATGGGCTGTGCGCGATCGAGCCGGCCACCGCCGCGCAGAACGCGCCGGCGAGCAGCTGGCTCTCGATCGCGATGTTGACCACGCCCGCCCGCTCGCCGATGACGCCGCCCATCGCGCCGAACGTCAGCGGCACCGCGAGCAGCACCGACCCGCCGACGAGCGACACGACGGGGAAGTCCTGGGCGCTGCCGGCGCCCGACCACGCGAGGAAGCCGACGAGCGCGACGACCGCGAAGACCATCGACACCCACAGCGGCACCTTGCGCCGCGCCAGCACGTAGCCAGCGGCGACGCCGACGAGCACGACGAGCAGCACCACGCAGCCCCACGCCAGCGGCATCGCCGGGACGGTCAGGTTGGGGACGCGGATCCGCTCGGTGTCCTCGGAGAACCGGAAGCGGACGTCGCCCTCGCTGGGACGCACGACGAAGAGGAGCGCGAGCAGCGCGGTGACGACCGCCAGGACGATCGGCGTCTTGCGGCTGACGACCGTGACCAGGCGCGGCTCGGCGACCACCGGCTCGGGTGCCGGCGCGGTCTCGACGGTGGCGGTCATGCCGTCACCTCCGTCGGCTGGGCCTTGGCGGGCACCTGCGGCTTCGTGGTGCGCGTCCCCGGCTGCGGCAGCCGGAAGACCGCGCGCACCAGCGGCGGCGCGGCGATGAAGAGGACGATGAGCGCCTGCACCACCTGCACGATCTCGATCGGCACGCGCTCGGCGGCCTGCATCGTCGAGCCGCCCGCCTTGAAGGCGCCGAAGAGGATCGCCGCCCCGAGCACGCCGAGCGGCTGCGACCTGCCGAGCAGGGCGACGGTGATCGCGTCGAAGCCGACGCCCGCGTCGATGCCGGACGTGAACCCCGTGGTCGACGTCCCGAGCACCTGCGTCACACCCGCGAGGCCGACGAGGCCACCGGCGACCAGCATCGCGTAGACGGTGGATCGGGGGACGTTGATGCCGGCGACGCGCGCCGCCGCCGGGTTCTCGCCGACCGCCCGGAACTCGAACCCGAGGCGCGACCGGTTGAGCAGCCACCACGTGAACACGACCGCCAGCAGCGCGATGACGAAGCCCCAGTGGAGGTTGTAGCGCTGGCCCAGCAGGTCCGGCATGACGGCCGACGGCTTCATCGGCGGCGTCTTCGGGTTTCCCGTGCCGGGCGCCTGGAGCAGGCCGGGCGTCGCCAGCAGGTACGACAGGATGTAGAAGGCGACGTAGTTGAGCATGATCGTCACGATCACCTCGTGCGCGCCGGTGGTCGCCTTGAGCAGCCCCGCGATGCCGCCCCAGACCGCGCCGGCGAGGATGCCGACGACGATGGCGAGCAGCATGTGCCACGGGAACGGCAGGTCGACGGCGAACCCGACCGCGCCACCGGCCGCCGCAGCCGCGAGCATCTGCCCACGGCCGCCGATGTTGAACATGCCCGCCCGGAACGACAGCGCCACGCCGAGGCCGGCCGTGATGAGCGGGGTGGCCTGGGTCAGCGAGTTCGTCAGCGGCCTGATCGCCGTCGCGACGTCGTCGGAACGGAAGTCCCAGACCGCGCCCCGGAAGAGCGACGCGTACGCGCCGCCGACCGCGGTGCCGATCGCCCGGAACGTGTCGGCCGGCCGGGCGAAGAAGTAGCCCGAGGCGGCGCGCACGCCCTCGTCGGTCGCGGCGATCATGATGGCGCCGACGACCACCGCCAGGACGATCGCGCCGAGCGACACCGCCCAGCCGCCCGAGACGACCCGCCGGAACGCCTCGTGCCACCGGCCCTCTTCGGGGCGCTGCGCTCCGGCCGAGGGGGCCCTCATTCCAGCCTCGGCGCTCATGCCGCCACCATCCCCTCAGGCAGGATCCCCGCCATCATCAGGCCCAGGTCGTCGCGCGACGTCGTCGCCGGCACGATCCCCACCACGCGCCCCCGGTACATGACGAGGATGCGGTCGCCGAGCGCGACGGCCTCGTCGAGCTCGGTCGACACGACCACCACCGGCACGCCTGCGTCCCGCGCCGCGACGATCCGCCGGTGGATGAACTCGATGGACCCGACGTCGACGCCACGCGTCGGCTGGGACGCGACGAGCAGCTTGAGGTCGCGGGACAGCTCGCGCGCGACGACCACCTTCTGCTGGTTGCCGCCCGACAGCCGGCCCACCGGCTCGTCGATCCCCTGGGTCCGGATGTCGAACTCGTCGACCGCGCGCCGCGCGAACTCGTCGCGCACGCCCAGCTGGACCGCGCCGCCGCGCACGAAGGGCGGGCCGGAGACCCGGTCGAGCACCAGGTTCTCCGCGACGGTGAACGTGCCGACGAGCCCCTCGACGCCGCGGTCCTCGGGCACGTACCCGACGCCCGCGTCGAGCACGTCCCGCACGGACCGGCCCAGCAGCTCGTGCCCGTCGAGCCGGACGCTGCCCGTCGCCGGGCGCAGGCCACCGAGCGCCTCGGCGAGCTCGGTCTGCCCGTTGCCCTGGACACCGGCGACGACGAGCACCTCGCCGCCGCGCACCGAGAACGTCACCTCGTCGACGAGGACGACGCCGCGGGCGTCGGTCACCTCGAGATCGGTCACCTCGAGCAGCGCGGCGGAGTATTCGGGGGCCGCCTTGCGGACCGTCAGCTCCACCTCGCGGCCCACCATGAGCGACGCCAGCTCCACGTCGGACGTGCCCGGTTGGGCCTCGCCGACCACCTTGCCGCGGCGCACCACGGTGATGCGGTCCGCCACCTCGCGGACCTCGCGGAGCTTGTGCGTGATGAAGACGATCGCGGCGCCCTCGTCGCGCAGCTGGCGCATGATCGCCATGAACTCGTCGGTCTCCTGCGGCGTCAGCACCGCGGTGGGCTCGTCGAACACGAGCACCTTGGCCTCGCGGGACAGCGCCTTGATGATCTCGACGCGCTGCTGGACGCCGACCGGCAGGTCCTCGACCACTGCGTCGGGGTTCACCTCGAAGCCGAACCGCGCCGCGATCTCGCGGACGCGTGCGCGGGCCGAGTCGAGGTCGAGGCGTCCCGCGCCCCTCGTCTGCTCGTGGCCGAGCATGACGTTCTCCGCGACGGTGAACACGGGCACCAGCATGAAGTGCTGGTGCACCATGCCGATCCCGGCGGCCATCGCGTCGCCCGGCCCGGCGAAGTGGCGCACCTCGTCGTCGAGGAGGATCTCGCCCTCGTCGGCCTGGTAGAGGCCGTAGAGCACGTTCATCAGCGTCGACTTGCCGGCGCCGTTCTCGCCGAGCAGGCAGTGGATCTCGCCCGGCTCGACGGTCAGATCGATGTGGTCGTTCGCGACGAGTGCGCCGAAGCGCTTCGTGATGCCGCGCAGCTCGAGCTTCATGTCACCGTTCCTCGGCCCCGCCCGGTCCTGAGTGTCCCCCCGCGACACTGCGGGGAGGCCGCTTGCGCGACCTCCCCGCAGTATTGCGTCAACCGGCGGCCTGGGTGCGGATGGCGGCCGGAATCGCTGGTGCTTCTCGGGTGCTACTTGGCCAGGTACGAGGTGATCGGGACGTCACCGGCGATGATCGACGCCTTGAGGTCCTGGACCTCCTGCCACAGCGCCGGGTCGACCTTGCTCTCGAAGTCGTGCAGCGGGGCCAGGTCCACGCCGCCGTTCTCGAGCGTGCCGATGTACGGAGCCGGGTCGAAGTTGCCCTCGGCGGCGGCCTTGACGGTGTCGTAGGCCGAGACGTCCATCTTCTTCTGGATCGAGGTCAGCACGTACGGCTGGGTCGACGGGTCGGACTCGTAGAAGTCCGAGTCCACGCCGATGAGCGCGACGTCCTTGCCGGAGTCCTGGATCGCCGCGATGGCCGACTTGTAGATCGGGCCGCCGACGGGGAGCAGCACGTCGACGCCCTGGTCGATGATCTGCTGCGCGATGTTCTTCGCGGTGTCGTTGGCCTCGAAGCCACCCGTGAACGAGCCGTCCTCGGCGCTGTTGAAGCCGATGACCTTGACCGAGGTGCCCTTGACCGAGTTGTAGTAGTCGACGCCCTGCTTGAAGCCATCCATGAAGATCGTCACGGTCGGGAACGGCTGGCCGCCGAAGGTGCCGACCGAGCCGGTCGTGGAGTAGCCCGCGGCGAGGTAGCCGGCGAGGAACGCGGCCTGCGCCGTGTCGTAGAGCAGCGGCTTGATGTTCGGCGCGTCGGCCTCGCCGTTGCCGTCGGCGTCCGCGGCGTCGTCGATCAGGGCGTACTCGATGTCCGGGTTGGCGTTGGCGGACTCGACCGTCGCGGCCGACAGCGCGAAGCCGACGGACACGATGAAGTTGCAGCTCTCGCCGACCAGCGACTCGAGGTTCGGGGCGTAGTCGGTCTCCGTGTCGGACTGCACCTCACGGAACTCCGCGCCGACCTCCTCGGCGGCCTTCTTGGTGCCCTCGTAGGAGATCTGGTTGAAGCTCTTGTCGTCGAAGCCGCCCTGGTCGGAGACGATGCAGGCCTTGAAGTCGATCGGCTCGGCGGTCGGCTCCGCGGCCTCAGTCGTCTCCGTCGCCTCGCTGGTCTCCGGCGCCGAGGTCTCCGACTCGGTGGGCGCCGACCCACATGCGGTGAGGGCGAGAACCGCGATCGTGCCGATCGCGGCCATGCGGATGGTGTTCTTCACGGAATCTCCTGATGGTCGTGCCCATGCCGTTGGGACGGTCCGCCCCGACGGCGGCACGCCATTGAGCCGCCGTCCGGGCGGAAGCCCTCCGTCATCGAACGCACCGACCTTAGTAACGAGCGTCCGGATGGGAAGACCGCTGGCGGCCTTCGTCGGCGTTCCGTTACCGCATTGGTACACAGGGTTACGCCCGAGTAGCCCCGGGCGGGCCGCCCTCGCCAGCCCGGCTCGGGTCGCGTCCCGCGGCTCAGCGGCGCCCGGCGAGCACGGCCGCGCGCGCGAGGACCAGCGCTCCCGCCTCGATCGCGCGCTCGTCGACCGACAGGTCGCCCTGGTGGATGTCGTAGGTGTGCCCGCCCGGGGTGCGGGTGCCGAGCCGCGCCATGGCACCCGGAACCTTGGTGAGGTACCAGGCGAAGTCCTCGCCGCCGAGCGACTGCTCCGTCAGCATCACCGACTCGGGACCGAGCACCTCGCGCGCCGCGGCCTCGAGCAGGCCGGTGCTCGCCTCGTCGTTGACCACCGGGGGCACGCCGCGCTGGCACCGGACCTCGAGCTCCACGCCGTAGGGCCCGACGACCTCGTGGACCGCGGCCTCGAGCACCTCCGCGGCGGCCTCCCACGCCCGCACGTCGAGGCAGCGCAGCGTGCCGGATACGGTGCCGGAGACCGGGATCGCGTTGGAGGCCGAGCCCGCGCGCACCGCGCCCCACGTGAGGTTGACGCCGGATCGGGGGTCGAGTCGCCGGCCCAGCACCGCCGGGACCTGCGTGATCACCTGGCCCAGCGCGAACACCACGTCCGCCGTCAGGTAGGGCCGGGACGTGTGGCCGCCCGGGCCCCGCAGCGTGACGGTCACCTGGTCGGACGCCGAGGTGATCGGCCCGATCCGCGTGCCGACCCTGCCGACGTCCACCTTCGGGTCGCAGTGCAGGGCGAAGATCCGGCCGACGCCGTCCAGGGCGCCCGCGCCGATCACCTCGATCGAGCCGCCCGGCTGCACCTCCTCGGCCGGCTGGAACAGGAGTCGCACGCCGGAGGCCAGGTCGCCGGACTCCGCCAGCTCCGCGAGCGCGAGGCCCGCGCCCAGCACGGCCGCGGTGTGGACGTCGTGGCCGCACGCGTGCGCGACACCGCGGACCGTCGAGGCGTACGGGTGGCCGCACGTGTCGGACAGGGGCAGCGCGTCGAGGTCGGCGCGCAGCGCCACGCGGCGGGCCTGCGTGCTCGCGGGCCCGAGGTCGGCGATCAGCCCGGTGCCGGGCAGCATGCGCGGGCGCAGGCCGGCCGCGGCGAGCCGGTCGGCGACGACCTTCGTCGTGCGCTCCTCGGTGCGGCCCAGCTCCGGGTGGGCGTGCAGGTCGCGGCGGAGCGCGACGAGCTCGTCGCGGTGCCGGGCGATGATCGCGTGCAGGCGGGCGATCGCCGGGTCGCCGGGCCCCGGCACCAGCGACGTGACCGGCTCCACCGGCTCGTTCACTGCCGGCACCCGCGGCAGCGCCACGCGCTCGCCGGGCGCGCGCTCGCCGGGCTGCGACGCTGCGGAGGCCGACACGCCCCCATTCTCGCAACGTCCGAGAGTTGTGGGCCCCTAACTCCGAAACTCCCGGGCGCAACGGGCTACACGCAGCGGCCTACACGCGACGGGCTTCGCGCAACGGGCTACAGGAGGTCGTCGCGGCCGTCGGCGCGCCAGGCGTCCACCGCAGCCTTCACGGCCTGGGCGTGCGCACGCGTGGTCACCAGCACGGCGTCCGGGGTGTCGACGACGACGGCCTCCGGGATCCCGACCACGCTGACGGCCCGCCCGGAGGTCACGACGAGCGCGTCGTCGGCGTCGATCCGCAGCACCGCCCCGTCGTCGCCCAGCGTCCGCGGCGCCGCGAGCAGGCCGGCGAGCGAGTCGAAGTCGCCGACGTCGTCCCACCCGAACTCGCCCGGCACCACGGCGACTCCACCCACCGCGGCGACCGGCTCGGCGATCGCGTGGTCGATGGCAATCTTCGTCAGGCCCGGCCACTCGCGGCCCAGCACCTCGTCGCGCTCCGGCGTGTCCCACACCGCCGCGATCCGGCGCACGCCCGCCGCCAGGGGCGGGAGCTGGGCGGCCAGGTGGTCCAGCAGCACGCCGGCCTGCACGACGAACATCCCGGCGTTCCAGCGGTACTCGCCGGTGGCCAGGTACGCGGCGGCGGTCTGCGCGTCGGGCTTCTCGGTGAACCCGAGCACGTGCCGGGCGTTGGGGGCCCCGGCCACGCCGAGGGCCTCCCCCGCATGGACGTAGCCGAAGGCGGTGGACGGTTCCGTGGCGGCGATCCCGATAGTCACCACGTAGCCGGCGCGGGCGGCGGCGACCGCCTCGTGCACGGCGGCGGCGAACACCTCGTCGTGCGTGATGACGTGGTCCGCGGCGAACGAGCCGAGCACGGTGTCCGGCCCGTGGCGGCGCTCGAGCACCGCGGCGGCCAGCCCGATCGCGGCCATCGAGTCGCGCGGCGACGGCTCGGCCAGCACGTGTTCCGCGCCGAGCGCCGGCAGCTGCTCGCGCACGGCGTCCGCGTGCCGCGTCCCGGTGACGACGAGCACGCCGCCCGGACCGGTCAGCGGCGCCAGGCGGTCGACCGTCCCCTGGAGCAGCGTGCGGCCGGTGCCGGTCAGGTCGAGGAGGAACTTCGGCCGCCCCGCCCGCGACAGGGGCCACAGGCGGGTGCCGGCGCCGCCGGCGGGGATCACCGCGTGGAACCCCTCGATCGGGTGGACGGGGGCGTCGGTGCGCTCGTCGGCCATGCGGGCAGAGTAGCGGCCGGGGTTGTGCCGGGCCGTGGCGGGCGAACGGGGCCGGTCCGGGGGGCGGGGCGGGCCGTAACCAGGATCGCGACCCGGGAGCGCCCGCCCCTACCCGGACCGCCGGCGCGAGTCGTGGGACGTCTGGTGCGGATATGTCGACGTCAAGTCACTACAGTGACCCCAGGACGTCGTCGTCCCTCCCGTTGTCCTCGCGCCAGGAGGCCGAAAGTGCCAACCGCACCCGCCGCCCCTGCCGGAACGCTCTACCGCGGGCGTGAAGGCATGTGGTCATGGGTGGCCCACCGGGTCACCGGCGTTGCGATCTTCTTCTTCCTACTCGTTCACGTGCTCGACACCGCGATCGTGCGCGTGTCGCCCGAGGCGTACAACGACGTCATCGGCACGTACAAGAACCCGGTGGTCGGCCTGGGCGAGGCGGGTCTCGTCGCCGCGGTCGTGTTCCACGCCCTCAACGGCATCCGGGTGATCCTCGTTGACTTCTGGGGCAAGGGCCCCAAGTACCAGCGAGTGATGCTCTGGGTGGTCGTCGGGCTGTGGGTGGTGCTCATGGCCGGCTTCCTGCCCCGCCACCTCGGCAACGTCTTCGGGGGGAACTGATGTCGACGACGACCATCGCCGAGCCCAAGGCGCGGCCCACCCGCAAGACCACCCGTGGCAACACGGAGATGATCGGCTGGATCTTCATGCGCGCGTCGGGCGTGCTGCTCGTCGTGCTGATCTTCGGCCACCTGTTCGTCAACCTGATGATGGGCGAGGGCATCCACGCGATCGACTTCGGCTTCGTCGCCGGCAAGTGGGCGTCGCCGTTCTGGCAGATCTGGGACCTGCTGATGCTGTGGCTCGCGATGATCCACGGCACCAACGGCGTGCGCACCGTGATCATGGACTACACGGAGCGGACCGGAACGCGCCTGGTGCTCAAGGGCCTGCTCTACCTGGCCTTCGTCGTGACCGTGGTGCTCGGGACCCTGGTGATCTTCACCTTCGACGCGTGCCCGGCAGGTGCCCCGGCGGACCTGCTCCCCTCCTTCTGCCCGGCTGCCTGACCAGGACTGACGAGGACTGACGAACCATGCAGACACACCAGTACGACGTGGTGATCGTCGGCGCCGGCGGCGCCGGCATGCGCGCGGCGCTCGAGGCCTCGACCCGGGCGCGCACCGCGGTGATCACCAAGCTCTACCCGACACGGTCCCACACGGGCGCCGCCCAGGGCGGCATGTGCGCGGCGCTGGCCAACGTCGAGGACGACAACTGGGAGTGGCACACCTTCGACACGGTCAAGGGTGGCGACTACCTCGTCGACCAGGACGCCGCGGAGATCATGGCCAAGGAGGCCATCGACGCGGTCCTCGACCTGGAGAAGATGGGCCTGCCGTTCAACCGCACGCCCGAGGGCCGCATCGACCAGCGCCGGTTCGGCGGCCACACGCGCAACCACGGTGAGGCGCCCGTGCGCCGGGCTTGCTACGCCGCGGACCGCACCGGCCACATGATCCTGCAGACCCTGTACCAGAACTGCGTCAAGCAGGACGTGCAGTTCTTCAACGAGTTCTACGTGCTCGACCTGCTGGTGGACCACGACCTCGCGGCCTCGCACGTCCCCGACGGCGAGGAGGTGCACGTCTCCGGAGTGGTCGCGTACGACCTGGCGACCGGCGAGACGCACGTGTTCCAGGCGAAGTCGGTCATCCTCGCCACCGGCGGCGCCGGCAAGGTCTACAAGACGACCTCCAACGCCCACACGCTGACCGGTGACGGCATCGCCCTGGCGTACCGGCGGGGCATCCCGCTCGAGGACATGGAGTTCTTCCAGTTCCACCCGACGGGCCTGGCCGGGCTGGGCATCCTGCTCTCCGAGGCGGCGCGCGGCGAGGGCGGCATCCTGCGCAACGGCGAGGGCGAGCGCTTCATGGAGCGGTACGCGCCGACGATCAAGGACCTCGCCCCGCGCGACATCGTCGCCCGCTCCATGGCCAACGAGGTGCGCGAGGGCCGCGGCGCCGGGCCGAACAAGGACTACGTCCTCCTCGACCTCACGCACCTCGAGCCGGCGCACATCGACGCCAAGCTGCCGGACATCACCGAGTTCGCGCGCACGTACCTCGGCGTCGAGCCGTACACCGAGCCGGTGCCGGTCTACCCGACCGCGCACTACCTCATGGGCGGCGTCCCGACGAACGTCGAGGGCGAGGTGCTGCGCAACGGCACCGACGTGATCCGCGGCCTCTACGCCGCCGGCGAGTGCGCCTGCGTCTCCGTGCACGGCTCCAACCGGCTCGGCACCAACTCGCTGCTGGACATCAACGTGTTCGGCAAGCGGTCCGGGCGCGCCGCCGCCGCGTATGCCGCCACGGCGGAGTGGGTGGCGCTGCCCGACGACCCCGCCGGGCCGGTGGCTTCAGAGCTGGAGGCGATCCGCACCCGCTCCGACGGCGAGCGCGTCGCGGACATCCGCCGCGACCTGCAGCAGACGATGGACGCCAACGCCCAGGTGTTCCGTACCGCGGAGTCGCTGACACGGGCGCTCGACGACCTCAAGGCGCTGCGCAAGCGGTACCAGGCGGTCTCGGTACAGGACAAGTCGCGGGCCTTCAACACCGACCTGCTCGAGGCCGTGGAGCTGGGCTTCCTGCTCGACATCGCGGAGACCGTGGTCGTCGGCGCCCTCAACCGCAACGAGTCGCGCGGCGGGCACTTCCGAGAGGACTTCCCCGCGCGCGACGACAAGCAGTACATGCGCCACACGCTGGCGTACCGCCGTCCGCTGACCGTCAAGCCGAAGGACACCGACGGCGACGCGAGGGGGCCGTTCCACCTGGTCCAGCAGTTCGACGACTATCAGCTCGTGCTGGGCTCCAAGCCCGTCACGGTGACCCGCTACCAGCCGATGGAGCGCAAGTACTGATGACCGCCACCCTGGAAGCCCCGACCGCCGTCGGCGAGGTGCCCTCGTTCGACGTGCGCCTGAAGATCCGTCGCTACCTGCCGCCCGAGCCCGACGAGGCGCTCCCCTACGGGACGCCCGCGCCCGAGGCGAAGGCGTACTGGCAGGAGTTCGTGGTGCGGGTGCACGGCACCGACCGCGTGCTGGACGCGCTGCACAAGGTCAAGTGGGAGCAGGACGGGACCCTGACGTTCCGCCGCTCGTGCGCCCACGGCATCTGCGGCTCGGACGCGATGCGGATCAACGGCCGCAACCGGCTCGCCTGCAAGACGCTCCTCAAGGACCTCGACCCGTCCAAGCCGATCACCATCGAGCCGATCAAGGGGCTCGCGGTGCTCAAGGACCTCGTGGTCGACATGGAGCCGTTCTTCGCGTCCTACCGCGAGATCATGCCGTTCCTCATCACCGGGCCGAACGAGCCCACCCGCGAGCGGCTCCAGTCCCCCGAGGAGCGGGCCCGGTACGACGACACCACCAAGTGCATCCTGTGCGCCGCGTGCACGTCGAGCTGCCCGGTGTTCTGGAACGACGGGCAGTACTTCGGCCCGGCGGCGATCGTCAACGCGCACCGGTTCATCTTCGACAGCCGCGACACCGGCGCCGCCCAGCGCCTGGAGATCCTCAACGACAAGGAAGGCGTGTGGCGCTGCCGCACCACCTTCAACTGCACCGAGGCGTGCCCGCGCGGCATCGAGGTGACCAAGGCGATCCAGGAGGTCAAGCGCGCGATGATCACGCGCGCCTTCTGAGGTCCCCTCCCCCCTGTCCCCTCCCCCTGCCCTCTCCCTCCCTGCCTCCCTGCCTCCCTGCCTCCCCGCCCTCTCCCCCTGCCTCCCTGTCCCCTGCCCCCCTG
>CAZBIO010000199.1:0-4299 GCA_964491965.1 uncultured Cellulomonas sp.
CCCTGGGCGAGGCCGCGGTGCCGCGGGCGGGGCGGTCCGCGGACTCGGTCGCCTCCGGCTGGTACCCCATCGGGTCGCACAGCGTGGCCCTGCACCTGGAGCCCGGCGAGTCCCGCACGCTCGTCGTCGTCCTCGGCTACGTGGAGAACCCGGAGCAGGCCAAGTGGGCCGACGAGGCCCACCAGCGGGTCAACCGCGCGCCGGCGCACGCGCTGCTGGGCCGCTTCGCCACCGCCGAACAGGCCGACGAGGCCTTCGCCGCGCTGCGCGCGCACTGGGACGGGCTGCTGTCCACCTACTCGGTGACCAGCGGCGACGACAAGCTGGACCGGATGGTCAACGTCTGGAACCAGTACCAGTGCATGGTGACGTTCAACATGTCGCGGTCGGCGTCGTACTTCGAGACCGGCATCGGGCGGGGCATGGGCTTCCGCGACTCGAGCCAGGACCTGCTGGGCTTCGTCCACCTGGTGCCGGAGCGGGCGCGCGAGCGGCTGATCGACATCGCCGCGACCCAGTTCGCCGACGGCTCGGCGTACCACCAGTACCAGCCGCTGACGAAGCGTGGGAACAACGACATCGGCTCCGGCTTCAACGACGACCCGCTCTGGCTCATCGCCGGCGTCGCCGCGTACGTCCGCGAGACGGGGGACTGGTCGATCCTCGACGAGCCGGTGCCGTTCGACAACGAGGCGGGCACAGAGGTGCCGCTCTTCGAGCACCTGACGCGGTCGTTCGAGTTCACCGTGACCCACCGCGGCCCGCACGGCCTGCCGCTGATCGGCCGCGCCGACTGGAACGACTGCCTCAACCTCAACTGCTTCTCCACCACGCCGGGGGAGAGCTTCCAGACGACGGAGAACAAGGCCGGCGGCGTCGCGGAGTCGGTGTTCATCGCGGCGATGTTCGTCAAGTACGGGCCGGACTACGCCGAGCTGGCCGCCCGACGAGGCCTCGCGGACGTCGCTTCCCGGGCGCGGGGCCTGGTCGACGAGATGCGGGTGGCCGTGCTGACGCACGGCTGGGACGGGCGCTGGTTCCTGCGCGCCTACGACTACTTCGGCAACCCCGTCGGCACCGACGCGAAGCCCGAGGGCAAGATCTGGATCGAACCGCAGGGCTTCGCGGTGCTCGCCGGCATCGGCGTCGGTTCCGGGCCCGACGACGAGTCCGCGCCCGCCATCCAGGCGCTGGATGCCTCGGGCGAGTTGCTCGGTACCGCGCACGGCCTGGTGCTCCAGTACCCCGCATACACCACGTACCAGGTGGAGCTCGGCGAGGTGTCCACCTACCCGCCGGGGTACAAGGAGAACGGCGGCATCTTCTGCCACAACAACCCGTGGGTGATCATCGCGGAGACGGTAGTGGGCCGCGGCGACCGCGCGTTCGACTACTACAAGCGGATCACGCCCGCCTACCGCGAGGACATCAGCGACGTACACCGGCTCGAGCCGTACGTGTACGCGCAGATGATCGCGGGCAAGGAGGCGGCGCGGCACGGCGAGGCGAAGAACTCGTGGCTCACCGGAACCGCGGCGTGGAACTTCGTCGCCGTCTCGCAGTACCTGCTCGGCGTGCGGCCCGACTTCGACGGGCTGGTGGTGGACCCGCAGATCGGGCCCGAGGTGCCGAGCTTCACCGTGACGCGGGTGGCCCGTGGTGCGACGTACGAGATCTCGGTGACCAACTCCGGCACCCGGGGGTCGCGCGCGAAGCTCGTCGTCGACGGTGCGCCGGTGGACGGCACCCTCGTGCCGTACGCGCCGCCCGGGTCGACGGTGCGGGTCGAGGCCACGCTCTAGCCGCAACCGACGGCTCCCGACGTGCGCTCGGGAGCCGCATCGGCAGCCGTTGGTTGTGGTTGGGTCCGCCGAACCGCGACCAACGGCTGCCGGTGTGCTGTCGAGCCGGAACGGACAGTCCCAGGTTGCGCCGAGCCGGAGTGCCCGCGCGTCAGAGGGTGAGCAGCAGGCGGTCGGGGTCGTCGTCGGCGACGAAGCCCAGGCGGGCGTAGAACGCGCGCGCGTTCGCGTTCCGCGGGTCCACCCCGAGGTGCGCGCCCGGCACGCCGCGCTCGCGCAGCGCGTCGGCGAACGCCTCGATGAGCCGCCGGCCCCAGCCCTGCCGCTGGAGCCGCGGCAGCAGGTCGATGTGCAGGTGGGCCGGGTACCCGGGCGGCGGCGGGTCGCCGGCCGGGGTGTGGATCTGCCCGACGAGTGTGCGGTCCGACGAGCCGTCGTCGGGCCCCATCGGGTACCGCTCCCGCAGCGCCGGCCACCAGTGCCGCTCGCACCAGGCGTCGAAGGCGAGCGTGTCCGCCGTCCCGACGAGGTAGCCGGCCACGCCGTCGTCGTCGTGCACGACGAAGGTCAGCGACGGGTCCGCGGCGGGGTACGGGCCGACGTAGAGGTGGCCGAGCAGGTCCGGGTCGCGGTAGAGCGCGGTGGCGTCGCCACCCGCGTCGCCGGTGAGCAGGCAGACGCGGTAGAGGGCGGGAATGTCGACCGGGTGGAACGGGCGGATCGTCGGGGGCACGCTGCCCAGCCTGCCAGCCCGCGGGCTGCGCCTGATCGGCGGGGGGCGGCTGCCGGGGCGGACGAGCTGACTGGCCGGGCTGGCTGGCCGGGCTGACTGGCCGGGCTGACTGGCCGGGCCGCTCGGCCCACCTCGTCGGCCCGCGAAGGTTGGAGCCGGGGCGCGACGACCCGGTAGGATCGCTCGCGCACGCGGCCCGGAGCCCGCTCCCGGAAGCGTCGCGCGGGTGTAGTTCAATGGCAGAACTTCAGCTTCCCAAGCTGAGAGCGCGGGTTCGATTCCCGTCACCCGCTCCGCTGATGCAGCAAGCCAGGGCAATGTCGCCCCGGCTGCGGGGATGAACTCGCAATCACGACGTTTTCCACCGAGCACACGGCAGAGCGGTTGGCGCCAAGCGCTGGATCGGTATGGTGCCGGCCGTGACGCCCCGGTCGTCCAGGCGCGCCGCGCGGCGACCCCCGGTTCGCACCGGTCCTCGGCCCATCGATGCCCACGACATCGTGTTCTACGTCGAGGAGTCCGGTCGCTGCCCGGCCCGGGAGTACCTGCAGACAGTGCCGCCGACGATTGCTGCGCGCCTGCGCGCGGTCGCGATCGCGGTGGCGGCGGCCCCACCCATCCGGTTCTCCGGGGGTGGGATGTGGGAGGCCATGCACGGGGACATGACCTCGACAAGCCGTTGCTCGTCATCGTGGACGGCCGAGCCAAGCCCTTCCGCACCACTCTGTCGGCCAGCGAGTATGCCGCGATGCGTCGACTCGGTGACCGCTACCGGCAGACCCAGCCGCGCCCGATCGCGTAGCGACCGCCCTCACACGGCCGCCCGGGCGGCCCTCTCGGGTGCGTGGTGCCCGGGTGACGTGCTCCGCTCCCGCGTCAGCTTGCTCGTCGGTGCCGTTGCGTCGGAACGCTGGGCCAATTGCATCATCGGCTCAGTGATCGTCTTGCGCTCCGCCGGTGTCAGCGGCGCGAGGGTCACCTTCATGCCTAGCGCGCCGGCGAGCTCAGCCAGGGTGCCCAGCGTCGGGTTGACGTCCTTGGCGGACAGCAACCGGCGCACCGCCGCGGGGTTGGCGCCAATTGCCCGCGCAAGTCCCGCCTTGCTCAGTCCGCTGGACTCCACCTGTGCGAGGAGCGCGTTCATGATCGTGTCGATGGTGGACACTCGGATCGACTCCGCGGCGAATGCCCGTGCGTACTCCGGGTCCACCAAGGCTGCCTGGTGGTCCTCCCAGAAGGCCAACCGCATCACCACCACCCCCACGTCTGAACGTAACATCTATGCAACGCGTCCACACGTTACGGCATTCGGCCAGAAGGTATCCATCGGCGCCTTGGCCGGCGCGCGTTACGACGCTCTTGGCTGGGTCCGGGGTCCCCTGACGTCGCCGCGGCCGCTGCCTACTCTCGAAGCGTGGTCAACGTCGACTCGGTGGCGCTCCTGACGGAGCTGGTGCGGATCAACGATGTGCTCAACTGGTCGCAGGACCACTCGGAAACGCTCGTGGACGCCGCCGCGCGGATCCGGGCCTTCGTCGGGGCGAAGCTGGCGCCGATCTTCCTGCTCGACCGCACCGGCACTAGGCTCGAGCTGGTCACGGACGACGAGCAGCGCCGCGTGCTCGACGACGGCTTCCGCACCATGCCGGCGGTGCAGCACCTGCGCGCGCCATGGATCAACGCCGAGGAATGGCCCGTCTCGGCGGCCGACTTCCTGGACCACGAGTCGTGGGCGATCCTGCCCGACGACTTCAAGGCCTGGTT
>CAZBIO010000200.1:0-3979 GCA_964491965.1 uncultured Cellulomonas sp.
TCCCTTGCGGCACCCGCAGCGGACCTGCAACGATCAGTGGTGGCGTATAGAGCGCAGTGGCATCGGGCGGCACGCCAAGGTCCGGCTGCGGAGAGTTCGGCCACCAAGGAAGCGGCGGACCGGGCGGCGTAGGATGATCGACGTGGCTGATTAACCCGCTTGGGTCGCTCAGATTGAGTGGGTCATTTGCGACGTACCCATAGAGGTTCATTCCATCAGCGTAGCCAATTGGATCCGGCTGGAGAAATCGCCCCGCCTTCGGTGAGTACATGCGCGCCTTGTAGTAGTAGAGCTGCAACTCCGGTAGATAGAGTTGCCCCGTATAGCCAAACGGAGAGACGAGAGTCCCGGATGCCTCGCCATAGTCCGAATACTTCACGCTTGCGGTCGCTGTGCCAGAGGCGTTGGTCGCTGTAATGATCGAACCGCGCTCATCCGCATGCAGCCACGTCTTGTTTCCCGATGAGTCGTAGCTCACCAGTGGCTCGTCAGCGCCTGCTCCGTGTATGAACCGACGCACTAGATTGCCGTTGCCGTCGTACTGAGCAACAAGATCTGTCCCGTCATATAGATACTCTGTGACAGCGCTCCCCGACGTTACGCGGCGAAGCATGCCTGAGGGATCGTAGTCCACGTTGACGGTGGTGGTGCCACCCGTAGCCTGTCTCAGCTGACCCAACACATCGAACGTGTACGTCAAACTGCTGATTCCCGTGCGGATGTTGCCATTCGCATCGTCGGTGACAGCAGTTCCTGCAAGGCTCGTCAGCTGATTCTGACCGTCAACCGGTGCGGTGACGGTGCTGTTTGGAGGCGAGGGCAGCCACGCGTAGGCGGTGTCATTACTCGCTATCTTCGTCGTGATCTGTCCCACAGGGTTGTACTGAAACGTTGCATCGAAATCGAAACCGGTACCCGCTGGATCCTGCTTCAACTCCTGCAGTCGCTTGATAGCGTCAGGCACGTAAGTCGTCGACGCGCTATTGTTTCCTCGCGTGAGACCGACGCGCGCACCCAGTGCATCATAACTATAAGTAGCCAATAGGGCGCCCGCGCTATCTGTCATGGATTTGAGTTCATCGGTACCAGTGTAGGCGTACGTGACGTAGAACCCGTCTGGGTACGTCAGGTGCGTACGGCGGCCGGCCAGATCGTACTGGTATCCGAGCTGTCGCCCGAATACGGTCCGCGTGTCCATTCGCCCTAGACCATCGTAATGCTGCGTAATGCCTGTACCGCTGTTGTAGAGGGCGCTCAGTATTCTTCCTTGGGCGTCGTACGAAAAAGAGACGTCCTCGGTTCCGCCGGGAAGGTCCTTCACAGTGACTCGCCCCAATGCGTCGCGCGGGGTCTGAATCACGTCGCCACTGCGTCTTCGGGTCCACGTGACTTGTGAGTTGGCGTTGTAGCGAAACTCCTCGTAATCGGTTGTGGAGGAATTGCCCACGCTGTTCGGATCCGGGTAATAGATCCGGTACAGCCTTCCGTACGGGTCATAGCTATACGTCGTCTTATTCCCCTTGCCATCCGTCAGCGTCTCGAGCCGGCCGCCTGGGAGATAGGTCATAGCCCTTTCGGTGATGGGGCTCTTCATGTAGCCACTGACCACCGAGGTCACGCGGTCCGCCGAGTCGTAACCGTACTTGATGATCCGGTCGGGCCCGAAAGTCGGGTGATCGGAGGCTGGCTGGCAGGCGGACGGCAGTGACCCGAATGTCGCCGGATTCATACGCGTCGTCGTGCAGTCGATGCGACCCAGAGTGTCGAAGCTCACTTGCTGGACGGAGTACGTCGAACCTCCAGCGACGAGCGATGTCTTCGTTACCCTACGGTCCGTGTCGAACTCTCTCACGATAGCTTGCGCCGGAACGAGACTCGACCACGGGGCGTCCTGTGCGGCAAGAGTGCCCGTCTCTACCGTCTCAGGTAGACCTTGCGCATTATATATCGTGTGAACTCCGATGTACGGCCGTCCGTTGTCGTTCGGATAGGCGCTCACGGTTCCTGTCACACGTCGCAAGCCATCGTACCGAGTGACAACACGGTCGACGGTACCGGCCAGGGGACCATCGGTGGCGATCACGTTTCCCACGGGGTCATATTCAGTGGTAGTTGTCGCGATCAACGTGCCGGTACCATTGCGCGTAGTGATGTCACGCGGAAGGCGATTGTTACCGACGTTGCTCGCTCCGTAGCCGATCTCGGTTCTGAGTTGGTCATCCGAGCCGTCTGCGCACCCTGATGTGGTCCGACACTGCTTCACGCTCGTCAAGTAATAGACATTCGAGCCGGCAGTGAGCGAGCCCGTCGAATTCTTGTAGTAGGCGGCATAGGGCGTATAGACGTAGGTGGTGACAGGTCGAATTGATACGCCCGCCACGGGTACGGCGGGGAGAGTGATCGACGTCACACCACCATGCGCGTTGTCATATGTGTAGTCCGTCTGATTCCCGGCGGGATCCCTTGTCCAGTTCGGCTTGTTGCACCATCTGAAATTGGAGGCTGTACACGTCGGCTCGAACTGCGCAGACCAGACGAGGTCCGGCGAACCAGTCGGATACGACGTGAGGCGCTTTTCCGTAATGTTGCCGCGTGCGTCGTATTGGTAGTGAATGGTTTCCCCTGTGGGTAGCGTGACGAGCGTGGCGCGGCCGAAAGAATCGTTCTCATATGTCGTCACTTCATTGGCAGTGTTCGTGTAGCGTTTGAGTGCCAGCGTTGTTGCGTCGAATACATAGGTGCTCTGCCGATCCTCGGGGTCGGTCACGACCGTCACTCGCTCGGTGCCCGTAAAGCTATAGGAGTAGCTCCAAGGTCTTCCATTCTTGGTGACTGACTGTACTCTGTAGGAAGGAGTGGGATCCTGCTGAGTCGGCGGGATGAACGCGTAGGTGACGTTGTCCGTCGAACTGTTGCGCCAGCGGACCCTCAATCCCGAAATGTCTCCGTTGTAGCTTCTTGTGCCGCCCAGCTGGTCCGTTACCGTATAGACCAACATATAGGGCGTGTTCATTGCCGCCAGATCGAAGTTGTAACTCGCGGTCGGCCACGACTGCGTGAGCCCCGGGCACGCGTTGGCGAATGGATCACAATAGTCCACGGCCATGTTGATGCCCATGACCTGCGTGATCCAAAACCAATTGGAGTAATCGCTGGACGGGATGTTCGTGGTGGTGCTGATTCGATAGAGATACTTGATCTGATAGCCTCGATTGTTCGTCACGGACTGCAGGCGGGTGATCGGGTAAGTGCCCGAGCATGAAGCATCTCGGCAGATCATCCCAGTGAGATAGTTGTACGTGCGAATCTCTCCATCCGGCAGCGTCAATGAAGTGATGGTAGCGAGGGCGCCCCATACGCCCGTCGCGCCAAGGCCCTTCGAAAAGATCGCGACCGTGCCATCCCTTGCAGTATAGGTAAAACTCGACGCGTTCTCTGTCAGCGTCGATCCGTCACCGTCGGTCGGAGTGTAGGTTGTGCCACTTGGACAGGCTCTGTTGAAACGAAATGCGCTGCCACCGATCGTCACGAAATAGGTCATGGACTGGAAGGTGCACCCAGTGTTGTCATTGGTTACCACGCCTGCGTACTCATCGGTTGCGCTCGAGGCATTCACGTAGCGGGTGTATGACAGTCCACCTGCTCCGGGCTGGCCAATCGAGAGATCGGTGATGGCAAGACTCACCTGGCCTGTTACGAGGTCTACGTTGTTTTCGTCGATTGACGGCCGCGCCGGCGGGGCGAGGAAAGGAATCGTGGTCTGCGCATCCGCGCGGAAGCTCCACAACGAGCCGCACGCGATGGAGACGAGCGCAACGGCGGTCCTTACTATGTTCTCCATCATCTCAGGTCTCCTAGCGAGGCTCTCCTGGCCTACTGATGCACGATCGTCACGGTTGCTGGAGGAGCTGCGTGCACCGTCCAGGACCAGCTGCACGTCGTGCTGTTAATGCAACCGAACACCGCACTCGCGCCGCTC
>CAZBIO010000201.1:0-2876 GCA_964491965.1 uncultured Cellulomonas sp.
CTCGTCGACCTGGGCGATCGTCAGGCGCGCCGCCATCGCCATCAAGGGATTGAAGCCGCGCGCCGCGTACCTGAATCGCAGGTTCCCCGCTTCGTCGGCCTTCGAGGCCTTGACCAGGGCAACGTCGCCGTGCAGCGCTTCCTCGAAGACTTGTTCCCGGCCGTCCAGCAGCCGGGTCTCCCGTCCTTCCGCCAGGGTCGTCCCGGCTGCGGTGGGCGTGTAGAACCCGCCGATCCCAGCGCCTGCGGCCCGGAGCCGCTCCGCGAGCGTGCCCTGCGGGACGATCTCGAGCTCGACTTCACCCCGCTCCAGGCGTTCGAGGAAGTCCTTGGCGCCCGGATGGGTGGGGAACGTCGCGATCGCCTTGGCGACGAGCCCGGCCCGGAACAGTTCGCCGACGTCGCCGGGAATTCCCATTCCGCAGTTGTTCGTCACGACGGTCAACTTCCGCGGTCCCGCTTCCGCCAGCGCCCGGAGGAGTAGATCCGGAACGCCGATGCCGCCCCATCCACCGACCAGGACGACGGCCCCGTCGTCGATTCCCGCGACGGCGTCCTGCGCCGTCTCCACTTGCTGAGGTCCCACCACTGCCGCCCTTGGCATCAGTTCTCACGTCTTCGAGTGTTGCGTCGGTCAGCGCCGAACTCGGTCGATAGCTCTGTGCGCTCTCCGTACGTTCGTTCACTGTACGTGCGGAATGCTGGCACCAGCGGCGACTGCATGTCAACACGACGCGACCGCGACCGCAGGACAGGTCTCCGGGGACTCAGAAGTCGACTCGTCTGGCCCGATCGGTCGCACCCCGGCGGATGAAGGCCGCCCGAGTGAGCCGCCCGCGCCGCACCGATGCGGCACTCACGAAGGTGGATGTGAGCAGACGTAGAGGCTGCTTCGCGGCAGCGCCGTCTTCGTTGACGACGCGTCCTCGATCAAGTGCGGGCCGTGGCCGACACAGGTCGGGCGAGCGAAGAGCGGACTCCGGCGCGTCTCAGCCACTCGGCCGGGCGCCTCGCGTCCGGCACACACGCTCGGGAGCGCAGTGCGCCCCTCGACAGTCGCGCCCCCTCAGGAGCGCCGCTCAGGCGGTGCGCGCCGCCCGGCCGCTGGCGGTCGCCACGCTGGCGACCTGCGCAATCACCAGGTCCCGGTAGGCGCCATACAGCTCCTGCACCGTGCCCGACGACGAACCGTCCCCGCACGCGCGCAGCCAGCGCTCCTTGGCACGCGAGATCGCCACGGCTTCCGCCTCGAGGAAGGTCAGAGACGTCAGGCGCGCGTGATTCACGGTGAAGAGTGTCCCGCCTGGAACACCCTCCACCGTCCGTTTTCGACAGTTTTCGCCCAGCGTGACACCGGGCATAACGGGTCTTCACTCTCCTGGGCGACCGTCACTCGCCCGCGCGGTAGCGTGACGACGACCGGGAGGGAGGCCGAAATGTCCTCTCCCGCCGCGCGGGATCCCGCCCGACGAACGCAGAGTCCCGCCCGACCGGCGCGCGACCCCGCCGCCCGACGAGCACCCGACGCCGCCCCGCCGTCCGCCTCCGCGCCCACTCCCGCGCCCATTCCCGCCCCCACACGCCCCCGCACGACGACCTTCGGCACCATCGCCTGGCTCGTCGTCGTGGCGGCCGTCGCCGGGGTTCAGCTGAGCCGCCGCGCGTGGGTCGACTCGGCCGTGCTCCTCGTCGTGCTCGTCGTGCTCCTCACGGATGCCACCGGCCGCCTCCGCCACCGCACGCGGGTGGCACCCCGCACCCGGTGGCCGGTCCTCGCCGCGGCCGCGACGCTCGGCGTCGTCCTCGTCGCGGCGCCCCGCCATTCGACCATCGCCGGCGTCGCCATGATCGCCGCAGGCCTCGGCGCACTCGCCTACGCCTGGCCGGATCGCTCCGGCGAGCCGCCCGCCTGGGACCGCCGCATGACCCGCACCGCCACCGCGTGGAGCGCCGCATGGGTCGCCGGCTGTCTCTGGGAGCTCGCGATGTTCGTGCTCGGCGGCACGCGCCCCGACGGCCGCGTGGTCTACCCCGCCGCCTCCGACCTCTTCGACCCACTCCTGGCGAACTCCCTGGTCAAGGCCGGGTTCGTCGTCGTCTGGCTCACGGTCGGCGTGACCCTGCTCGCCCGGGTGGACCGGCGATGATCCGCAGCGCGATCGCCTTCGCCGCCTGCGGCTTGGCCCTCCTCGCGGTCCAGTTCCTCGGCGTCCGACGAGACCTTGCCGCCCCGTCGGTCGACGTGTTCGAGCACGCGCTGGCCAACCGAGTCGTCCGCGTCGCGATAGTCGTGCTGTGGTGGTGGCTCGGCTGGCACTTCCTCGTCGGGCAGACGGTGGATCCGCCCGCCTAGGTTGCGGCGCCAAGCCTGGTCAGCCGCCGCCCGACGAGCTCACCCCGCACCCTCTCCACCGGCGCACAACACCTCGCCGCTCGCGCTGTACATCCCGTCGGCAACCGCGACGGCCGCCGTCATGTACGGCGCCCCGTCGCGGTAGACGAGCCACGTGGGCGTCTCCGCATCGACGTAGCCCTTCGGAACCGGGGCAACGGTCAGCCTTCCGCTCATGCCTGAACCCGCCGCGAGCCCTTCGGCCGCTTCCCGCGCCGTCGCCCGCCCGATCGCCTCGGGAGGGATCGCCATGTCGAGCATCCCGCCCGGCTGACACCCCAGCGCCATCGGCGTGGTGGGCTGCCAGTAGCCGTGCGGGTCGGTGACCGTCACGTATGCCCGACCCAGGGATGCCGCACTCTCGGACTCACCAGGGCGCACGCAGCGAACCGATACCTGCCCGGGGGGCGCCGGAACTAACCACGCCTCCCGCTGGGACGGCAGCGTGCCTGGATTCCAGACCGAGTCCGGCCAGCCGAACTCGA
>CAZBIO010000202.1:0-17233 GCA_964491965.1 uncultured Cellulomonas sp.
CCCCACGATCGTGATGAGGCTCTGCGCGAGCGTGAGCACGAGCAGGATGTCCCCCGTCGTGTAGCGCGCGTGCAGCGCGCCGTGGGCCGTGATGGCCACGGCGGCGAAGACGGTCAGCGCGTTGACGGTGTTGAGCACCAGCGCCGACCACCACAGCGTCGTGTGCAGCTTCCCACGCACGACGCGCCATTCGGCCTGCGTGTCGTCGTAGCGCTGCTTGACGGCGGGCTCGCCGCCGAAGCTGCGCACGGTGGCGATGTTGCCGATCATCTCGGCCAAGAGGCCCGCCATCTTGCCGGCCAGGCGCTGCCACCCGCGCCGATAGGGCTTGGACCAGCCCGCCGTGCGGAACGAGAACCACAGGTTGAACAACGCGGTGGCGCCCATGAGCAGGCCGACGACGGGCGCCTTGACCAGCAGCGCCGTCACGACGAACAGGAGCTGGAGCAGGCTGGCCATCGTCCCGTCGGTCAGCGTGCTGAGCCACATCGTGATCTGCGTGATGGCGCCGAAGCGGTCCATGATCTCGCCCACGCGCGTGCGCTCGAAGTAGTCGATCGAGAGGCGAGTCATGTTCTCGAACACGCGCTGCCGGAACGTGCTGACGGTATCGAGCCACAGGTGGTCGGCCTGGCGCTGCTGCAGGGCCGCGACGGCGATGCCCGCCGCGCGCACGCCGAAGAAGATCGCGAGCAGCGTCAGGACGCGCGCGCTGGCCTGCACCGCCGTCGCACGGCCGCTGGCCAGCGACACAATGACGTCGACGACAGCCTTGTAGATGTATGGGACGGCCGTGCTGACGAGGCCAGTAAGGGCGCCAAAGGCGAGCACGCCGGCGATCCGCCCGCGGTACTCGGGGATGAGGCGGATTGCCCGCCAGATGTTGCGCATCGACGTCATGGTCGCATCACGCGGAAGAGCGCCTCCAGCCGCGCGCCGTGCTCGAAGGACAGCACGGCGGCCGCGTGCCGGACCGGGATCCACGAGAGCTCGAAGGTGACGGGCGGAGCGCCGTCCGACGCGTGTAGCTCCTGGTGACGCCAGGGCTCGCCCGCCCGTCCCGAGAACGGGAGGTGAAAGAAGTGCCTGCGGTGAACCTCGTGCCGCCCGAACGGCCGGGCGTCGAAGGACTCGACGCCCAGCGGGACGGCATCGTCGAAGTCCCGCAAGCCCGTCTCCTCCTCGGCCTCGCGCCGGGCCGCGGCGGCCGGTGCTTCGCCGGGCTCGAGCGTTCCCGCCGGGACCTGCACGCCCGCCTCGGGGATCCCGAGGTGCTTGAAGACGAGCAGCCGCTCGCGGTGGGTGACGTACGCGAACGCCTTCTCGACCAAGGGGATCGTTCCGATGCCGGAGGACATCAAAGGTGCCGCTCGACTCAACCCGCGAACGCCCGGGCCTTGTCCAGCAGGCCCGTTCGCTTCCACTGAACCTCCAGCGCGCCGGGCGTGTAGAACTTCGCGCCGCCGATCTGCTCGGCAATGGCCTGGAAACGGGCGGCCTCTTCGATCAAGAGGACCAGTTCAGCGGTCTTGAGGATGCCACGGCCCCAGAAGTTCGCGCCTCCGTTCGATTCCAGCAGCGCGGGTGGGGGCGCGAGCTCGGGGTGCTTGTCCAGCCGCTCGCGGATGATCTCCTGCGGCGTGCGCGTGCGGTCGAGGTGGTTGGGGATCTCGCGCGCGAGGAGGTGCCGCTGCGCCGCTACGTAGAGGATAGGGAAGGGCTTCTGCGCGAGCGACCACGCGGCCAGGAAGGGCGTGTGCGCGTGGATGAACGTGTCGGCGTCCAGGCGCGGCTCGTCGATGACGAGGTTCTTGTGGTCAGCCGGATCGGCGACCTTCGCGACGATGCTGCGGTCCTTGCTCCACGGCGGGGGGAACCGCACCGTCAGGATCTTCTCGTGCTGCGGGATCCGGTGCACGATGTTGAAAGTCAGGCTGGCCGACAGCGTTCCCGACTCGCGAAGGAAGTTGAAGGCGTGGATGGCGTCGTTCTTCGCGGCGTCGACGTAAGAGACGAGATCGAGCGGGGCTTCGTTGGCGGGCATGGCGTCTCCTTCGAGGTGGGTCTGCGGCAAGCCGTCAGCACGTGCCGTGCCACCCTTCACGAGCCACCTTCGCCTCGGCGGTGTTGCCAGTGGCGCAGCCGGCGCGGGGGGCGTGCTGCTGGCGCAGCAACGGCACGCCGAGGTTGACCCGTCGGAAGAGGTACGGCGTGTGCATCGGCGCGCGTGAACACATGACTCCGAACTCCTTGGTCCTCGACGGTTGGCTCGAAGCATCGCGGGGCGTTCCGCGATCTCGTCGTGCTGAAGATGAGCCCGCCGATCGCCCGGAATTGCCGGGCCGCGGCTCGTGGCTGCGTCGTCACCCGCTGCTGCGCTGTATCGCGATCTACCGGCAGATGCCGCGCCGCTTCGCGCTCTGCTTCGGGCTCTTCGTCGTCGTCAACGTCGGCCTCGCCGTTCAGCAGCACTTCGTGGGGCGCGCCGTCAGCGATCTCGAACGGGGCCGGGCCGTCGTGCGGTTGCCCGGCGGCGGCCTCGACTTCGCGCGGGCGTGGCACTGGCTCGCTGTCCTGGCGGGCGTGGCGGCCGCGCGCGCCGCGCTTCAGTATGCGGCCAGCCTGCTGTCGCTCAGCATCGGGCAAGAGCTGCTGACGCGGCTGCGCGACGGCATCATCTTCCAGGTCCAGCGCCTGGATCTCGCCTATCACGTGCGCCACGGCGTGGGCGAGATGGTGACGCGCACGACCCGCGACGCCGACAAGGTGCGCGACGCGCTAATCAGCGTGTGGCGCAACGTCATCGAGACGAGCCTGGTCATCGCGGGCGCCGTCGGGCTCATCGCGTGGTACGCGCCCGTGCTGGCCGTGGGGCCCGTCGTCGCCGTCGCGCTGGGGCTCGCGTGGCTCGTGCGGCACACGGAGGCGCTCGTGGCGCTCGACCGCTCGGTGGGCGCCGCCTTCGATGCGGTCAACCAGGACCTCACCGAGGGTGTTCACGGCGTGCGCGTCATCAAGGCCTTCGTGCTCGAGCGCGCTCGGGTGGCGCGCTTCGAGACGGCGGTGCGCGGCTTCGCCGAGGCGGCGCGCCGGGCGCTGGCCTTCGCCACCACCCACATCCCGGTGCCGCAGATGATCGTCGCGTTCAGCCAGGTGTGGGTCCTCGCGTTCGGCGCGCACC
Organism: uncultured Cellulomonas sp.; assembly: GCA_964491965.1. Classification (GTDB taxonomy): domain Bacteria; phylum Actinomycetota; class Actinomycetes; order Actinomycetales; family Cellulomonadaceae; genus Cellulomonas. The sequence continues at coordinate 3,182 of CAZBIO010000202.1, forward strand.
TCGTCGCGGCGGGGCGGATGGACATCGGCGGCCTCGTGGCGTCGATGCTGGTCATGAACACCGTCGTGTTCCGCGTCGAGACCGTGGGCCGCGTCATGCAGAGCTTCGCCGACGCGCGCTCTTCGGCGGCGCGCATCGCGGAGCTCCTCGACGCCGAGCCCCGCATCGTGGGCGGGCAGGGCGCGCTGCCCGCGGGACCGGTCGGCGTGGCGCTCGAAGGGGTGCGCGTGCGATCGCCCGGCGGCGAGACCGACGTGCTCGCCGGGTGTGACCTGCGCGTCGCCCCGGGAGAGATCGTCGCGCTCGTCGGCGCGACGGGGGCCGGGAAGAGCACGCTGGCGGCGCTGTTCCCGCGCCTCATCGATCCCGACGAGGGGGTCGTGCGCGTCGGTGACGACCGCCAGGGCTGGCACGACGTGCGCGAGCTGGATCCCGCGGCGCTGCGCCGCCGCGTCCACGTCGTGCCGCAGGAGGTGTTCCTGTTCTCGGACACGGTGGCGGCCAACGTGCGCCTGGGCGCGCCTCGCGCCACGGACGGAGACGTCGCGCGGGCGCTGGCGCTCGCGGCGGCGGACGAGATCGTCGCCGGCCTGCCCGAAGGCCTGGACACGGTGATCGGCGATCGCGGCGTCACGCTCTCGGGCGGCCAGCGGCAACGCCTGACGCTGGCGCGCGCCTTCGTGGCGCGGCCGTCGGTGCTGGTGCTCGACGACGCCACCAGCGCGCTGGACGCCGTGACGGAGCGCCACGTTCTGCAGGGGGTTCGCGCGCTCGCCGAAGGACCCGGCGGCGCCGTCACCACCCTCGTCGTCGCGAGCAAGCTCTCGACGGTGCTGCTCGCCGATCGCGTGCTGCTGCTGGTGGGCGGCCGTGTCGCGGCGACGGGGACTCACGAAGCGCTGGCGCGCCAGCATCAGACGTACCGAGAGCTCCTGGGGGTGGACGCGCATGGCCAGGCGAGCTGAACGAGAGGCGCGCGAGCGCGCCGCGACCGATCGCGCGCGCCGCCACGAAGACCTCGCCATCGAGGAGCAGCTGGCGCAGACCAACCTCGAGCGCCGCATGAGCGGGCGGCTCTGGGCGCTCATCCGCCCCGTGCGCGGGCGCGTGGGCGTCGTCGTGGCCCTCGAGGTGGTGCTGGTCGGGTTCGTCTTTCTACGGCCCTGGCTGCTGAAGACGGTGATCGATCGAGGGCTGACCCGCAGCGGCGCCGGCTGGGCCTGGCACCCGCGCGTCGTGGCGGCCATGTCGGCGCTCCTGGCCGTGTGCTGGGTGGCGCGCTTCGGCCTCGCGGCGGCGTCGCAGTACCTGGCCGGCTCCGCCGCGATCTCCGTGCTGTCGACCCTTCGCGCGCGCGCCTTCGCGCACGTGCAGGGGCTGAGCGTGCGCTACTTCGATCGGGCCAAGGCGGGGCGCATCGTCGCGCGTCTCGACCGCGACATCGACAGCCTCGAGCCGCTGCTGATCCAGGGCCCGCCCGAGCTGCTCTCGGCGCTCCTGCGCTGTGTCGTCTCGATCGCGCTGCTCATTCACCTGTCCCCGCGGCTCTTCCTCGCGCTCGCCTGGATCATCCCCGTGCTCGTTCCCGCGATCCTGACGTTTCAAAAGTTGGCCGGGCGGAACTACGGCCGCGTCGCCGAGCGGCGCAGCCGCTTCACGGCCCACCTCGTCGAGACGGTCGGCGCGGTGCGCATCCTCAAGCAGACGGTGCAGGAGCAGGCGAACCGCGCACGCTACGGGGCGCTGGTGCGCGACTTCAACCGCACGCTCGTACGGGGAAGCGCGCGTACGGGGTGGTTCCTGCCGCTCACGGGATTCCTCTCGGTGGCCGGGATGGCGTTGCTCGTGTTGGTCGGGGGGCGGGAGCTCGCGCTCGGGCGCCTGTCGCTGGGACAGGTCACGGAGAGCCTGTTCTATGTCTTCTTCTTCCTGGGGCCGCTGCAGGACCTCGGCGATCTCTTCGATCGCTACGAGACGGGCGCGGCCGCCGCGCAGCGCCTGTTCTTGCTGCTCGATACGAGGCCCGAGATCGTCGACGCACCCGACGCCGTCGACGCCGCCGACGTGCGCGGCGACGTCCGCTTCGCCGACGTGACCTTCAGCTACGACCCGGGCGTTCGCGCGCCCGTCATCCGGCGTTTCTCGCTCGACGTGCCCGCGGGACGCGTGCTGGCGATCGTGGGCCGGACGGGACACGGCAAGAGCACGCTGGTGCAGCTGCTGACGCGCTTCTACGAGGTGCAGGAGGGCGCTGTGCTCCTGGACGGACGCGACATTCGCACGCTGACGCAGGAGAGCCTGCGCCGCCGCATCGCCGTGGTGCTGCAAGACAACGTGCTCTTCTCAGGCACGATCCTCGACAACCTTCGCCTGGCGGCGCCGGCCGTCACGGAAGACGAGATCGTCGCCGCCGCGCGCGAGCTGGGCGCCGACGACGTCATCCGCCGGTTGCCCCGCGGCTACCGCACAGAGGCGGGCCCGTTGGGCCATCACCTGAGCCACGGCCAGCGCCAGCTGGTCTGCCTGCTGCGCGCGTACCTGGCGGACCCGGCCGTGCTGGTGCTGGACGAGGCGACCTCGGCCGTCGACGTGCAGACCGAGCGGCGCATCCAGCACGCGCTGCGCCGGCTCTGCGCGGGGCGCACGGCGATCATCATCGCGCACCGTCTGGCGACGATCCGGGACGCCGACCTCATCGCCGTGATTCGCGACGGCGAGCTGGCAGAGCAGGGGCGGCACGACGCGCTCATCGCGGCCGACGGCGCGTACGCCGAGCTCTATCGCGCGTACGAGCGCGCGCGCCAGGGCGCTCCCGTCGATGCGGCGCCGGTGGCTCGAGAGGCCGAGACCGCCGCGCCGGTGGCCTGAGCGCCGCAGATCCGTGCTGCTCTGCGCGCACGTCGGGCGCGCGCCTGCTGGCGGCGACGCACCTTCGGTACGCGCTGGCCTCCGCGCCGTGGCACGCCGACTGCTACGCGGTGAGGACAACGAATTCCATCGAATGAGGAGCCCCACATGACGACTCGCATCGACACGCTCTGGTACACCCGCTGCCCCGTCCCCACGGCGCTCGGCATCGCCGCGCAGCTCGGCTGGGTCGAGGAAGAGTTCCGACCCGACGGCATCAAGGTGCGCACGCTGCAGGACGAGGCCGATCCGTCGCTGCGCGAATCGCACTTCGATCACAAGCTGGACAACTCGTTTCGCCAGGGCGGCAACATCCCGGCGATCTGGGCGCGCTCGCAGGGCCGGCAGACGCGCGTCGTCGGCCTGACGTGGACCGACGAGGCGCAGGTGATCCTGGCGCTGCCGGGCTCGCCCGTGAAGACCGTGCAGGACCTGCGCGGCAAGCGCCTCGGCGTGGCGACCCGGCCGCAGGACAAGATCGACTTCTGGCGCGCGACGACGATCCGCGCCTATCTCGCGGCGCTGGAGCTGCACGGCCTCTCGAGCAAGGACGTGGAGCTCGTCGAGCTGCCTCGCGCCGAGGGCAGCTTCGTCGGCAACGGCACGGGCCAGCCGCTGGCCGAGACCGTCGAGGCGCGCGCGCTTCTTCGCGGTGACGTCGACGTGATCTTCCACAAGGGCTCGCGCGGCCTCGAGCTGGCGGACGTGCTGGGCGCGCGCATCGTCTATGACGTCGGGGCGCATCCCGATCCGAAGGTGCGCGTCAACAACGGGTCGCCGCGCACGCTCACCGTCGACGCCGGCCTGCTGGAGACGAACCTGCCGCTGGTCGTGCGGCTCGTCAAGCGCGTCATCAAGGCCGGGCAGTGGGCCGCCGAGCACCCGAAGGAGACGCTGGCCTACGTCGCGCGCGAGACGCGCTCGCAGGAGGCGGCCGTGGCGCGGGCCTACGGTCGCGACGTCCATCACCACCTGCGCACCGATCTGGAGGAGTCGTCGATCGTCGCGCTCGGCGACTTCACGCGCTTCCTGCACGAGTGGAAGTTCATCCCGAACGCCGTCGACGTCCGTGGCTGGATCGACGCGCGCCCGCTGCTGCTCGCCCAGCAGGAGCTGACCCAGGAGGCGCGCAGCGCCGTGCGCCTCGAACCCCGCCCGAGCTCGGCGCCCGCGGTGGCGCGCGTCTGACGAACCCCGATCCAAGGAGCCAACCATGTCCGAAGAGAATCCGAAGAAGGGAACCCTCAACGCCGAGCTCGTCGCGTTCGTCGAGCAGGTCAAGGCCGACACCGCCAAGGCGTCGCGCATCCTGTGGGAGACCGGCACGCTGTCGGCCAGCCAGACGTTCCAGATCTACCAGCGCGTCCCCGGTCAGGACATCTACGTCACGGCCGGCTACCCGAGCCCGTGGGACGACGATCAACTGAAGGTGTCCGTTGCCGGGTTCGACGGCACATCCTACGTCGGCAAGGCGCAGGGCGGCGGCGGGCGCTACACGCGCATCTTCAAGGCGCACCCGAAGGTGACGACGGTGATCCACGCGCACACGCCGGCGCTCGGCTCGTGGGCCAGCGCGCACAAGCCGCTCACGATTCGCTACGTCCCCGTGACGCGCGCGACCGTGGCCAAGGAGTTCCCGGTCTACGTCGATCGGCGGCAGCAGGAGCAGGACTTCATCGTCGAGCAGCTCAACGCGAACCAGTACCTCGAGGCCGTCGTCGAGGCCAACGGCGGGAGCACCTTCTGGGGCGACGGCGTCCTCAAGGTGTCGCGCCGCATCGTCCTCATCGAGGAGGGCGCGCTGTTCCAGCTGCGCGCGCAGGCGCTCGGTGGGTCGAAGGAGTACGGCCCTGGCGTGCTGGAGCAGCAGTGGAAGATGGGCCTGGTCCCGCGCGACATCGCCGACGCTGCGCTCGCGGCCGCGGCCGCCGCGCGCAGCGGCGTCGAGCCGTCTTAAGTCCATGGGAACCCCCAGAGGGGTTCCCATGCCCTCCACGCTCGCTACGCGTGGCGAAGCCACGCTCCGCTCGAGAGAACCAGGACTGGCGCCCATCGGTGCGGTGCCTGGCACGGACATTGAACGATGTCCCGGCCATGAGCACCGCACCGATTGTCGTATCTCAGTTGATCGCCAGCGCGCGGACCGCCGAGGTGCCCGTGCTGGACACGTTCGTCGCCCGCTGGTCACGCCGCGCGCTCTCTTCGCGCCCGATCCCCGAGGACGCCGTGCGCGCGCTGTTCGAGGCGGCGCGATGGGCGCCGTCGGCGTCGAACTCGCAGCCGTGGCTGTTCGTCTTCAACGACGACGAGGAGAGCCTGGCGCGCGCGCGCCCGCTGGTCTCCGAACGAAACCGCGCTTGGGCCGACCGCGCGCCGCTGCTGGTTTTCGTCTTCGCGCGCCGCCAGCATCCCGAGACGGGCAAGCCGCTGCGCACGGGGGCGTTCGACACCGGCGCCGCCTGGTTCGCGCTCGCGCTGCAGGCCCAGGCGCAGGGCCTTTCGACGCGGGCCATCGGCGGCATGGATCACGAGCGGGCGTACGACGTGCTCGGCGTTCCGCGCGACGAGTTCGAATCGATGGCCGCGATCGCCGTCGGCTATCCGGGCGCGCCCGACGAGCTGCCCGCCGACTTCGCCGCGCGCGAGGTGCCGTCGGCACGACGGAGCACGAGCACCTTCGCCTTTCGCGGCCGATATCGCGCGAGCGCTGCTGACTGACGCGCATCCGCGGGCGCCGCTGCTGCTCACGGCGCAGGTGGCCTGGCCTCTGTCTGCGCCGACCGGGCGCTTCCGCGTGGCATATCGCTTGCTCGAAGCCCGAGCATGCTTCGATCGAACGTGCGACGCGGGGAGCCGTCGTGAGCCGCCGCGGGTACAGAGCCGCGGGCGCCTTGAGCCGCTTCGAGGTGGCCTTGCTCGTCGGCCTCTCGGTGACGGGCCACGCCGCGCTGGCCATGAAGCTGGGACGGGCGCGTCCGCCCGCGCCCGCTCCCGCGCGCCAGAGCGTCGAGATCGAAGTCGTCCCGCCTCCCGTGCAACCGCCGATCGTGCCGCCGCAGGCGGAACGACCGCCGCCTCCTTCTCGTCACGTGACCGCGCGGCCGGTGCCGCGCGATCAGCCGGCGTCTCCGCCTCCCAGCGAAGCGCCGCCTCCGATCGCCGCCGAGGAACCGGGTCCGCTGCCCGTCGGGGACGAGGGGCTACCCGCCGCCAAGCCCGTCGAGAGCGCCGCGCCGGCCGCCCCCGCACCGGTCGCGCTGGCGCCCGTCGTGGCCGCGCACGAGGGCGCCAACTACCTCAAGAACCCGCGCCCCGCGTACCCCGAGCTCGCCCTGGAAGAAGGGTGGCAGGGCGAGGTGCTGTTGCGCGTCCGCGTCTCGCCCGAGGGTCGCGCGACGACGATCTCCGTTCACCGCAGCAGCGGCCAGCGCGTGCTCGACGAAGCCGCCGTCGTGGCCGTGCGCGGCTGGTCTTTCGTTCCGGCCCGGCAGGGCGACGTGCCTCTCGCCGGGTGGGTCACCGTGCCCATCGTCTTTCGTCTTCAAACAGGAGAGTGAGCTGCAATGTCCGCATCGGTCACGATCGCCATCGTCAAAGGTACCTTCGCGCTCTTGTTGTTCGGGTCCGTCGTGACCTGGGGCCTGGTGCTGGTCAAGACGCGCCAGCGCTGGATCGCGCGGTCGCGAGACGCGCGCTTCCTCTCGTCGGTGGGGACGCCGCTCAAGCTCGGCGCCCTCACTGCGGCGAGGCCCGTCGACGGTCCGGCTTCGCGCGTCGCTCGCGCGGGCCTGGCGTCGCTCGCGGACCGGAGCGGAGTGGGCGACGCCGGTCGGTCGCGCGACGAGCTCGAGCGGGCGCTCGCGGCGCAGATCCATCACGAGCGTCGCACCGCTGAAGGCGGCCTGGCCGTCCTGGCGAGCATCGGCACGACGGCGCCCTTCGTGGGCCTGTTCGGCACCGTACTCGGCATCATCAACGCCCTGCGCGCCATCGGGAGCTCCGGCTCGGCCAGCCTCGAGGTGGTCGCTGGCCCCATCGGCGAGGCACTGGTCGCGACGGCCATCGGCATCGCCGTCGCCGTGCCCGCCGTGCTCTCCTACAACTTCTTCCTGCGGCGTCTCAAGGTGCACACCGCCGATCTCGAGCAGCTCGCGTCGGCGTTCGTGGGCGCCGCGTCGGTCTCGGGCTTTCAGCCAGCGGCGGTGTCGCCAGAGCCGGCGCGCCGCAGTGAGCGACCTGCGGTGGCCTTCGAAGGCGCGCGCGAGGCGAGCGTCTGATGGCCATCCAGGCGCAAGGCGGCGGCGACGACGTCATGAGCGAGATCAACGTGACCCCGCTGGTCGACGTCATGCTCGTTCTCCTCGTCGTCTTCCTGGTGACGGCGCCGCTGCTCACGAACACCGTGCGTGTGAACCTGCCGCAGACGGCACGCACCGAGGCGACGTCGCCCGAGCAGAAGAAGTCCGTGAACGTCGGCATCGACGCCGCAGGGCGCGTCTATCTGGACAAGCGCGAGGTCACAGTCGCGCAGATCGAGCCCGAGCTGCGGGGCCTGCACTCGCGCTACCCCGACCTCTCGGTGCACTTGAACGCGGATCGCGCCGTGAGCTACGGCATCGTCGCCAAGGCGATGACCGCGATCGATCGCGCAGGGATCGCGCGCCTCTCGGTGCTGACCGCGCTTGAGTAGCGGAGAATTGCCTGTCCAGTATATTGTACTTTTGTCTTGCGCGTTTGTTGCGCGCTGAGTAGAGTCAGGGCGTCTCTTCTGGACGCCACCATGGACCTCGAAAACCGCTCTCAGCCCCGGCTCTCTCTCTGCTGTTGATGCCGATCGCCGCCTGACGGCGATCGGTGCAGTCGAAGCGGGAGAAGTCATGCGCAGGTTTCGCAGGTCCCGAAGGTCACATAGCCGGGGGTCGTCGTGCCGATTCTGACGTTGCCGCAGTCCGAGAAGGCGGCGCTGTCAGTCCGCGCGAAGGCGATGGTGTTCGAAGATCCGCTGTCGCGCGCGCTCCACGCGCGCATCCAGCAGGTCGCCCCCAGCAACGCCACGGTCCTCATCGCCGGCGAGACGGGCACGGGGAAGGAGATCGTCGCCCGGCACATCCACGAGCTGTCGTACCGCGCGGGGCAGCCGTTCGTGGCCGTCAATTGCGGCGCCTTCTCCGAGTCGCTCATCGAGAGCGATCTCTTCGGGTACGAGAAGGGCGCCTACACCGGTGCGCTGGGCGCGAAGGCCGGGTGGTTCGAGGCCGCCAACGGCGGGACGTTGTTCCTCGACGAGATCGGCGATCTGCCGCTCAGCGCGCAGGTCAAGCTGCTGCGTGTCCTGCAGGAGCACGAGGTGGTTCGCCTCGGCGCGCGTCAGGCGATCCCCGTCGACGTACGCCTCATCGCGGCCACGAACGTCAAGCTCGAGGAGGCGGTGAGCGCGGGGCACTTCCGCGAGGATCTCTTCTTCCGCCTCGCCGTCGCCAAGGTCTCGGTCGCACCGCTCCGCGAGCGCCCCGGCGACGTGCTGCCGCTCGCGCGCTACTTCCTGGACGTCTACTGGGCGCGCCTGCCCCGGGGCGGCCACGGCGAGGTGCCGAGGATGACCCCCGAGGCCGAGAAGGTCCTGCTGGCGCACCCGTGGATGGGCAACATCCGCGAGCTCGAGAACGCAATGCACCACGCGCTGCTCGTCTGCCAGCACGGCCGGATCACGCCCGCGGACTTCCCGCTCATCACGCTGCCGCGCCGCATGCCCACGGGACCCGTCCCGGTGCTCGAGCCGGAGAACATCCCGGCCGTGGCGCCGCCGGCGGCGCCGGCGGACGCGCGCGCCAGCTTCCGCGAGAGCGTGCGGGCGTTGTGCGAGGAGGGCGGCCCCGCGCTGTGGGACGAGCTGGAAGAGATGATCATGCGGGGCGCCTACGAGCACGCGCGCCACAACCAGCTCCGCATGGCGCGTGTGCTGGGTGTGAGCCGCAACGTCGTGCGGGCGCGTCTGCTTCAGTTCGGCATCTTGCCGCGCGCCGTTCCGGAGCCCGAGATCGATGACGGTGACGGTGAAGCCAAGCTCATCGAAGTCCCGAAGCCTGCGCCCGCCCCGGCGCGGCTGAAGGTGCGCATCGGGCGGCTGCGGTTCGGGCCGCTGACGCTGATGAAGCTCAACGGCGCGCTGGAGCGCCAGTGGAACGCGCGCGGCGTCGACATCGAATGGGCGCAGCTGGCCGCCGGCCCGCAGGTCATCGAGGCATTGCGCGGAGACCAGCTGGACCTGGGCGTCGTCGGCGAGACCTCGTCGATCTTCGGGCAGGCCACGGGCGTGCCGTTCGTCTACCTGGGGGCCGAGCCGCCGTTTCCCGAGGGTCAGGCCATCGTCGTCCACAACGATTCGGCGATCCGCGAGGTGGCCGACCTGAAGGGCAAGACGGTCGCCCTCAACCGCGGCACCAACACGGACTACCTGCTCCTGCGCGCGCTCGAGGAGGCGCGCCTCGCGTACGACGACGTCCACGTCTCGTACGTGGCCTCGGCGGGCGCGCGCGCCGCCTTCGAGCACCGCGAGGTCGATGCCTGGGCCGTATGGAACCCCGATCTGGCCACCGTCAGAAAGGACCGCTCGGCGCGCGTGCTGCGCGACGGAAAGGGCCTCTCGGACAACCGGCTCTGCTACGTCGCGACGCGGACGTTCGCCGATGCCCACCCGGACCTGGTGCGAGAGTTCCTGGCCGAGGTTCATCGGAGCGGCATCTGGATCAACGAGAACGAATCGGCGGCGATCGATCTGTTCGCCCAGCATTCGGGGGTCGAACGGACCGCCATCGCCGCCGTGATCGCCGGGCGGCGATACGGCGCGGATGTCCTGGACGATTCGTCGCTCGAGAGCCATCAGGGCGTCGCGGACGCCTTGCTGCGGGCCCACCGCATCCGTCGCCCGGTGGCCGTCGCCGACGCCCGCTGGTCCCCGGCGCCGGTGGCGGCCTTCGCTCAAACGGCATCGGCGCTGCGCGCGCGTCGCTGAGGGGCCGACCAGCAGCAATCGCGGCGCGCTCTGCCCGCGATTGCTGCTCCAGCAGCAGCGGTCCGGCATTGGTGCCGCCAGCGAAGCAGCACCGGAGCGTGGTGGCGCGCCGCCGGGCTGGCACGTTCCCTGCTGATGCTCGGGGCGATGAGCTCGGTTCGAGTGGAAGACGCGATCGCGGCGATCGCGCGCGGCGAGATGGTCGTCGTCACGGATGCTGCTGCCCGCGAGAACGAGGGTGACCTCATCATGGCGGCGGAGAAGGTCACGCCTTCGGCGATCGCCTTCATGGTGAGGCACACGAGCGGCGTCATCTGCGCCAGCCTGGCGGCGTCACGCCTGGACGCGCTTCAGCTGCCGCTCATGGTGGCGGACAACCGAGAGTCCCAGCGCACGGCGTTCACGGTGACCGTGGACTACCGCCACGGCACGACGACGGGGATCTCGGCCGCCGATCGCGCCGCGACGCTGCGCGCGCTGGCCGATCCGACCTCGTCGGCCGGCGACTTTGCCCGGCCGGGGCACGTCTTTCCGCTGCGCGCGCGTGAGGGGGGCGTCCTCGAGCGCGCTGGGCACACCGAGGCGGCGGTCGACCTGGTGCGCCTCGCCGGCCTCGAGCCCTGCGGCGTTCTCTGTGAGCTGGTCCAGGACGATGGCCGCATGTCGGCGCCGGCGGACGTCGCGGCCTTCGCCGAACGTCACGGCCTGGTCCGGATCAGCATCGCCGACCTGCGCCGCTACCGGCGCCGCACGGAGGCGCTGGTCACGCTGGCCTCCGAGGCGCGCCTGCCGACCAAGCACGGCCTCTTCGCGGCGCGCGTCTACCGGGCCGCGGACGGCACGGAGCACGTGGCGCTGATCATGGGCGACGTGCACGGGCGCGAGAACGTCCTGGTGCGCGTTCACTCGGAGTGCCTGACGGGCGACATCTTCGGATCCTCGCGCTGCGACTGCGGTGGCCAGCTCGACGCGGCGCTCGCCAAGGTGGCGGAGGAGGGCAGGGGCGTCGTCGTCTATTTGCGCGGGCACGAGGGACGGGGAATTGGCCTCGCGCGCAAGCTCCAGGCGTACAACCTGCAAGACGAAGGTCGCGACACCGTCGAGGCCAACCTGGACCTCGGCCTGCCCGTCGACGGCCGCAGCTACGACGTCGGCGCCCAGATCCTGACGGATCTTGGCGTCACGACGCTCCGCCTGATGAGCACCAACCCGGCGAAGTTCACGGAGCTCGAGGGCTACGACCTGCGCATCGTGGGCCGCGTGCCGCTGATCATCGCGCCCACCACCGAGAACGTCGCCTACTTGCGCGCCAAGCAGGCCAAGCTCGGGCACCAGCTGGATCTCGTGTAGCGATGCCGCTCGTCGTCACCATCAGCGGCAGCCCTTCACCGTCGTCGCGCACCCACGACCTGGCGCTCGAGGTGGGCGCCGACCTCACGGCGCGCGGATTCGAGGTGGCCGCCATCAACGTGCGCGATCTACCCGCCGAGGATCTTCTGCACGCGCGCCTCGAGGCGCCCGCGCTGCGCGAGGCCGTCGGCCTCGTCGAGCGCGCGAGCGGCGTGGTGGTCCTCACGCCTGTCTACAAGGCCGCGTACTCGGGCATCCTCAAGGCGTTCCTGGATCTGCTGCCGCAGTTCGGGCTCGCCGGCAAGGCCGTGCTGCCGCTCGCGACGGGCGGAACGCTCGCCCACGTGTTGGCGATCGACTACGCGTTGCGGCCCGTGCTGAGCGCCTTGGGCGCGCGTCACGTCGTGGCCGGGCTCTTCGTTTTGGACAAGCTGCTCGAACGCCGCCCGCAGGGTGGCATCACGATCAGCGACGAGATCCGCGGGCGCTTGACCGACGTGGTCAAGGACTTCGCCGCTCACCTTTGAAAGGAGTCACGATGCTCGTCGAATTCGTCGGGGGCCTGTTTCCCCGCAACCAGCTGGCCGGCCCCGGCGGAGGCAATCAGGGGAAGATTGACCTTCCGTACCTGCGCGACCTGGCCCGCGCCCACGAGCACGCCGGCTTCGACAGCGTGCTGACGCTGACGCACGATCCACTGCTGACCGCGGTCTACGCCGCCTCGCACACGGAGCGCCTGAAGTTCATGATCGCTCACCGGCCCGCGCTGATGGCGCCCACGATCGCGGCGCGCGCCTTCGCGACGGCCGACCACTACACCGGCGGCGGTCGGCTTCGGCTACACGCCATCACCGGCATCACCGCCGAGCCCGGGCACGGCGAGCTGGTCGTGGACAAGGACGAACGCTACGCGCGAACGGCCGAGTATCTGGAGATCGTGCGGCGCTCGTGGACGTCCGAAGAGCCGTTCGATTTCGAGGGCAAGTACTTCCAGGTCAAAGGCGCCTTCCTGCCGCTCAAGCCGGTCACGAAGCCGCACGTCCCGATCTCGATCGGCGGCTCTTCGGATGCCGTCTATCCTGTGGCTGTGCAGCACACGGACCTCTATGCGCTGTGGAGCGAGCCGCTGGCCGACGTGAAGGAGCAGATCGCCAAGCTGCGCGCAGCCGCCGCAGCCGCGGGAGTGGAGCCGCCGCGCGTGAGCCTGTCGGTGCGTCTCATCATCGGGCAGACCGAGGAACAGGCCTGGGACAAGGCCCACGAGATCCAGGCCGAGCTGGAACGCAACTTCAAGCCGATCCCGGGGCGAGTGCCGGGGACGGGCACGAAGCGCCTGCTGGCAGCCGCCGCGCGCGGCGAGCGTCACGATCGCGCGCTTTGGATGGCGACCGCGACCGCCGTTGGCGCGTCTCACGACTCGACGGCCCTAGTGGGCACGCCCGACACGATCGTTGCGGCGCTGCTCGACTACTACGACATCGGCGTCACGACGTTCTTGAACCGCGGGTACGAGCCGCTCTACGACGCTCTGGACTACGGCCGCTGGATCATCCCGGCGGTGCGCGACGAGGTTCGCCGCCGCGAGTCGGTTGTCCGGAAGGCGCCTCGGGAGGCTCTGGCAATCAACGCATGATGGTGCGTCAGCCAGATCGTTGCTCGCGCCCGTCCTGGCTGGTCTGGGACAGGCTCGTGCGCGCACCGCTGCCCGGAGCGCATCGTCCTTGCCAGACGCGAGCGTTGCGATGGCGGTCCGCAGATGGGACACCGAACCCCGGTGCTTCGACTCCTCCGGAAGCCGAGCCAGCGATCGTCCGAGGAGATGATGAAGCTCTGGAACACGTGCTTCGCCCAGAGCGGAGATGCGCCCTTCGAGAAACGTGGCAGCGTCTGCATAGAGCTCGCCACCGACCATCGCACGACCTATGGAAGCGGTGGAGCGGAGACGCTCCGCACTGTTGGTCGCCAGCTTTGCGCGATCGAGTTCCGAATCAGCGAGCTCAGCGCATTTCTGCGAGACGTCGAAGAGGGCCGCTTCTGCTGCGCGGTCGCCGGCTCGCAAATACCATTCTCCGGCAAGCCGATGATCACCTGCGGCGCGGAACTGATACGCGACCTGCTCGGCGGGGACGTCGTCCCTTCCTCCGAGAAGCGTTGCGAGCTTCCGGTGAATCTCAGGCGCGAAGTCGCCAAGTTCCTCGATGACGGCATCGCGGGTGAGGTCGTGGTCGAAGCGAAAAGTCGTCGTGCGTCCTTCCCTCTGAATCAGCCCGGTGCTGCGTTCGATTGATCCGAGCAGTGCTCCGACGCGACTTGCGGGTTCACGAAGGGCCTCCGCAACCAGCTGGGCGTCGAATGTTGTCCCAGCACACGCGCCATATCGGACCGCTTCCTGAGCTAAGGCGTCGCCATCGAGAACCCGAACCAGACGGGCATGTATGTTCCTTGAAAGCGAGGGGGGACGACGGGCACGTCGGTCTCGCGCTTGAGTTTCCAGACGCCATCGACTTGAGACAGTCGACCATCGTCTCTGAGGAGCTCGACGAGCTCACGAAGGTAGTATGGCTTTCCCTGCGAGGACATCTCTAGTGCACCGCCGTCGAAATAACATCACCATCGCAATGGTTCATCCCGTGCATCATGGGACGAACCATCGCAATGCAGATCAGAGCTAAACAGCGGCTGGAGCTCGAGGAGATCGTGGCGCGTCCGTCTGCACCAGCGGGACTGGTGCGGCGAGCACGAGTGATCCTGCTGAGTGCCGACGGCGTTCCCGGCGTCGAGAT
>CAZBIO010000203.1:0-4131 GCA_964491965.1 uncultured Cellulomonas sp.
TCGTCGTCCCCTTCCTCGCCGCTCCCTTGCGTCCGAGAGTTGTGGGCCTCTAGCGCCACAACTCTCGGACGCAACGAGAAGGGGATGAGGGGGAAACCGTCAGCCGCGGTCGACCGTCAGCTCCCGAGCCTCCGCGTACTGCTCGCGGACCTGCGGGGTGGGGTCGGCCGAGAGGAGCTCGGGCGCCTCCTCGGGCTGCCACGCCGGCGGGGTCGGGCCACCGGCGAGCACCCACGCGGCCTGCCGCGCGGCACCGTCGGCCACGTACTCGCCCGGCGTCGGCACCACGACGTCGACGCCGAGGATCGCCGGCGCGAGCGTGCGCACCGCCTCCGACTTCGCGCCGCCGCCGACGAGGAACGCGCGGCTGACCGGGACACCGAGCGCCCGCTGCGCGTCGATCCCGTCGGCGAGCGAGCACAGCAGCGCCTCGACGGCGGCGCGTGCGATGTTCGCCGGCGTGGAGTTGCCCAGCCGCAGGCCGTGCAGCGACGCGGTGGACCGCGGCTTGTTCGGCGTCCGCTCGCCCTCGAAGTAGGGGACGAGCACCACGCCCTCGGCGCCGACGGGCGCCGACAGCGCGAGTCGCGACAGTTCGCCGTGGTCCACGCCGAGCAGGGCGCACGCCCAGTCGAGGATCCGCGACGCGTTGAGCGTCACCGCCAGCGGCAGGTAGTTGCCCGTGGCGTCGGCGAATCCGGCCACCAGGCCGCTCGCGTCCGCCGTGGGCGTCGCCGAGACCGCGCCGGCCACGCCCGACGTGCCCACCGACACCGAGACGTCGCCCGGCGTCAGGCCGAGCGCCAGCGCCGCGGCGGCGTTGTCCCCGGCACCGGGGCCGAGCAGCGCCGAGCCGCCCGCGAGCGTGCCGCCGGCCTCGGACGGCCCGACGACGCGCGGGAGGGCTGGCACTGAGCCGAGCGCCCGCTCGAGCAGGTCCGGCCGGTAGCCCTCGTCGAACGGGGACCAGTACCCGGTGCCGGACGCGTCGGAACGGTCGGTCCACAGCGTGTCGAAGCCGGCCGCGCCGGACAGCTTCCAGCTGAGCCAGTCGTGGGGGAGCGCCACCGCGGCCACCCGCCGGGCATTGTCCGGCTCGGCGTCGCGCAGCCAGCGCAGCTTGGTGATCGTCAGCGACGCGACGAGCACCGAGCCGCACGCCTTCGCCGACGCGGCCGGGCCGCCCATCTCGGCGATGAGGTCGAGCGCCGAGTCGGCGGAGCGGGTGTCGTTCCACAGCAGCGCGTCACGGACCACCTCGCCCGACTCGTCGAGCGTCACCATGCCGTGCTGCTGACCGCCGACCGCGACGGCGGCGACGTCATCGAGGCCGCCCGCCTCCGCGATCGCCGTCTGGAGGGCGTCCCACCAGTGCCGTGGCGCCACCTCGGTGCCGTCGGGGTGCGACGCGCGTCCGGTGCGCACCAGCGCCCCGGTTGCCGCGTCGCGCACGACGACCTTGCACGACTGCGTGGACGAGTCCACGCCCGCAACCAATGTCATGGGTTCCTCCTCGTCGAAGAATCGCAACGTCCGAGGAAGTGGGGGTTCTACCCCACACTTCCTCGGACGCTGCGAATGGGGGGTGTCAGCCGATGAGGTGCAGCAGCGCGAGCTGGTGCAGCTGGACCAGGCCGTACTCGCGCGCGGCGGCGGCGTCGACGTCGAAGTCCTCGCGCGTGGTGCGGTCGGCGAGGAACTGGTCGAACGTCTCGCCCTTGGCGAGCGTCGGCGTGCCGAGGTCGAACACGCCCGCGTACTTCATCGCCTCGACGACGGCCGGGTCCTCGCGGTACTCCTTCGCCTTCGCGGCCAGGCCGAGGTACGTGTCGATGTTCGCCCGCGCGGACTGCCACACGCCCTTGTAGCCCTCGGTGCGGGACGGCTTGTAGTCGAAGTGGCGGGCGCCGGTGTAGCGCGGGCCGCCGCCCGGGAAGCCGTTCTCCAGCAGGTCGACGGTGAAGAACGCCGACAGCAGGTCGCCGTGCCCGAACACGAGGTCCTGGTCGAACTTCGGCCCGTGCTGGCCGTTGAGGTCGATGTGGAAGAGCTTCCCGCAGTACAGCGCGAGGGCCAGGCCGTGCGTGTAGTTGAGGGTCGCCATCTGCTCGTGGCCGGTCTCGGGGTTGAGGCCGACGATGTCACCGTTGTCGAGCGTCGCGATGAGCGCCAGCGCGTGGCCGATCGACGGCAGGAAGATGTCGCCGCGGGGCTCGTTCGGCTTCGGCTCGAGCGCGATCGTCATGTCGTAGCCGCGCTCCTTGATGTAGGCGGCGACGGTGTCGATGCCCTCGGCGTAGCGGGCGTGCGCGGCGTAGAGGTCCTTCGAGTTGTCGTACTCGGCGCCCTCGCGGCCGCCCCACATGACGAACGACTGCGCCCCGAGCTCGGCGGCGAGGTCGACGTTGCGGAGGATCTTGCGCAGGCCGAAGCGGCGGATGCCGCGGTCGTTCGACGTGAACGCGCCGTCCTTGAACATCGGGTGGGTGAAGGTGTTCGTCGTCACCATCTCGACGGCCAGGCCGGTCTCCGCCGACGCCTTCTTCACGGAGTCGATGCGGGCACGGCGGTCGGCGTCGTCCGCGTCGAACGGGAACACGTCGTTGTCGTGGAAGGTGAAGCCCCACGCGCCCACCTCGGCGAGCTTGTGGATGGACTCGGCCGGGTCCAGCGCGGGCCGGGTCGGGTCACCGAACGGGTCCATGGCCCGCCAACCGACGGTCCACAGACCGAACGAGAACTTGATGTCGGGGTTCTCCGCCACAGGGGTCTCCTCATCGAGCGGGGCGCGCGGGCGCGCGAGGGATTAATTGCATCTGCGAACTTATCCAGGCCGAACGGGGGTGTCAAAGAGGCCGAAGTCCCGCCCGGGGTCGTAGGGTCGGCGCGTGCGAAGCGCCGACGACCCCTGGCGGCCCGCCCGTTCCGGGCGCCGTACGGCGCCGGTCGGAGTGGCCCGCCAACAGCACCTGCGGGAACACAACCTCTCGCTCGCGCTCGCCTACGTGGTGGACGCCGCGGAGCCGCCCTCGCGCGCGCAGCTCGCCGCCGGGACCGGCCTGGGCCGGCCGAGCGTGACGGCGCTCGTCGACCAGCTGGTGCGTGCGGGGATGGTGCGAGAGCTGCTGCCGCGCCAGGCGCGCCGCGCCGGCCGTCCCGCCGTCCCGCTGGCCCCCGCGGCCGGCACGTTCGCGGGCATCGGCATGGAGGTCAACGTCGACTACCTCGGGCTGCGGGCGATCGACCTCGCCGGCGAGGTGCTCGTCGAGCGCATCGAGGCCGACGACCTGCGCCGGCAGGACCCGGAAGCGGTGCTGGGGCGGCTCGCCGGCATCGCGGAGCAGGCGGTGCGCCGATTGCGGGCCGGGGGCGTGCGCGTGGTGGGCACCTCGCTCGCGCTGCCGGGACTGGTCGACTCCGATCACGGGCCGCTGCGGCTCGCCCCGAACCTCGGCTGGCGGGACGTGGACGTCGTCGGGATCCTCGCGGAAGTCGCACCGGGCCTGGCCGGCCTCGCGCCCACGCTGGCGAACGAGGCCAACCTCGCGGCCCGCGCCGAGTCGCACGCGCGTCGCGGCGGGCGGCCGCCGAGCTTCGTCTACGTCTCGGGAGAGGTCGGCGTCGGCGGCGCCCTGGTGCTCGACGGCGAGATCTTCGGCGGGCGTCACGGCTGGAGCGGTGAGATCGGCCACGTGGTCGTCGACCCGAGCGTCGCCGGTGGCCCGTCGCGCGGCACGCTCGAGGCGCGCGCCGGGCAGGAGGCGATGCTCCGCTCGGCCGGGCTGCGCCCCGAGGCGACCGTGCACGACCTCGCGACCGCCGTCGCCGCCGGGGACCCGCGGGCCCGGTTCGCCGTCGCGACCGCGGCGCGCGCGCTCGGCGTCGCCCTGGCCGGCGTGGTCAACACGGTCGACATCGACGAGGTGGTGCTCGGCGGCACGTTCGGGCAGCTGTTCGACCACGTGCACGACGACGTGGTGCGCGCGCTCGACGAGCTGGTGATCTCGGCGTCGTGGTCGGAGCCGGTGGTCGCCCGCTCCCGGGCGGGCCAGTTCCCCGCGATGACCGGCGGCGCCCTCGCCGCCCTGCGCCGGCTGCTCGCCGCCCCGTCCGCCTGGTTCCCCGTGCCCG
>CAZBIO010000204.1:0-2634 GCA_964491965.1 uncultured Cellulomonas sp.
GCCACTGGACCTGCGGGGGCTGGTGGCTCGCCTGCGCGCGCGGCTCGAAGGCACCGCGGCGAGCGGCGCGCCCGACCCCGACGCGGCACGGGTCCTCGCGCGGCTGGCGGCCGCGGGCGTTCCCGGGGCCGATCCCTCGCAGTGGCACGGGCTGGCGGAGCAGTCGACCGACGAGCCGCTGTGGCCGGCGGGCACCCGCGTGCCGGTCTCCCCGTCGAAGGTGGAGCAGGTCCACACGTGCTCGCTGCGGTGGGCGCTGGAGGCGGCGGGCGGCACCACGGTTTCGTCGTCCCAGCAGGGCCTGGGCTCGCTGATCCACGCCGTCGCCGAGGAGCACCCGATGGGCGACGCCGCCGATCTGACGCAGGCGCTCGACGCGCTGTGGCCCCGGCTGGGCCTCGGGCCCGGCTGGGCGGGGGAGGCGATGCGGCGCAAGGCGGGCGGGATGGTGGAACGGCTGGCCGCCTACCTCGCCACCGCCGGTGCGCCGCTGCTGGTTGAGGCCGAGTTCCGGCTGGAGACGGAGCGCGCGGCGGTGCACGGCAAGGTGGACCGCATCGAGGCGGCGCCGGACGGCGACCCGGCACGGGTGCGGGTGGTGGACCTCAAGACCGGGCGGGCGATCCCCGGCTCCGAGGCCGAGGAGCACGCGCAGCTGGGCATCTACCAGCTCGCGGTCGACTCGGGGGCGTTCGAGGACCTGCCGCCCGGGGTCCGCAGCGAGAGCGCGCAGCTGCGCTACCTCGCCGAGGGCAAGGCGGGGGTCAAGCGCGACCAGCAGGGGCTCGACGAGACCCGGACGGCGGCGGTCCGCACCCTGGTCGACACGGCCGCGGACCTGATGGCGTCCTCGGCCTACGTCGCGCGCCGCAACGACTTCTGCGACTTCTGCCCGGTGCGCTCGTCGTGCCCGCTGCGGCCCGAGGGCAAGCAGGTGGTCTCGTGACGGCGCCGCTGCTGTCCGCGCAGGACATCGCCCGCCTCCTGCGCGACCGCGACCTGCCGACCGACGAGCAGGCGGAGGCGATCGAGGCGCCGCTCGCGCCCGCGCTGGTCGTCGCGGGCGCAGGGTCGGGCAAGACGGCGACGATGGCCGGCCGGGTGGTGTGGCTGCTGGCGAACGGGCTCGTCGCCCCCGCACAGGTGCTGGGCCTGACCTTCACGCGGAAGGCCGCGGGCGAGCTGGAGCGCCGCGTGATGCGCCGGTTGCGCGCGCTGGCGCGGGCCGCGATCGAGGAGCACGTGACGCTCCCGGGTGCCTCGGGGCTCGGCCTGACGGGCGAGCACGACCCGCTCGGCCGCCTCGAACGGCCGTCGGTCGCCACGTACAACGCGTACGCGGCCTCGCTCGTCGCCGACCACGCGCTGCGGCTCGGGATGGAGCCGGGGTCGCGGGTGCTCGGCGAGGCGGCGCGGTGGCAGGTGGCGGACTCGATCGTCGAGTCGTGGGCGGGGGACCTCGACGTCGACTACGCGGTGAGCACCGTCACGGATGCCGTGCTCGACCTGGCGGGGGCGCTCGACGAGCACCTGCTGGAGCTGCGGGAGGCGGCGCAGCAGATCGCCCGGATCGCGGGGGCGTTGCGCGCCACGCCGGAGGGCTCGCGTCAGCGGAGCGCCGCCGCGGAGATGGAACGGATCGCCGCGTCGCTCGAGGCGCGCGTGCGGCTGCTGGACGTCGTCGCGGCGTTCCGGGAGCGCAAGCGCGTCACCGACGCGATCGACTTCGGCGACCAGGTGGCGCTCGCGGCGCGGCTCGCGCGCCGGGTTCCCGAGGTGCGGGCGCTGGAGCGGGACCGGTTCCGGGTGGTGCTGCTCGACGAGTACCAGGACACCTCCTACGCGCAGCTGGAACTGCTCAAGGCGCTGTTCGGCGACGGGCACCCGGTGACCGCCGTCGGCGACCCGCACCAGTCGATCTACGGCTGGCGCGGGGCGAGCGCGGGCGGCCTGACCCGCTTCCCGCGTGACTTCGCGACGGCGGACGGTGTCCCCGCGGCGGTGTTCCACCTGTCGGCGTCGTTCCGCAACGACCGGCGGGTGCTCCAGGTGGCCAACGCCGTGTCCGCACCGCTGCGTGACGAGCTCGCGGCGCGCGTGGACGTGCCCCTGCTCGCCGCCGGTCCGAAGGCGTGCGAGGGCAGCGTCGAGGCCCGGTTCACGGCGACGGTGGACGACGAGGCCGACGAGGTCGCGGCGTTCGTCGCGGAGCACTGGCGCGGCCCGGACGGGGCGGGCGTCGGCCCCCACGCCGCCGAGCGTGGCGAGCCGGTGACCGCCGCGGTGCTGTGCCGCCGCCGGTCGCAGTTCGAGAGGCTGCACGGGGCGCTGCTCGCGCGCGGGCTGCCCGTCGAGGTGGTCGGCCTGGGCGGGCTGCTCGAGGCGCCGGAGGTGGTGGACCTCGTCGCGCTGCTCACCGCCGCGCACGACCCGTCACGCGGTGACGCCCTGATGCGCCTGCTGACCGGCGCGCGCACGCGGCTCGGTGCCGCCGACCTGCACGCGCTCGTCGCGTGGGCGCGGCACCTGGCCGGGCGTCGGGACCCTGGCGGCCCGTAGAACGGGGCCGAGGTGGTCGGGGAGCGGGAGCCGGGAGGGCGGCCCGATCGCGCTTACGCTGCCGGCGACGGGGCG
>CAZBIO010000205.1:0-13325 GCA_964491965.1 uncultured Cellulomonas sp.
AAAAGGCCTACCGCGCGGAGGGTGCAACGCAGGGGAGCAAGATGTTCTGGGCCGGCGCCTTCGGCATGAAGTCCGCGATTCGCCAATCATCGCTCGATGCGTACAAGCAGATCTTCGCGCAGATGCGCGGCGATCTCGAGCGTGCACTCTCCGGCTCTCAACTCACCGCGCGATATCAATAGGAGCACTCGATGCGTACGAAAGCCCTCGCCATTGCCGTAGTGATCACCGTGTTCACGGCCGCGCCGACACTCGCAAATCCCGGCTCTCATACCGTGCGGGGACACGTCACCAAGCGCGGCACCTACGTGCCGCCTCATCGAGCCACGAATCCGGATAGTTCTCGATTGAACAACTGGTCCACAAGAGGAAACGTGAACCCATATACGGGGAAGCCGGGTACGAAGAGCCCCCGTAAGCCATCTCACTGAGGCTCCGCGGATTGTGGCACACAAAGTTATGTTCGACTTGCCGACCCGCGAGCTCGGTAAGGCCGATGTTCACTTCCTCGTCAAGCGTGATGGCGTCGTCCTGGGGAAACTGGAAGTCTCGAAGGGTTCGGTTGTCTGGTATCCCAAGAACACACGCTACGGGCACAAGATCGGCTGGGATGAGCTCAACCGGATTGCAGTTGACTATCCGCAAGTCGAGCGCCGGAAGCCGCGCTAGTGGCCTGGCCGTCGCGATGGACTACGCGAATCAACTACGGCTCGGCCTGACGTGCCAGCAAGTTCCCTAGCCACGTTACCTGGCTGTCGCCACGTGCATTCATGCAACGAAGGGTCTCGCGCGACACGAACTATCGAACGCGTTTCCGCAGTGTCCCCCACCACTGTGTGTGGGTGATCGATAGCGACTGCGATGCGTTCGTGAGTGCGAAGGTCGCGAAGCAGAGGAAGAAGACCGAGTGTTCTAGTGAGTAGCCAAAGTACCGCCACAGTGGGACGTCCGGGCCTGGGTAGTTGGCGGAGAAGAGTAGTGTCAGCATGAAGATGGCGCCGAAGATGGACGCAACGCGAACCAGCAATCCGCTGATGAGCGAGATGGCGATGGCGAGCTCGCCGTAGGTAGCGAGGATGGCGATAGCGGTGGCGTGGTCGAGTACGAAGCCTTGGAGGATGGGCTTCATGAACGGATAGGCGCCGTCTTTGATGAAGAGGTTGATCCAGTACTGGAAGCCGCCTCCCCCGATGAATTCGGTTGAGAGGATTTTGTATTGGGCGAAGATGAGGAACAGGGTGCCGACCGCGATGCGTAGGAACGCGAGTGCTTGAGCGTTCGTGAGGAGGGTCTGGACCTGGGGCCTGAATCGCGCGCGGCGACTCGTCCGACCTGCATGGTCTGTTCGGTGGTTGCCATGATGTGTCCCCTGCTAGTGACTAGGCGCTAGTGGTTGGTAGTGTGGCTCACTCGATCTTCGCGATGCCTGGGGCGACAGTCTTGAATTTGGTGAAAACGGTCGGGTCGTGTCCTGGGATGATCTATATGGGATCGGAGACGAGAGCCTTCATACGGTCTTGAGCGCGTACGTTCGACACGGGGTCGGACGTCTCGGTGATGGGGGCGTGCTTCTCGATGTTCTCGTAGAGGTAAATGTTGTCGCTTGCGAGGACGATGGTGCCGGAGGCTGTGTTCACGCCGATCGCTTGTGATTCGTAGGTGTGTTTGCCGCCGGTGTAGGCGGTGATGCCGGGCAGAATCGGTTTGTTGTCGCCGTCGATGAGGTGGAGCCGGCCTTCGGTGATGAGTTTGACGAGCGGCAGTATGTCTTCGGCGTACACGCCTTCGACGCCATCGGTGGCGGGGTTGGCGGTGTCGCACGCTGTATCGGCTTGCGTCTTGGCGGCGGGTCCGCTCTGGCAAGTCTTACGGAACTCGTCGTAGGCGGCGGGCCAGGCTGCGCCGACGTAGTGGTCGTATTCGTGCTTCTGGATCCAGATCTGTGCTTTTGGGAAGAGATCGATGCCATCCGCGTGATCCCAGTGGAGGTGGGTGATGATGACGTCAGTGATCTGTTCCGGTTTGAGTGTGAGGCCTGCGATCGCGGCGCTGGGCTTCACGTACGCCGCGGGCTTCCACGATTCGATGAAGCGCTGGCGGTAAAAGCCGGTGTCGACGAGGATGGTGTGTCCCGTTGCCGCGGATGAGCCACATCATCAGCGCGGTGTCGATTTTGCGACTGGGGTCGGCGCCTGGAACGAGGGCGTTGACGGTATGTCTTTGAGGGTGCCGTAGCGGATGGCGTAGACCTGGTACTGGGGGGCTTGCTGTGCCTGCGCTTCTGCGTGAGCGGGAGGTGAAGACGCCGCAGGTGTCGCGATCGCGAGTCGCGATGCGAGCGTGAGGCCCAGTAAGGACGCGAAGACAATGTGATGGTTCATCGTGGCCTCACTTCGTTGGGATGGTTTGGCTTGCGGCCGACACACGCGTCGTTTTGCCCCTGACGTGATCGTGCAGTCGGCCTCGGCCTTGACGCGTTGGTACGAGTTTCCGCGGCACCGGGTGGGTTTGCCAGAGTCGGTCGATCCAACCGATATTGCTGCTTGCTTTGGCGCGCTCATCGTCGAACGAACTTCGCCAAAGTGCGCCCCGCTGGCGTCGGCGGTGTCTGGCTGTACACAACTTCGAGACGCGCTACAAGAGATCCATGCGGCTCGAGCGGCATGCACAGGGCGATACGCTCATGCTCCACGAACAGCGCATTCGTCTGCTTGAGCGCCACGCGAAGGCGCGGCGCCTGGAGCAATGAGGACGCGCTCCGTCATCAAGCTGACCTGCCTACGCACAGTAATGCGCGCGCAGCTCAAAAGCTCTTCTTCATGGAGAAGTAATAGCTGGCCAACCGCGGATCCCCCAACAACGAGTAGTAGTAGGGCGCGTTAACATCTATCGGCGGCTTCCGATCAAACACGTTAGTTAAGCCAAGCTGGAACTCCATTCCCTTCAGCACTCCCGATGCGCGCCCGACGCCCGACCCGCCGCCCGGTCTGTAGGCAAGCAACAAGTCATGGTAAATCTGGCTAGGAACTGTTGCTGCTCCTTGGTTGGGCACCAGCGCATGACTGATATCCAAGAAGTAGCGATCCAGCCACCGTGTCGTCCATGAGACCGTCCAGTTCCGATGCTCCAATTGGAGCGATGTCGTCGCGCGCCACTTTACCGCCACGCTCGTTCCCGCAAATTCCTGCAATGGAGCTAGTGGAGTGACCTGGGACTGACTATGAGAAAGCTGGGTCGCTCGCGCAGCCCAGGTGATGCTACCAAGCTGCGTCGCCGTGAACAGGTAATCAACCGCATAGTCCCACGTGGTTACTTTCAACGAGCTAATGTTTAGCAACGTGGCGTCCCACGCGAGGATTGGACCCACAGCGAATCCATCAGACGGAGCGGCACGCGCAAGTCGCTCCGGGGCGACCTGAATGTATGCATCTAGAAGTCCCTGTAGCGTGCCATCCGGGGAGACTATGTTTGCAATGCCATCCTTCTTCGTTATCTTCGTCCAATCAACGCTCAGCCGCAGATTCGGTACTATCCGAGGCGTCAACACCAGTCCAGCTGATCGATTGACAGATGTCTCTGGCCTTAGGCTCGAATTGCCACCTTCGACGTCAGCGAAAGACCCGAGGAGTTCGTTGCCGCGAAGCGGATCCGTCAGGCCACCCGCATTTGTGACGACAGTGCTAGTTGTAGATAGCTGATTTGGCCCGGGCGGCAGAAAGCCGGTTCCATAGCTCGCACGAAGGGTGACGTCATCAGCTGGTTGAAACTTCATTGCCACGGTGGGATCGACTGATGTTGTCCGATTACTTGCAGGTATAGGACTAGACGTCGGCACGCCACCTATCTCAACTACGGCGCTTGACCCGCTTGTCTTGTAATCGTCGAACCTGCCGGCGATCTGCAGGTCTATACGCTTGGCCCACGAGACTCCAGCATCTCGCGAGACGATCGGCCAAAGCAGCTCCAAATACGCACTGTTGACAGCCTGCGAGACACTGGGAGCTAGAATTGAGACTGTAGCAGAGGTCTGGAAGAGGCTTGGATCGACTCTATCCCAATGCCGCTCGATCACGGCAGAAAGCGTTGGCCTCTCACCTGGGAAAATCCATGGAAGCGGCCCGCTGGCGCGGAATGCCAAATCACGCGATGTTGCCTTGCTCGGCGAGACGACGTTAATGGGCATTGGCAATACAAACCGACCAAAGTCCAACGCAGACGCGTCTGCGAAGACATCGAATGCCGCGCCATCAGGTGTCAGGCCGTTGCTGACCGCAGTGCGTGCTGACGTAGCATCGAACGCGCGATAGGCGGTCGACCTTTGCTCCGTCTCATTCCATGTGAAATCTGCTGATGCGCTCCAACTATCCGAAAGCGTCGCGATTGCACCTAGTGCAATACGATTGCTCCGATACTCGCTCTCGCGCCGCGCATCTGAAATCCCGCTGAGCGGAACAGTAACGCGAATAGCGTTCGTGAATGGGTTCTGCGGAGCGGACCCGGCAAGATTGAAGGTCGCTGTACCTGAATTGCCGTACCCCTCCGCCACCGTCTTCGTCCGGGCAATAGATCCATCGACGAAACCAGCGAGCCACGAACTGAATTGGCGCCGAGCACTGGTCATGATCGATTTAAAAGTTGGTCCGCTTGCTACCGCCCTGTCCTTTCCATCGACCTGTAACGTAGGCGCCAGGTCGAGATTGAAGGATCCGGCGTTATCC
The DNA here is from genome assembly GCA_964491965.1 of uncultured Cellulomonas sp. Taxonomy (GTDB): domain Bacteria; phylum Actinomycetota; class Actinomycetes; order Actinomycetales; family Cellulomonadaceae; genus Cellulomonas. The sequence continues at coordinate 4,719 of CAZBIO010000205.1, forward strand.
CCCAAAGCGGTTCCGCCGTCTGAAGAAGGGCCGGCATAACCATATGGTACGAATGTCCGAGACGATGGAAGAACCGCGCCACCGAACGCAGGCTTGAACCGAAGATTCGAACCGTCACTGCTCTGAATATTTGTCGTGGCGCTACTTGGAGGATTGGGCGCTGCCAGAGCGCCATAACCAAACGGACTCTTCGCGACGATATGCTCACGCGCGCGCTGCACGAACCGTCTATCACCGAGAAAGATCTGCTCCCCGTCTGACAACGCACCAGCGAAAATTACGTTCGTCCGACCTCCTTCTAAGTTAAGTCCACCACTCACATCGATACTACGGGTGCGACCCACCGCATCAAATGTGTTGCCGTAGCTCAGTTTCGTCTCAAAACCGCTGTAATCGCGGCGAAGCACAATGTTGATCACACCGCCCGTTGCGGAGCCACCGTAGATTCCAGAGGCCGTTGTTGGGAGAACTTCGATCCTCTCGATCGCGGAAAGTGGAATCCCATTGATATCCGGCTGCAGCGTTCCGCCGTTGTGATCACTTGGCCCAGCTAGCCTCCGGCCGTCTACGAGTATAAGCGTCTGCCCCGAGCCCAAGCCACGTAGGTTTATGCTGCTAGTTATGACTGGCGATGTCGACGAGGCCGAAAGTAGATTCCCCACGTTCGACGCGTCGGCAGTGAGCTGCTGTCGCAGGAAATCTTCGACTGACCGCGCACCTGTGCGCTCGATTTCCTTCCTCGTGAACACGACGTAAGGCTGTGGATCGTCCTCTCCTCGCCTGATATCAGTATTCAGGCTCTTTGCACCCTTGATGACAATTTCAGGAACGCCAGCCTGCTCCTTGTCGCGCCTCTGCGGCGTCACATTCTCCGGAACCGGGAGCCCGCCGCTGCTATTCGCATTGTCATTTATCAGTCTCTTTGGTCCTGACTGAAGAGCATGCGGCTGGCGAATCACGATCGTTGATGCGTTCACGCTCGTGAATGTCAGTCCCGTCCCGGCAAGCATCAACTCGAGCGCCTTCGAAGCATTCAAGTCGCCAGCGACGGCCTGCGTTGTTCTACCTTCAACGACCTCGGGCTCATAAAGAAGTTGTACACCTGTTTGCTTCACCAACTGCTTGAATGAGGAGGCCGGATCCCCTGCTTCAATGGAGACCATTGCTCCATGTGTCCGGCCAGCAGTTACAGCGGAGCAAAAGACAATGGCGCAACAAAGTGTGAGCCGAGAGGTAACCGAAACCACGGTTCTGCGTCTTGCGCGCATAACTACTCCGCGCCTAAGCCTTTAGGTAGTTCACGGCCGAGGCCGTGAAAATATCGTTCGATATCAATATTCACCATGAGAGAGACGAACCGAAAATGACTATCCGTTATTGCAGAACCAGCGTATCGGCGTCGCTGACAGAACCAAGCTAGCTCCACGTATCTCAGTGAGCACCAGAGATGACTCGAGGACTTGCAGAAGACATCAATCTTCTAACCCCTCTGCTGAGGTGGACGACGCGCCGGAACCGTCCGACTGCATGTTCGTCATTCGCGAGTCGTTTAGCTCACGCATTTGGCGCCAGCGACTGTTTCGTTCCACCTCATCCGGGGTCGTATTCTCATGGCCAGTGAGCCAAAAGTTCATCCAGTCCACTCCAGCTTCCGTGGCTGCTTCTTGCTCACGCGGGCGTTGGTACTGATGTGCTGCCTCAGGCAGAAGTAGGTACTCCAGAGGACGTCGATTGAGCCGAAACGCGCCGAGCCAAAGGCGCGCCTGCCATGGATCCGAATTTGCCTCCGCCACAAGGAGCGCCGCTCGACCTCGATTCGCATTGAGCATCGGATCGCGTTTAAGCCAGGTGGACCGCCCCTTCCCCCAAAGCGATCCACCCATGAAAATCTCCTCATCCCATGCGCGAAGGTCATCGAGATTGCGCTCGGTATCAGTTGTTGCACCCCAGTGGATATACTGACCGATAGCATATGCTGCAGTGTCCCCGACCACAGCAGCTGCAAAATCCACGTGCTGAGGATTTGTGATCGCGTGAAACACATTCATGCCGCTTCTGGAGAAGCCCATCAAACCCACTCGTGTTGGATCGACGTAGCCATCTTTCGCGAGCCGCTGTACGGCTGCATCTAGCCTATTTACGAATGCTTCACCCTCAATAGGACCGATCTTTGTTTGCCAATCGGTATCGACAGCGGGAATGTTCAATGCAAGTACGGCAATGCCGTTTGCCACCAGCGCCTGGCCTCCGTACACCGAATGTGCGTGACCTGACGGCCGGAAGTACTTTGGACTCCAGGAATATGCCTCGATTACCAGCGGCACCGGGTGTCCTCGCACGAAATCACGGGGCAGCATAAGGCCGCCCCGGCTTTCTTTTCCGTCCTGCTCGCGCCACGTTATCGTCTGAACGGTGGCGCGCCAAATGCCGTCAAGAGCTGAGTCGGGCCCAGTCAGTGACAGCTCAGCACTTCCGTTGGAAGCAAATATCTGGGGAGGATCGTTTGCGCTTTCGCGCGCGAAGACCGAAACGCCATCGGCGAGACGCACGGTTCCGGCGTCTAGCTCTTTTAGCTTCGGAATCGCGAGGGGACTCATCGAATGTCGCATCCACCGGTCGCTGGCAGGCGAGTACGTGTACACGCTCCCTTCTGCTGGGCTGGTCGGGAATGTCGCCAGTGTGCGCTCAATCTCAATTTCACTTCGCGTAGAACCCCGCAGTTTCACAGCACTTATGCGAGTGCGCGCACTTCCCATGCCGCCAAAGCGCGGCTCGAGTATTGACCATCGACGTGACCTTACGTCGTAGACGACTACATATCCTTGTTTCTCGCGCTCTTCGTCAACATCGGGCTGGTCGCGCGTGGCGAACGGCAAGGCCGTGTTCACGAGGACAATTCGTCGACTGTCTGAGAGCCATTCCGATCTTGGCCAGAATTCGTAACTGCTTCCGTCTCGCGTCACGTCACCGACTGGCGCGTTCAGCATGGGTTCTACCGTGCGATGCCGCAGGTCAACGAGCAGGAAGCGAATCGGAATGTGCTGAGGAAGCGCACGTGACCAGCGATAACGACGCCATTCCTCCGGTATTGGCGTTTCATCGAGAGCTCCGATGACTACGGCCCAATGACCGTCCGGAGATATCTGTGGCTGCGCGACTGTTCCCGAGACTCGAAATCCACTCCGAGCTGCAATGCGCCAAGGTGCCGATCCATTGGACCTTGCGAAGTACGTTATCGTACGCGTCTTGCTCGTAGACCAGTCGTCAACGGTGACGCGGAAGGCCGGATACCGATTTTGTGCCCTGACTCTCGAGGTCTCGGTAAGTACGCCATAGATGAGAAACTCGCCTCGCGACGAGAACTGCACGACGTCCTCGTCCGGGCTCGTAAGCGCAGTTAGCGCGCCACTCTCTACGTCTAACCTATACACTCGCCGGGGGCCGTTGTTCTGTATACCAAGAAAGGCCAAGTGACGACTGCCCTCCCATCGAGCCAATGTGATTGGCTGTTCATTCATGGCGGAGCGGCCGCTGCGAAAAACGAGCCGATGTATTGGGTCAACTGTTCGCGGGAAAGAAGACTTGGATTTCAGGCGAGCGGCGAGTTGCTCACTTGAGAAGACGTAAAGCACATACTCGTTGCAGTCACATGACAAATCTCCTCGCCGTGCAATAAAGAAGACGTAGCGACGATCGGGAGATACCTGAAGCATCGGCGGAGCTGGACCGAGCGTGCCTGGCACGTATTCGTTCGAGACGAAATACCGGACCGCCACAGAATCCTGGACCGTCCACGGCCTGAGGTCCGCGGCCGCTGCCTTGTTGGAAACGACGAGCGAGACCAGAAGGGCTAACGACAACCAGGCTATTCGATACTTCTCTGTCAGGGAGCACTTCTCGGTCAAGTTGAACTCGGTTGGCTAGGTACAATGTCCCTACTGAGCAAGACGGTTCGAAAGCCAAAGTCCGTCACCGCGCCGTTGCTCCCTACACGAGTCCACCACGCTTTGGTTTTCGATTGTCTCGAGGCAGTGGGTTGCCGCGAAGTGTCCAGTTCTTGCCTATTAGACGATTGGTCGTCGACCGAATCCCCACTCCCAATTTCGTTCCGTTGGGCCGTAGCGGGCCCGTGTCTCGCAATGGACGGCTGAGACATCGCTGCGAGGTTAGTAGCGCACGTACCTCACGAAGACCGGAGTAAGCGCAATTCGTCCGCAATATCACTCCACGCTCACCGCACGCAGATAGTTACCGCCTATTCCCGGCCTTCACGATCACGCGGTGGTACCCATCTCCCGCCGTTCACTTCTATGGGGGGTTAAGCCCCTAGTTCCATGACCGAGAACAGGTTCACTTCGACGGTTTACGAAGCGGGCCTATTCAAGATATGCCGCCGAGCGCGTTCAGTGACGGTGATGCGGCTTGGATTATGGGAACGACCGTATGCAGCAAGCTGCTGATGCGTATACCGAATATCTCCGGAACCGGCGACAGGTCGCACGTCATGCAACTGCACGTCTTGCGGAATGAGTTCGCAGTTCGCCTGTTCCGGATTCGTCGCTAAGAGAGGCGTTGCGAAGCCTGCTTGATTCGTGCCGTCTGCGAGCGCAACTTTCGCTTGCCGCAGAACCGCGGCATCAACAAATCAGGCAATTTGCAAGGAGAGCATCATGAGCAACCTCGTACGACTCGGCACGGCTTCAGAAGCAACGAAGTCGGTCACCGGCGTGAATGCGATCGACAGCCAGGGTCAGCAGGAAGGCGACTCCTGTCTGCGTAGCACGTTCTCGAGCAGCCCACAGTACTAGCATCTCTCCAACTGCTGCTTGGACTCACGAAACGTAAGGCCACAGCACGCACCCCGCGCAGCTAACGCTGCGCGGGGCTTCTTGGAGCGCTCAACTCGAAGGGCCGTGGCGAGATCGGGCCGCCAACCGAATGGACGCCGGCAAGCATTTCAATGCCACGTACGGCGAACGCGTGAGCAAACGACATCCTCGAGAGCCAATCATGATTGAATTGGCCAGTTACATCAGTGGCGCGAAGTCTATGACCCGGCGGCTGATTCGGTGGCGGTCATCGGTGAACGCGCACGCGATGCGGTGCGGCCTCCACCGGGCATTCGACGCCGAGCAGCGGTCATGTTCGCCAGATTATGAACAATCACGGAACTCGTCATGCGGGACACACGGATAGCGCCTAGGTCCTCGGCGATCTCGCCGCTGAGCGAAGCCAGTCAACTCTATAGCCTTGCGCCCGCAGTACGCGCCCGCCGCATCGGTAGTCACGTCGTGCTGCTCGACTTGCGTTCGGACGAGTACAGTGCCGTTGGCGCACCCGAATGCGACCTACTTGCGACTTTCGTCCATGGTTGGCCCCGACCCACGAGCCCGACAAGCTCGGACTCATTGCTGGCTCCTACTGCTTGCAACACAGCGGAACTGATCCGCCGGATGCTTCAGGCGGGCATGCTGATCGCGGAGCCTTCCTCCTCGACGACCCGCGGGCAAGAAGATCTCGCATTTCCTAGAGCAGCATTGTTCGACCTGTATACCGACACTGCCGTGCACATTTCTATCAAGGACATCATCCGCTTCTTTATTGCCATTGTCTCGGCTTGCGCACTACTTCGCTGCCGCACGATGAAGCAGATCACGGATCGCATCGCCAGTCGCCGAGTCACGCAGTCAGCACATATCGAGTACTCTTCCTCGCGCTCGACGGACCACAAGATGCGCGAGATCGCAGGAAAGTTCGAGCGACTCCGCGCACTGTTCTACACCTCCAGTGACGCATGCCTCTTTGATACGTTGGTTCTCGCAGAATTCTTGGCGAGATATGGATATTTTCCTAAGTTGGTGTTTGCAGTTGCGATCGAGCCGTTTCGTGCCCACTGCTGGTTGCAGGAGGGCGATACGGTCTTGAATGGAACTCTTATGAGCGTCCTGTCTTTCAATCCGATTGCATCGATCTAACAGCGACGGGGTGTTGAGTGTTGAGCTATATCGCGCTTCTCTGGAACAACTCTGATCAACGACAATCCGCATGCGCGTCCACGATGATCGAACGACTCGCACGCGATTCTGCGATCTGGAAGGTGGTTGTAAGGCAGAAGGGACTGGTTGTTGCATACAGAGACATTCAGACCCACACCATCGATCGCCCACACCTACTGTCCGACGGTCGCGGCGCCATATTGGGCACGCTCTTCGAGCGGAGTAGCATGCGAAGGTATCTGGGAAGCTCGCTGGTAAATAACTGCGCGCTGATCGACGCAGACCGCAGCGCGTCATTCGTGCGAACAGGGGGTCGAGAGCTCGTCCAAAACTATTGGGGACAATACGTCGCGTTTTTGGAAGATCCGAACTCCGGAGCGCGATGGATTCTGCGCGACCCGACGGGTCGTATTCCCTGCTACAAGATTAGTAGGTCTGGCATAGATATCTATTTCGCGAGAATCGCGGATTGTGCGTTTGTGACGGATTTAGCCACTACACCGATCAACTCGCACTTTCTCGGCGGGGTACTTCTCTATGTTGTACTCAATACCCACGAAACAGCCCTGCAAGACGTCACCAAAGTAATGGCGGGGGAGTGTGTGGAGTATAGCTCACGAGGCATTCAAACCCGATCCTTCTATTGGAACCCCCTTCACTTCTGCACCAGCGATGTTATCGAGAGTCACGCCGAGGCGGTACGTTTAACACGCGAGACGGTCAGCGCCTGTGTCGAGGCTTGGGCGTCTTGCTTCAAGCGGATACTTCTGTACGTATCAGGGGGTCTCGATTCGTCAATTGTGCTTGCGTGTTTAACAAAGACTAGTCGTCCCGGGCTGTTCTGCATAAACCATTATACCGACCATCCCTACCGCGATGAGCGAGTCTATGCACGAGCCATTTCAAAAAGATGCGGAGTGGCGTTAATCGAGGAGGAAACGACACCCAAGTCCTACCAAATGCGATTCGATCGATACGAGACTCGCGTAGCCTCCCCGTATCAGTGTTACCAGATCGATGAAAAGGTCGGTGCAGCCGTCGACCTATCGACGGCGCGCGACATCCAAGCGCAATTCTTCGGGCATTTGGGCGACGAGCTATTCTTACGAGCAACCGTTTTGCCTGATGCCGCTGACTATCTATGGCGCCGCAGATCGGTGCGAGGTCTGGCAGCCAAGGTACTCGATGATGCCGTTGAGAAGAACATCTCATTCTGGCGATCCCTGCGCGCCTCCTTACGTTACGGTCTTGCAAGGCGTACGTTGCATGTCCGCCATGTTCTGGATGTCCACGAGCGCACACTAGTCCGTGGCAATCTCCGCGACGAACTCGAACGAGATGAAAGTCTGTGGCACCCTCTCTTCCGTCACGTGCGCGATGTTCCTCCGTCAAAATTCTTTCAAGCATATGCGCTCGCGCATTATGCTGCGATTGAGCCATATCCGTATCCCGCACAAGATCAACCCTTGTCTATCAGCCCGCTCGCTTCGCAGCCACTGATGGAGCTCAGTATGCGCATTCCGACATACATCCTCCTCTCTCGTGGGCGAGATCGTGGTGTAGCGCGAGATGCTTTCGCCCACATACTACCCGACGCGATCCGCCTCCGGAGAGGCAAGTGTGTGGGGGATGTGATCGAGCGCTCCAAGATTCGCGCGAGCGTCGAAAGTCTTCGGGCGCTACTCTTGGATGGATATCTCGTCGAGCATGGATTTCTCGACAAACAGCGTGTTGCAGAAGCTCTATGTGGAGGTATCCAGGCAGGTACCCGAAGCGTTATGGAGGTATTTGATTGCGCGGCGGCGGAAGTGTGGACCAGAGCATGGAGTGGAAATCGGCTGGGCGAGTTCATGTCAGCAAGTTCCTAGTCCGCTCCAGAGCACACGCTTCATGCTCGAGACTGATCGGTCCTGTCGACGCCCCCCCTGGCGCCGGCTTTAGAGTTTTCCGGGATTGTAACGGCCTTTGTGGCAACTGCTTTGCATGCTGGGCGGGCGTCAGCCCGCCGAGTGATTTCTTCGTCTCTTCTTCATTGTATTCTCGTCTCCATGTTTCGATCACTGCGCGGGCGTGACCCACGCTCGTGAACCAGTGTTCGTTCAGACACTCATCACGCAGTCGCAAGTTAAACGTAAGTACTCCGGCAACCACGTAGTTCGAGGCGATTCGATCCGAAGGCCATGCTTGAGGATCGTGGATGACTTCACGAAGGAGTCGATCGACATCGTCGTGGATCATGGCATTTCCGAACGTCACGCGGGTGCTCGACCGAGCTGTGCAATTCCGCAAGCTACCGAAGGTCATGCGAACGGACCAGGGCCCGGAGTTCACCGGCAAGGCGATGGATAAATGGGCTTATGAGCGAGGCGTCGAACTACGGCTGATCGAGGCGGGTAAGCCGACGCAGAACGCGTACGTGGAAGCTTCAATGGCGAGTTTCGCGACGAGTGCCTGAACGAGCACTGGTTCCGATCGCTATCCGAAGCACGTTCCATCGTTGCTGCCTGGCGCACTGATTACAACCAGCGCAGGCCGCACAGCGCGTTGGGGTACCAGACGCCGGCGGAGTTCGCCGCTGCATGGCGAGCGCGGCGTGCCGCGCCCGCCACGC
>CAZBIO010000206.1:0-12838 GCA_964491965.1 uncultured Cellulomonas sp.
CCCCACGATTCCTCGGACACTGCGACGCGCGGAACGTTGCCACGCGGGACGACGACGGTCCCTATGACGCTCATCTCGACCAGGTGCGCCCACGTGATCACCACGTGATCACCACGTCAACACACACCACAAAGATGGGCCGCCCCGATCCGCACTCGGGAATCGGGGACGTGTCGGTGGCCTGCCCTAACGTGGCGCCCATGACATCGCTGGGGATGATCTTCCAACCGTCCTTTCGGCCCGAGCTGCTGCGCGACACCGCCGTCGCCGCCGAGCAGGCCGGGCTCGACGAGCTCTGGGTGTTCGAGGACTGCTTCAAGGAGAGCGGCATCGCGACCCTCGTGGCCGCCCTCGCTGCGACGGAGCGGATCCGGATCGGTGTCGGGATCCTGCCCATGCCCTTGCGCAACGTCGCCGTGCTCGCGATGGAGATCGCGACGATCGAGCGGCTGTTCCCGGGCCGGGCGCGGTTCGGGGTCGGGCACGGCGTCCTGGACTGGATGGGGCAGGTCGGCGCCCGGGTCGCCTCGCCTCTGACCCTCATGCGCGAGTACGTGCCCGCGCTGCGGGCGCTGCTCGCCGGCGAGGAGGTCAGCGTGGACGGTCGCTACGTCCACCTCGACCGCGTCCGGCTGGACTGGCCGCCTCAGCAGCACGTGCGCGTGCTGGCCGCGGGCGAGGGGCCGAAGACCGTCGCGCTGACGGGGGAGGTCGCCGACGGGATCGTCATCACCAACGGTTCGACCGCCGAGATGGTGCGAACGTCGGTGGCGAGCGCGGTGGCGTCGCACGGCGCCACCGACGGCGGCGGCTTCGAGGCGATCGTGTTCGTCATGGCAGAGTTCGGCGACGGCGCCGCCGAGCGTCTCGATGCGGAGTTCGACGCCTGGAATCTGCCCGACGAGCGGCGTTACGGGGCCGCCGGCTCCGACGAGTCGGTCGCGGCGATCGTTCGCGAGCTGATCGACGCGGGTGCCACCACCGTGTTGCTGCAGTCGCGCTCCGACGAGCCTGACATCGTCGGCTACGCCGCTGCCGCCGGCCGCGTCGCGCGGCTGGTGCGTCGGTAGGTCACACGCGCAGCGACTGAGCCGCTGGCGTGGCGGCCGTCAAGCGGTCGAGCGACGGCGGCCGGTGACGCCGGCGCGGAGCAGCTCGTCGGCAATCGGGTCGAGGGTCTTCGTCAGGTGGTCTACGCGGGATTGGAGGCCGGCCGTCTCCTGCTCGACACCGCCCAGCCGAGCCTCGACCAGCGCGAAGCGTTCCTCCATCTGCTCGAACCGGCGATCCATCTGCTCGAACCGGTGGTCCACCTGCTCGAACCGGCGATCCACCTGCTCGAACCGGCGATCCACCTCGTCGAACCTGCGAGACACCTCGGCGAAGCCCCGATCCATCCTCTGGTTCTGGCTCTTGAGCAGCCACGGCACCATGGTGACGAGCACGCCGAGCACGGCGACGAAGCCCGTGATGCTCACCCAGGTCTGCGCGTTGCTCATCAGCCACTCCATCGCTCAAGGATGACCGCAGGCTCGCGGCCTGCCAAGACGCGGGACACCGTAGCCTTCGGCGAGTGACACGCCCGGGCGCCCTGTGGACAACCGGGGCCGTGGCGCTCAGTCGACGGCGAACACCTTCATCACCTCGTCGCCGTAGTCGTTGATGACCTTGACGGCGATCCGGCCGGTGTCGGGGGGCTCGAACGGGCGGGACACCGTCTGGTAGAGCGATGCCCACGCGGCCTGGTCGATCTCCGCCGCGAGCGCGGTGCGCAGCCGCTTCAGCGGGTCGTTCCCGCCCGTGAAGTAGCAGTGCCTGACGAAGAACGACTCCCCGTTGTAGTTGGTGTCGACCATCCACAGCGCAATGCGATCGGTCGAGTCGGACCGCACCTCGCCGGTGGTCGGGTCGTACACGTCGACGCCGCGCAGCGTCACCACCACCTTGCCGTCGGCGGTCCGGGTCAGCGCGATGTCGGGCTCGCCGAAGACGGTGAACAGGTTCCCGGCGCCGGTCTTCTTCAGTTCCTCGCCCATGAGCAGGTCGGCGTTCATCCTCACCAGCAGCACCCTGACGCGGCCCAGCGAGCGTTCCACCTCCACCGAGGCGAAGCCGTCCGACGAGGCCTCGACGGTGACCTCGTCGGCCTGCGCGGTCCCCGTGGCCTGCGGGTCGAACGCGAAGCCGAGTACCGCCAGCAGGCCCACATCCCCGGCATGGATCGCCTCGCGGGCCGCGTCCTTGATGAACGCCGCGCTGACCGTGCCGTATTGCGGGCCGATCGCGATCCCCACCCGCTGAGCGGGCTCGTCGTGCCGCTCGCCCGAGGCGGGCTCGTCACGCCGCTCGCCGATCGCCTGGAGGAACCTGCCCGGGTACGACGAGACCGACGAGAAGAGGATCCGCTCGGCGCGACGTCCGTTCTGGATCCCGGCCCTCGAGAGGTTGGCCACGATCGTCTCCTCGAACGTCGGGCCGGCGGCATCGCGGGCCGCGGCCGCCTCGGCGGCAGGCTCGACGCTCCCCGCGGGCTGCGCGAACGCCAGCGACCGGTGCGGCTGGAGGCTCTCCACCGTGAACGGCCCGCAGACGCGCACCACCTTCTCGTCGGAGTAGGGCCGGTCGTAGAGCGGCTCGACGTCGGCGTGCCGGGTGATCGCGCGGTCGACCTCCTCACGCGTCATCCCCTCGTGGATGTCCGTGTTGTTGGCGATCGATTTCAGCGTGACGTGCCGCACCCGCTCGTAGACGAATCCGTGCCGGACCTCGTCGGTCACCGGGCTCGCCGCCCGCGCGCCGCCCGTCAGCTCGGCCTCCTTGGTGCAACCGGCCGACGAGTCCGCGAGGAGGTAGTACGGGAAGCGAGCGCCCATGAGTCGCTGGCGCGCGAGGGCCAGCGCGACGCGCGACGTGTCGACGGTGATCCAGCGCCGCCCCCACTGCTCCGCCACGTACGCCGTGGTGCCCGAGCCGCACGTGGGGTCGAGGACCAGGTCGCCCGGGTCGGTGCACATCAGCATGCAGCGTTCGACGACCCGCGTCAGGGTCTGGACCACGTAGACCTTCGGGTCGCCGAACCCCGACGTGATGGTGTCCTCCCAGAGGTTGTTCAGGGGGATCGCCGGGAAGTCGTCGAGGTAGCGGACGAAGCGCAGCGTGTTCCCGACCGGGTAGAGCCGACGAGCGGCCGCGAGCTTCTGCATGCCCGCGAGGTTCGTCTTCCAGCCGCCCTTGCCCGGCCGCCAGCGCCGGCCGCCGTACTCGAACTCGAACAGCGTGGTCTCGCCGGCGGACTGCGACGTCAGCTGGTCGTGGGCGAACGCGCGGTCACCGGGTCCGGCCGGCCCCGGCTCGCGCGTCCCGTCCGGGCGCTCCCGCAACGTGTACTGCGTGGCCCCGGGCTCCCCGACGCGCTTGTCGCGGTAGATCCGGCGGTACTTGATCCGTTCCTTGTCCTTCGCGTACCAGACCACGTAGTCGCACACGCTCGCGAGCACGTCCGTGGTGCCGCTCGGGCTGCCCGCGCCGGTCGTCTTCTTCATCGTGATGAGGCTGACCAGGTTCTCGGCACCGAACACCTCGTCCAGCAACGACCGCACCAGGTGCACGTTCTCGTCGCCGATCTGGACGAACACCGAGCCCGACTCGGTCAGCAGGTCCCGCGCGACGACCAGGCGGTCCCGCAGGTACGCCAAGTAGGAGTGGATCCCCAGCTCCCAGGTGTCGCGGAACGCCTTGATCTGCTCCGCCTCGCGCGCGGCGTCCTCGAGCCGCCCGTCCTTGACGTCCCGCCGGCGCGTCGAGACCTGCCAGTTCGACCCGAACTTGATGCCGTACGGCGGGTCGATGTAGACCATCTGGACCTTGCCGCGCAGGTCCTCCCGCTCTGCGAGCGAGGCCATCACCTGCAGCGAGTCGCCGAGAACCATGCGGTTGGACCAGCTCGCGGGGTGCCGGTAGAAGTCGACCACGTCGAGCTCGTCCAGGCCGTCGAACCCGTCGAACAACGTCAGCTCCGGCTCGGCCTGCCCCGCGGCGGCGGTGCGGCGCAGGTTCTCGACGAGCACGCGCGGGTCGATCTTCTCCTGGATGAAGATCGGCGGGGCATCGACGACGAGCTCGTGCACGTCCCGGTCGAACTTCCCGCGCCAGACGAGCTGCGGGTCGAGCGAGGAGTCCCGGGCGTAGACGGCGGTACGCAGCTCGAGCAGCGCCGGGTCCGTGAACTCCTCGGCGTCGCTCGTCGGGATGTTGACCCGCGTCTCGCCGTGGCGGATCGAGTCCACCGCGACCGGGCCGGACGGGATGTCACGCGCCACGTCGCTCCTCGTCGTGCTCGTCGGACGCCCGCTCGACGAAGTCGAGCAGGTCGGGATCGCCGACGATCGGGGCGTCGGCGTAGAGGGAGTCGATGGCGCGGCGGAGCACGTCACGCACGTCCGCCATCGAGGTCACCTCGAGGTAGCCCCACCGGCCGAAGCCGCCGTGGTTGTTCACGGCGGCGCACCACGAGTTGCGCGCGGTGTCCGCCTTGACGTGCGTCGGGCCGGGGGACTTGCGTCCGCCGGACACCTCGACGATGAGCGTTCGCTCGACGTCGTCGCCCTCGGCGCGCACCAGCCGCAGCAGGAAGTCCGGGAGGTACGAGTGCGCGCGCCCCTGGTGGACGTACGGGATCGTGAAGCCCAGGTGGTCGTTCTTGACATAGGCCGCCACGCGTGGCTCGAGCTCGCACTCCAGCGCGAGGACTTGCTCCCACGTGTTGCCGCCGCCGGCGCCGTCGAGCACCACGTGGGAGACCTCCGACTTCACGGTCTCGACCACCTTCTTGCGCGTCGCGAACGAGACGTCGCCGGTGTGTCCCACCGGGTCGAACCGCCGCAGCAGGGGCCGCATCCGTGGCCGGCGTTCGCCCTCCTGCCAGGTGATCGACTCGTAGACGCGGTCGGCCAGCGCGGCCTGCGGCTCGGCGAGCCGCAGCGCGTCGAACGAGTAGCCCGGCTCGACGGTCACGAACCGCTCGATCCAGCGTTCGCAGTGCCGCACCAGCCGCGGGAACAGCCACGGCCGGCGGTCCTCGCCGGCGCGCAGCTGGTTGTCGATCAGCCTGCGGGCGACGGCGAACGCCAGCTCTTGCGGCCGCAGCGGGATCGTCGGGCCCTCCTCCCGCTCGCCCTCGCCGACGACCGGTTCGGACTGCACCCACGTCGGCACCGTGCTTCGGCCGACGACGAACGGCGTCGCCTGCTCGGGGTGCAAAACGAGCGCCTCGTCCGGGACCTCCAGCCGGTACCCCTCGAGCCTGGGGAACGTGATCCGCAGGTGCTCGCGCCCGGGGACCGCCTCCACCACCACCGACGGCGGCTTCGGCAGCGCGTCGACGATCTCGCGGTCGCTCGGGATGAAGGCGAAGGGGATGCCGTAGACGTTGGCGTACTCGGCGTCGAACCGCCCCTCGTCGTTCACCGCGTACGAGCGCCGCCGCAGGCCGCGGCCCACCACCTGCTCGCACAGCAGCTGCGACCGGAACGCGCGGATGCCCAGGATGTGGGTGACTGTGTTGGCATCCCAGCCCTCGGTCAGCATCGCGACGCTGACGACGCATCGCACGTGCTCGCCGAGCGCGCCCTTGGTGCCAACGGTGTTCATCACCTCGCGCAGCAGGTCCTCGTCGGTCAGCGCCTCGGCGTCGGAGTGTCGGCGTCGGTGCTCGGCCTTGAACGCGGCGATCTCGGTCGCGGCGGCGGCCTTGAAGTCCGCCGAGAGCGCCTCGCCCGACTCCAGCTGCACGGAGTCGACGAGGATCGTCGGTGGCCTGGGGATGGGCACACCGTCCACGGACGCGCTGAACAGGGGAAGCTCGCCGGCGCGCCACGCCGTCCCGCCGTCCGTCCCCGTCGGGCCACCGGCGATCCAGTCGAACACCAGCCTGCTCACCACCGTGCTGGGGCAGACGACGATGAACACCGGCGGCGGCTCGCCGAGCGCCTCGAGGGTCGCCTGCCACCGGGCGTACGCGCGCTCGTAGCTGCGGTACAGGCTGCGGAGCGCGCCGTCGAGCTCCGGCGGCATCACCCAGTGCTGCGTGGCACTCGTCGCCCGGCGGGGCAGCTTGTCGCCGACGAAGTCCCAGAGGCGCAGGTAGGTGACGAGGTCGCCCGTGGCGTCGTCGTCCACCGGGGTCCGTGGCACCTTGACGATGCCGGACTCGATCGCGTCCATCAGGGAGAAGTCGCTGACGGTCCACGGGAACACGTAGCCCTCGGGGTAGCCCGAGCCGGCGATGAAGAACGGCGTGGCGGACATGTCGAACACGGCCTTGACGCCGACCCGCCGCGCCACCGCCTGGAGCCCCGTGAACCAGACGCCCGCCTCGCGGTTCTCCGCCTCCTCCTGCCTGCTGAGTCCGCCGGCGTCCGGGTTGCTCCGGTAGCAGTGGTGGGCCTCGTCGTTGAAGACGACGACCTCCCCGGCCGACGAGCGCTCACCGGAGAGCGTGAAGTCGCGCAGGACCCGGGAGACCACGGCATCGGGCGACTCCTCGAAGGTGTTGTCCCTCCGACCGCCCCGCAGGATCGCCTTCGTCGCCGACGCCACGCCCCGGATCTCGGTGGCTTCCCGCGGAAGGAAGGCGTGGTAGTTGGTGATGACCACCTGCGCCTGCCGCAACGCCCCGGCGAGGTCGGCCGGGACCAGGTCCCGCAGGTCGTAGTAGTTGCCCGGCTCGGACGGGTGGAGCACCCGGAGCCGGTCGCGGATGGTGATGCCGGGGGTGATGACGAGGAAGCGCTTGGTGAACCGCGCGTCGCGCGGAGAGGCGACCTTGTTGAGCGTCTGCCAGGCGATGAGCATCGCCATGACCACGGTCTTCCCGGAGCCGGTCGCCATCTTCAGCGCGACGCGCGGCAGGCCGTCGTTGTACTGCTCGTTCGCGTGGTCGAGGCGGCGGCGCCAGTCGGTGAAGCCGTCACGGCCGGCGGCCTCGGCCAGGAAGATCGCCGTCTCGGCGGCCTCCCGCTGGCAGTAGAGCACGCGGTTGTCGCGCGCCGGGTCCGCCCAGTGCAGCAGCAGGGTCCGCGTGGTCGGCGTGACGCGGCCATAGCCGCGCGCCCGCCACAGTTCGACCTCGCGGCGCAGGTCGTTGATCAGTGTGTTGGCCTCGCGGCGCTCGCCGGTGAGGTCGAGGTCGAGCTCGTCCTGCTCGTCGAGCGCCGGTCCCTTCGTCGTGCGCCCCCGACCACCCGCCCGGCCCTTGCGCGCCTGCGCGATCGGGACGAACGACTCGCTGGGGCGGCGACCGTCGAGAACCACGCCCGTGGGCCCGGTGCGACCGATCTCGAAGTGGCGAGCCGGCGGGTCGTAGGGGGTGTTGAGCACGGGATCGGCCAGGTCCGCGCCCACGGATCGCCCCCTCCCGCGCCTGCGCTGTCGTCAGTCAGCCATGTCGACATGGCCATGTTGACATGGCTGACAGTAGCCGCAGTGGCCGTAACGGTGTCCAGGTGCCATCGGTTCCGCCCATCGACGTCGACGTGGCGAGGACACTCGGCCGGCGGCTGCGCGAGGTCCGGGAGGCGGCCGGTCTCAGCCAGGAGGACGTCGCGAACGCGGCCGGCATCAGCCGCAACCACCTTCAGCTGATCGAGCGCGGCCATTCCAACCGGCGAACCGAGACGCCCTGGAACCCACACCTGTCGGTGCTCATCGAGCTCTGCCGCGCGCTCGACATCAGCCTCTCCGAGCTGACGATCGACGTGTTCGGGCCGCCGCCTGGGTACCCGCCGGTGGAGTTCGAGCCGAAGGGGCACTGACCGGGCGCCCGCCCACATCCCACTGTGCATCCCAGATTGAATCCCGACGGTGGTACTGTTCCAGCGTGACCACCCAGATCAGCGTCCGTTTGCCAGACCATCTGGTGCGGCAGGTCGACGCGCTCATCGCCGAAGGGCGCGTCCGCAGCCGGGCCTCCGCCGTCGAAGAGGGACTGGAGCGCTTCCTGCGTCGCGCGCTCGCGGAGCGCGACGCCGAGATCCTCGAGCGCACCAAGAGCGTCCCCGACCCCGACGATCTCGAGACGCTCGCACGCTGGGCAGGTCGCCAGCCACTGGACATCGACTGATGCGCCCGATCCACCTGGCGCAGATGGACAAGACCCGGCCTGTTCTCGTCCTGACCCGCGAGATCGCCCGCCCGCACCTGATGGGGGTGACCGTGGCGACCATCACCAGCACCGTCCGGGGGCTGGCCACCGAGGTTGCCGTCGGAAGGGCGAACGGGCTCGACCACGACAGTGCGGTCAGCTGCGACAACATCCAGACGATCCACGTGGATCAGCTCGGCGCGTTCGTCGGTTATCTCCTGCCGGAGCAGGAGCCCGCCCTCGCCGACGCGATCGCGCGCGCCTTCGACCTGGAGCCGTAGCCCGGTCACCGTCGGTGGCCCCCACTAGGTTGGCCCCGTGCTCGCCGCGTACGCCACCCGGACCTCCCCCGACGACCCGCTCTCCGCGCTGGAGGTCGGCGACGTCCCGGAGCCGGAGCCCCGCGACGGCTGGGTATCCGTCCACGTGCGGGCGGCGGCGCTCAACCACCACGACCTGTGGTCGCTGCGCGGCGTCGGGCTCCCGGCGGACCGCCTGCCGATGGTGCTCGGCACCGACGCCGCCGGTGTCACCGACGACGGCCGCGAGGTGATCGTCCACTCCGTGATCGGCGGGCCGAATGCCCCGACCGGGCAGGCCGTGCCCCCCGGCGAGCCGCGCAGCATCCTCTCCGAGCGGTACCCCGGCGCTCTGGCCGAGCGGGTCCTGGTGCCGGCGACGAACCTCGTCGACAAGCCGGCGACGCTCGCCTGGGAGCACGCGGCCTGCCTGCCGACCGCCTACCTCACCGCCTACCGCTCGCTGTTCCGCTCCGGGCACGCGCGGCCGGGGCAGCGCGTGCTGGTGCAGGGCGCCGGCGGCGGGTTCGCGGTCGCCGCGATCCAGCTCGGCGCCGCGGCCGGCCTCGACGTCACCGTCACGTCCCGCGACGCCGCGAAGCGCGACCGCGCCCTGGCACTCGGCGCGACGGCGGCCGTCGAGCCGGGCGCGCGCATCCCCCGCGTCGACCTGGTCCTCGAGTCCGTCGGCGCCGCGACCTGGCGTCACACCATGCGCAGCGTCGCCGACGGCGGCACGGTGGTGGTCGTCGGCGCCACCTCCGGCGACCCGTCGCCCCTGGAGGCGACGCACCTCTTCTTCCGCGAGGTCACGGTCACGGGCGCGACGATGGGCACGCGCGACGAGCTGGTCGGCCTGGTCGACGTCGTCGTGCGCGCCGGGATCGTGCCGCCGGTGGACTCGTCGTACGCCCTGACGGACGCGCGGTCCGCCTTCGCACGCCTGCTCGGCGGCGGCCACACCGGCAAGGTGGTCGTCCTCCCGTGAGTTCCTGGCGGCCCGACGTCCTCGGCGAGCCGTTCGAGGCACGCACCCTGCACCTGGCCGACGACGACGAGGGGCCGGTCGTCGCCACGCTGGTGCGCTACGCGCCGCCGACCGAGGAGCCGGTGCGGGCCGCACGCGTGGTGCTCTACGTCCACGGCTGGTCCGACTACTTCTTCAACGCCGAGATCGCGCGGTTCTGGCACGCGCGCGGCGCCGCGTTCTACGCGCTCGACCTGCGCAAGTACGGCCGCAGCCTGCGGCCCGGCCAGACGCCCGGCTACGTCGCCGGCCTGGCGACGTACGACGAGGACATCGACGCCGCCGTCGCGGTGATCCGCAGCGCGCACGGCGCCGCCGCGCGCCTCATGGTGATGGCGCACTCCACCGGCGGCCTCGTCGGCGCGCTGTGGGCGGATCGCAACCCCGGCGCCGTGGACGGGCTGGTGCTCAACAGCCCGTGGCTGGAGCTCCAGGGGTCGTCGGTGCTGCGGCACGTCTCCGCCCCGGCGATCCGCCAGCTCGCCACCTTCCAGCCGAAGGCCGCGCTGCCGAACATCGACCCCGGCTTCTTCTCCCGCACGGTCCGCGCCGCGGACGGCGGGGAGTGGGAGTACGACGAGGCCTGGAAGCCCACGCCGTCGTTCCCGGTGCGTGCCGGCTGGCTCCGGGCGATCACCGAGGGCCACGCCGCCGTCGCGCGCGGCCTGGCGATCGAGGCGCCGATCCTCGCCCTGGCATCGGCTCGGTCGCTGATCAGCCCGCGGTGGTCGGAGGAGATGCGCTCGGCGGACATCGTGCTCGACGTCGAGCTGATCGCCCGGCGGGCCGTGCAGCTGGGGCCGGTGGTGACGGTGGTGCGGATCGCGGGCGGCCTGCACGACCTCGCGCTGTCGGCGCAGCCCGCGCGGACCCGGTTCTACGCGGAGATCGATCGCTGGCTCGCGGGGTACGGCTGGGGGTGACGGGCGGCGGCGCGGGGCGCGAGCGCCGGCGCCTGGCCGGCGCGGGGCGGAACCGCGCTCAGCGCCCGGTGACCTCAGCGAGTGACGGTCCCCCGTCGCCCAGGTGCCACGCGCGCCAGCCGTCGACGATGCTCTCGCTCTGCACGGCGCGCGTCGCGGCTACGTCGGGGTCGGAGAACACGGCGCCGTCCGGCAGCTGGATCAGGCCGTCGGGCCGCAGCGTCGCCTCGATGCGCTGGCCGCGCCGCTCCCGTACCCAGACCAGCAGCGCGGGTGCCCGCACGGCCGCCGCGAGCGCGATGAGCTCCCGCACCGCGGCGCGAGCGCCCGGGATCCGGCCGAGCTCGACCCCGCGCGCGGGCGTCATCGGGAACTGCGGGTCGACGAACGGCGGGCCGACGAGCTGCCGTGCGGCGGGGGCCACGACCGGTGCCGGCGCCGCGGCGCGCGCGGGTGGCGTGGCGAGCAGGGCCGCGTAGGGGTCGTGCCGCGCCGGGGCCGCGACCTGCGGCGACAGCGGCTGCACGAAGCCGCCCGGTATCGGCGAGGGGGCCGACGACAGCGGCTGGGCGAAGCTCGTCGGCGTCGGCGTCGGCGTCGGCGTCGAAGGCGGCGGCACCAGCGACGGCAGGGGCTGAGCCACGCTCGTCGGGACGGGAAGGGGCAGAGGCACGGGCAGGGCTGTGGGACCAGCCGGCGCGGGCGGGACGGGCGTCGGCGCCGGGCGGACCATCGGGGCCACGGGTCGCGCGAGCGGGTTGAAGGGCCGCGCGGCGGGCGCACCCGCCCGGCTGGTCGGCGGCTGGGTCGGGATGACGGGCGGCTGCGTGGGGATCAGCCCGGTGGCCGTCGTCGGCGCGGGGACGGTGACCGAGCCCGCCGACGCTACCGCGGGTGCCCCGTGGACCAGCCGCAGCGACGTGGGCTCGACGGCCCGGCGCGCCTGCTCGTAGCCGGCCAGCGGGGACACGTCGAGCAGCCGCGCGCCGTCCGGCCCGCGCACCACGCCGACCTGCAGCACCTTGACCGGCCACCCCGGGCCCCGCACGGCCGCCAGCGTGTCCACCGACTCCGGCGCGATCTCCGCGCACATCAGCACCAGGCGCGTCCCGTACCGCAGCTCGGCCGGCCGCGCGAACGGCACCTGGTCGCGGAACGCCGCGTACTCGGCGGTGAACCGGGTGGGGTCGGGGTGGTAGGCACGGGCAAGGTCGGCCGTCGTCAGGCGGGCAGCCGCGCCGGCGTGGCGCAGAGCGGCGACGATCGCGCCGTCGTCCACCACCTGGCTGACCTCGAGGACCACGGGCCGGCCGGTGACGTCGAGGGCGAGCAGCTCCGGGACGTCGGTGTGCTCGGGGAGCGCGGCGCGGGATCGCACCGCGAACAGCGGCTCGCCCACCACCGCCGAGAGGTGCTCGCCCAGCAGCGTGCGCACCTCACCGAGGAACGTGCCCGCCAGCGGTTGCATCGGCTGCACCAGCCGAGGCCTTCCGCTGTCCGGCTCGAAGATGGGCATGCCCGCGCTCCTCCACGTTCACACGTCCCCTGCCGCGCCGCCCATACCTTCCCATAACGGACACATATCCCCGCGCAACATCCCCCGATCGTCGGCGTGTCCCTTGGACGCGCGACCAGGAAGGGGCGCGTCAGGCGCCGGCGCGCGGCAGGTGCGACGCGAGCAGCTGGGCCAGGTGCACCCCGGTGACCCCCGCGAGCTGCTCGGCCTGCGTGCGGCACGAGTACCCGTCGGCGAGGTACACGTCGCCGGGCGCGGCGGCGCGCAGCGCGGGCAGCAGCGCGTGCTCCGCGACCGCCACCGACACGTCATAGTGGCCGGCCTCCATGCCGAACGACCCGGCCAGGCCACAGCAGCCCGCCAGCGTGGAGAAGTGTGCGCCGGCCTTCGTCAGCAGCGCGCGGTCCGGCGAGAAGCCCATCACCGAGTGGTGGTGGCAGTGGGGCTGCACCACGGCGGTGACGTCGGAGAGGTCCGGCAGCGCCCACCGGTCGCCCGGGCCGACCGGCGCGGGCGCCGTCAGCAGCTCGGCGAGCGTGTGAGTGGCCGACGCGACCGCGGACGCGCGGGGATCGTCGGGCAGCAGGTCCAGCAGGTCGGAGCGCAGCACCGCGGTGCAGCTGGGCTCGAGCCCGACGATCGGGATGTTGTTGACCGCGAACGGCGCGAGCACGTCGAGCAGGTGCCGCAGCCGGTCCTTCGCGCCGTCGAGCTGGCCGGTGGTGATCCACGTCAGGCCGCAGCAGGCGCCGTGGTCCGGCACCAGCACCTCGTAGCCCGCGGCGCGCAGCACTGTGACGGCGGCCACCGGAACGTCCGGCGACAGCGCGTCGCTGAACGAGTCGGTCCAGAGCAGCACGGGCGGCCGGGTCGGCGGTGCGGCACCCGCGCCGCGGGGCACACCCCCCTCCCGGGGCGGAACCCCCCAGGAGC
>CAZBIO010000207.1:0-4658 GCA_964491965.1 uncultured Cellulomonas sp.
GCTCCCCGAGCCGGTCCCGCTCCGGCGCGCTCGGCGGCGCGAGACGAGGACCGGGACGGGCCGTCGCGCCGACCGTCACCAGCCCCGCGCTGGGCGCCACGGCCGCGGTGGCGTCATCGGCCACCCGCCCGGTCATCCCCGCCGCCTGGGCGGTCCAGCCGCCGCGCACCGTGGTGCGGGCCACCCAGCCTTGGACGGCGGCGACGCCCACGGCCGGGGGGTCGAACCCCGCGAGGCCGGGCGCATCCACCGCCCCCGTCGGGGGACCGGGTGGCGGCGGCCCGGGCACCGCGCCCGCCCTGCCGCCGCCGCGGCAACCACCCGCACCGCCGACCGTCTCGATGCACCGCTCCGTCGGCCCGACCGGCCCCACAGGAGGCGACGCCATGCCCCAGTCCGCACCGACCGGCGACCCCGGTTCGTGGACCACCCTCGCCGACCAGGTCGAGGCGCGGGTCGTCGCCCGGCTCGACGGCTGGCTGGCGGCCGAGCTCGACGAGCACGTGCTGCGCCTCATCGACGACCGCCTCCAGGAGGAGACCGAGCGGCGCGGCTGGCGGCAGTACGGGGGGGTCTTCTGATGGCGACCGCGAACGGCACCAAGGCGTTCCTCGAGATCGAGGGCGGCGAGCGGCTCCCCTGCCTGTTCAACCCCAACCAGCTGCAGCTCTCGCGCTCGAACACGTGGGCCGGCGACCCCCGGCCCGGCCGGGGTGTGCCGCGGCTGCGCTACACCGGCGCGGGCTCGGGCGTGCTCAAGGTGGAGCTGTTCTTCGACACGACGGACGACGGCTCGTCGGTCGAGCGGTACACCGGCAAGATCGTCAAGCTGATGGACGTCGACCCGTCGCTGGCGGGGTCGAACACGTCCAAGCACAACGTGCGCCCGCCCTACGTCACCTTCCACTGGGGCGACCTGCACTCGTTCAAGGCGGTCGTCACCGACCTCGACCTCTCGTTCACCTACTTCTCGACGACGGGCACGCCCCTGCGGGCGACCGTCGCGCTGACGCTGCGGCAGTTCGAGGAGGACGCCGCGTTCGGCCCCCAGAACCCGACGTCCGGCACGCCGAGGCCGCACCGGGTGCACCGGGTCCAGGCCGGCGAGACGCTCGACCGGATCGCCGCGCGGTACTACGGCGACGCGACGGCCTGGCGCACGCTCGCCGCGGCCAACGGCATCGCCGACCCGCTCGCGCTCCACCCCGGCGCGCTCCTCAGCATCCCGGAGGACGCCCGGTGACGGCGACCGCCGACCTGCAGCGCACCTCGCTGACCGTCCGGGTCGAGGGCCGGGACGTGCCCGCGGCGTGGGCCGCCCAGCTGCTCGACGTGCGCGTGCAGCTCGGGCTGCGCGCCATCGGCCGGGCAACGGTGACGTTCGCCGACGCCGGCTACACGCTGGCCGCCGCCAACCTGTTCTCGCTCGGCGCCGACGTCGAGATCGTCGCCGACGCGTCGACCACCGTGTTCGAGGGGCGCGTGCACGCGGTGGCGAGCGAGTTCCGCCGGGGCGTCGACGCCGTGCTCGTCGTCACGGCCCACGACGCCGCCCAGCGCGTGGCGGCCGGCTCCCACGTCAAGGTCGCCCAGAACGTGACGCTGGCGGACGTCGTCACCCAGCTGTGGCAGACCGCGGGGCTCGGCCAGGTGCAGCACGACCTGCCGGGCGAGACGATGCCCTACCAGCTGGCCGGCGACACCCCGCTCGGGCTCATCGACGAGATCGCCGAGCGGACGGGCCGGGACTGGGCGGTCAGCGGCACCCGGCTCGGCCTCTGGTCGGCCACGACCGGCACCGCGCCGTGGGCCACGGACGTGACGATCGGCACCGACGACGGAGCGCTCCAGGAGTTCGCCGTGCGCAGGCTGGCCCCCGGCCCGACGAGCTTCGAGGTGCACGGCTGGGACCCGGTCAACAAGACGCTCGTCACGGGAAAGGCGGGTGCCCCGTCGGCGCGGGGCACGCTCGACGTGCCGGGAGCAGGGAACACCGCCAGCGCCACGGTCGTCGACGCCCACGCCTCGGTGTCGACCCCCGCCGAGGCCAAGAGCCGGGCGGAAGGCCTGGCCGCACGGGCCGGGCGCGTCGTCGCGCAGGGGCGCGCGCAGCTGACGCCGAACCTGCGGCCGGGCGGCCGGGTGTCGGTCACCGGCGTCGGCCCGGGCTCCGGCACGTTCTACGTCCGCGAGGTGACGCACACGTTCGACGGCCGCGGCACGTCCACGGCGTTCGTCGCCGGCGACCGCGACCCCGTGCGGCTCACCGACCCGTGGGCCGCGCCGCCTGCGGCGTCGAGCTTCCGGCACACCGGGCTCGTCGTCGGCGTCGTGGACAAGCTCGCCGACCCGGAGAAGCTGGGCCGCGTCAGCGTCGCGCTGCAGAGCCTCGACGCGCAGGTGACGACCACCTGGGCGCGCCTGCTGACGGTCGGCGGCGGCGCGAAGCGCGGACTCCACGTGCTCCCCGAGGTGGGCGACGAGGTGCTCGTCGCGTTCGAGGACGGCGACGTCGCGCGGCCGGTGGTGCTCGGCGGCCTGTACGGCAAGAAGGCGATGCCCCCGACGGCGACGGTCACCGACGGTGCCGTCGTCACCCGGGCCTTCACGTCGCGGCTCGGCCACGTCATCGAGCTGTCCGACGGCACGGGAGGCACGGAGCAGCACATCCTGCTGCGGCTGTCCGCCACGCAGCACCGGCTGCGGCTCGGCAAGGACCGCGCCGACCTCGAGGTGCCGAGCGGAGTCCCGCTGAAGATCGCGTCCGGCGACTCATCGATCACCTTCGACGGCAACGGCACCATCACCATCGAGGGCACCACGATCACGTTCAAGGCCAAGCAGGCCATCGAGATGGACGCCTCGACCCTCAAGGGCAAGGCGCAGACGCAGCTGTCGCTCGAGGGCCTGCAGGTCTCGGTCAAGGGGCAGGCGCAGGTCGGCGTCGAGGCCAGCGGCCAGCTGCAGCTCAAGGGCGCGATGGTGGCGATCAACTGATGAGCGAGGTGACGGACTTCGTCGGCCACGGGTTCGCCTGGCCGCTGGGCGTCGACCACACCGGCGCCATCGCGCTCACCTCCGGCGCCAACGACATCGAGGACTCGATCCGCGTGGTCCTGCTCACGGCGCCCGGCGAGCGGCTGATGCGCCCGCAGTTCGGCTGCCGCATCTGGGACCTGCTGTTCGAGCCCGTCACCGAGAACCTGCTCGGCCTCGTCGCCCAGGCCGTGCGCGACGCACTGGCCCAGTGGGAGCCGCGCATCGACGTCGAGGACGTCGTCCCGTCGCAGGACGACGCCGAGCCCGGGCTGGTCCGCGTCGCGATCGCCTACCGCGTCCGTGCCACCAACGACCGGCGCAACCTCGTCTACCCGTTCTACGTCATCCCCCGCGAGGACGCCTGATGCCGATCGACCCGCCGAACCTCGACGACCGCACGTTCCAGGACATCGTCGACGAGACGAAGCGCATGATCCCGCGCTTCACGCCCGAGTGGACCAACCACAACGTGTCCGACCCGGGCGTCGCGCTCATCGAGCTGTTCGCCTGGATGAGCGAGATGGTCCTGTATCGGGTGAACCAGGTGCCGGACGCGATGTACGCGCACTTCCTCAACCTCGTCGGCATCGAGCCGTTCCCGCCGGCGGTCGCCCACGCCGACCTGACGTTCTGGTTGTCGGCCCCCGCGGACCACGAGGTGCGCATCCCGGCGGGCACCGAGGTCTCGACCGGAGGCCCGGACGCCGTCGTGTTCACGACGAGCGACGAGGCCGCCGTCACGCCTCCGCAGCTCGTCGCCGCCCACACGGCCACCGCGGACGGCTCGCGCATCACCGACGCCTGGGAGGACCTGACGCTGCCCGGCGCCTCGGCGGTGTGCTTCCCCGAGCTCGCCGAGGGCGAGGCGCTCTACCTCGGGACGCAGGGCTCCCTCGCCGGCTACGCCGTGCGGCTCGACCTCGCGGCCCGGGCCGAGGGCATCGGCGTCGACCCCACCGACCCCCCGCTGACGTGGGAGGTCTGGGGCGGCGAGGCGTGGCTGCCGGCCGTCGTCGAGTCCGACTCGACCGGCGGGCTCAACAAGCCGGGCTCCGTGGTGCTGCTCGTCCCGTCACAGCACGCCCCCCTGGTGCTCGGCGGCACGCTGGCCCACTGGATCCGGGTGAGCCTGCGCCGGCCGCGTCCCGGCCAGCCGACCTACCAGGCGTCCCCCCACGTCGCGTCCGTGGCGCTCTCGGCGATCGGCATCACCGTGCCGGCGGAGCACGCCGCCCGGCAGGCGCCCGAGTTGCTGGGGCGCGCCACCGGCGCGCCCGGCCAGGTGTTCGCGGCGGCGCACGCGCCCGTGGCGGAGCGCCGGCCGGGCGAGTCCGTCGTCGTCGTCGACCGGACCGGCGCGAGCGAATGGCAGGAGGTGGCGGACTTCTCCGAGTCCCGGCCCACCGACAAGCACGTCGTCTGGGACTCCGCCACGGGCGAGGTCCGCTTCGGGCCCGCGATCCGCCACCCCGACGGCCACGTGCGACAACACGGCGCCGTGCCGCCCGACGGCGCGGAGATCCGGGTGAGCGCTTATCGCTCCGGCGGCGGCGCGCGCGGCAACGTCGGCGCCCGCACGCTCACCACGCTGCGCGGCGCGCTGCCGTACGACTCCTCGG
>CAZBIO010000208.1:0-4001 GCA_964491965.1 uncultured Cellulomonas sp.
GGCTGGTGCCGTTGACGCGGTAGGTGTCGCCGGAGGTGGCCTGGTTCAGGCGTAGGAAGGGGATGCCGGTGCTGGACAGGCCGAGTTCGTAGCCGTCGGTGCCGCCTTGGGTGGCCTTCTTGACGATGTATTGGGTGGCGGTGGTGGTGGGGCGGACCCAGGCGGTGATGGTTAGGCCGGTGGTGGGGTCGAGGGTGTCGGCGTCGGGGATGGTGACGTAGCCGGTGCCGTCCAGGCGCAGGGCGCCGCCGATCTGCCCGGTGGTCCAGGTGGTGCCGCCGGTCAGGGTGCCGTCGTGGCCCAGCCCGGAGGTGTCGGCCGCGGTCAGCCCCGACCCCTCATCCAAACCCCACCACCCCACCAGACCCGACGCGGGGAAGACCGTGACGAGGACGGTGGCGGGGTCCGACCACTGGCCGCCGGAGCCGACCCGGTAGGTGAAGGAGTCGCTGCCGGCGCGGTCCGCGGGCGCGGTGTAGGTGAAGGCGCCCGTCGAGGGGTCGTCGAGGGTGACGGTGCCGAGCATGGGTTGGGTGACGATCTCGTAGGTCAGGGGCGGCGCGCCCGTGCCGGGCAGGGTTCCCGTGGCCGACGAGCCCTGGTCCACCGACAGCGTGGTGCCGCTCGCGGTCGGCAGGCCGGGCCGCGTGATGGCGGTGTAGGCCGCGGTGCTCGAGCCGCCGGCCATCGCGACGACCTGGCGCTCCCAGTTCTGCTTGGTGCTCGTGGCGTTGTTGTGCTTGCCCGAGATCAGCGTCGCGGCACGGCTGGCGAAGTCCAGGGTGGCCAGCGGGGCCGTCTTGACCAGGATCTTGTCGAGGTTGGTGCTCGCCGTGTAGACGATCGTCAGCGTCCCCGCCTGCTCGTTGAGGAGCGTGATCGGCCGGGTGCCGATGGTATCCACGGGGCGGGCGTCGTCCCACTGACCGTTGGGCCGCCGCACGAGCAGCTCGATCACGGGGCGTCCGGACGTGTCGTACGACGTCTTGATGGACGCGTAGAGGGTTCCGTCGGCCGCGAACGACATGTGGATGTGGTCGTCGGCCATGCCGTGACCCCACGAGCCCGCCGACTGCGAGGACGGCACCTCGTCGGCGGTCCAGACCCCCGGGGGAGTGCCGTCGGCGTGCGTGCGGAAGCCGAAGCGCCGGGTCACCTGGTTCGACCAGAGCACGCCGATCGACCCGTTCATCGCGACGACGTCGGAGATGTCGTCCACCGCCGTGCCGGTCGCGATGACGATGGGCGCGGAGAACGACGAGTACGGGGCGTCGGCGTAGCGCACGGCCATCGAGGTGTCCGGGTCGTACGCGAGCCACATCCGGCCGGTCGAGTCGATCGCGATCGTCGCGATCTCGCTGCCGGGCATGGACACCGGCGTCGCGGTGGTCCGCTGGCTCCAGAGGCGGTAGCCCTGCGCGGCGTCGTCGTACTGGAGCGAGACGAGCGTGGAGGACGGGCCGTAGAGCAGCAGGTGGGTCACGTCGCCCACCGCGAGCGCGTCGGCACGCACGTCGGTGTCGGGGCCGAGGTAGAGCACGTTGCGCCACCCGCCCGACTCCATCGCGAACAGCCAGGTCCCGGCAGGCTGGACCGTGGTCGTGGCGGCGACGGCGTACCAGACGCCGTCGTGGAGCCAGAGCTTCGACTGCGGCTTGTCGCCGGTGGTCGTCGAGAACGGGATCTCTGGGTACAGCGTCGACGGCGTCCCGAGCTGCTCGGGGGTGGAGCCCGGCGCCGGCGCGGCCGTGGTGTCCGCCGTCGTGGGCGCCCACGCGAGGGAGACGAGCCCGGCCGACGAGTCCTTGGCCGTCACCTCGAGCGTGACGGTCTGGTCCTGCACCACGTCGACGGTCACGGCGGACGTCGAGAGGTCGCCCTCGTCGTCGTCCACCACCGGGGTGCCGCCCTGCGGAGTCGCGGTCAGGACGGTGTCCATCTCCGAACCGTGGGTGGAGAAGCGGTACCGGCCGGTGATCGGGGCGGTCCAGGTCCAGTCGAGGGTGCGGCGCGTCAGCACCGGGCCGTTCGAGGTGTCGAGGAAGTTGGCCACGACGGTGTGCCCGTCGGCGCCGCGCAGGGCCGCGTCCGGGTCCTCGGGAGTCGCCGCGGGCGCCGCCGCGAGGTCGGTGCCGGCACCCGCACCGCCGGCGGCGACCGGCACGGTCCGTCCGCCCGCGACCGGGCCACGTGCCGCCGCGACGGTGGCTGCGCTCGCGCTCTCGTCGTCCGTCGGTGCCGTCGTGCCACGGACGGGGCCCGCGGCGACGCAGGAGGCGACGACGATCACGCCGCAGGCGATCGCGGACACCAGGGACGCGACAGGGCGGCGTTCAGGAACGGCCATCTCGGTGGCTCCCCGGCTCACGACCCGGCATGGTCCCCCATGCACATCATGCCGAATCGGACAATCATGACATCTGGATCGTACCGGGCAATTGTGTCAGGGGTCCCGTGCGAGGCCGGGTTTCACCCCCGGCCGCACGACGAGCACGGTCACTCGACCTCGACGGGCAGCCCGGTGTCGAACCAGACGTTCGTCGCCGACCACTCGATGTGCCGGCCGATGTTCCCCGCCGGACCGTAGCGGAAGGTGCGCTTGAACACGTTGTCGGTGAAGGTGCATTCGGCGCCCGTGGTGCCGCCCCCGCCGGCGTTGACCGTGTAGTTGCCCCCGTCGAGGAGGTTGCCCTCGACGAGGCACTCGGACACGTCCCCGTCCTCCTCGCCGAGCTGGATCGCGGCGTTCCCCAGGGCCCCGCTGGTCTCGTCGGCGACCTCGATCGTGTTCCCCCGCAGGGTGATGTGGTCGCCGCCGACGATCTGCACCGCGTCGGTGTGGTTGTCGCCCAGTTGGACGATGTCGTGGATGTAAGAGTCCTCGATGACCACGTCTCCGCCGGCGATGCGCGGCCCCTCGGCGACGGAGTGGATGTTCACGCGGCGCAGCACGTAGTCGTTCAGTCCGATGGCGGGCCCGCCGCCGCCCTGGCCGTCGATCTCGCTGTCCTCGACGAGCAGGCCGTTCGCCTGGAGCCGGATCGCCGGCCTCCCGCCGCTGAGGATCCGGGTCCGCAGGATTGTCACGTCGTCGGCCTGGACCGTGACCGTGCCCGTGATGAGCAACGAGTCGATGACCGTGCCGGGCTCCGTGACGACGAGGGATCCGGACGGCGTCAGGGTGGTCCCGGCGGGAACCCCCGTGGTCGCCGCGCCGGGGAACGAGGCGAGCGACGGTGCCGGTGGCGCCGGTGGCGTCGTGGGGGTGACCGGCGCGGCAGGGGCCGGTGGGTTCGTCGTGCCCGGTGGGTTCGTCGTGCCCGGGGCGGCCGGCTCCGTCGGGTCCGGTGCGGCCGAGCTCGGGGTGCCCGTCGGGTCCGCGGTGGCCGAGGGCACCGGCCGGCTGGGCGTGTTCCTCGGGCCCGTGCTCTCCCGCGAGACCGTGCTCGTCGTCCCCGCGCTCGTCGTCCCCAGGGTGGCGTCGGCGCGCTCCCCGCGATACGAGTCCACGACCACGGCGGTCACCAGTGCTGCGGCCACGACGACGAGCGTGGCGGCGAGGAGCCGCTGGGACCTGGCGCTGTGCGACGACGGCATCGCGGCTCCCTGTCATCGCATCACGGCGGTGGGGCGCGAGTGCAGGCGCCCGTTTCGTCCCCCCAGCATTCATGACCTGGCGCGATATGCAAGGCCTAAACTCCGGTCGCGTGCAGGCCGCCGTCCGGATCAGCGTGATCATCCCCGCGCTCGATGCCGCCTCGACCATCGCGGACCAGCTCGAGGCGCTCGCCGCCCAGGCCGTCGACGAGCCCTGGGATGTGCTCGTCGTCGACAACGGCTCCCGGGATGCGACCGTCGAGATCGCGGGCCGCTTCGCCGACCGCCTCGACCTGCGGGTGCTGCGGTGCGCGACGCCCGGCACGAGCGCCGCCCGGAACGCGGGGGCGCGCGAGGCTCGCGGCGACAAGCTGCTGTTCTGCGACGCCGACGACGCCGCCGCG
>CAZBIO010000209.1:0-14886 GCA_964491965.1 uncultured Cellulomonas sp.
GCCGGTGGCCCGTCGCGCGGCACGCTCGAGGCGCGCGCCGGGCAGGAGGCGATGCTCCGCTCGGCCGGGCTGCGCCCCGCGGCGTCCGGGCACGACCTCGCGACCGCCGTCGCCGCCGGGGACCCGCGGGCCCGGTTCGCCGTCGCGCCCGCGGCGCGCGCGCTCGGCGTCGCCCTGGCCGGTGTGGTCAACACGGTCGACATCGACGAGGTGGTGCTGGGCGGCACGTTCGGGCAGCTGTTCGACCACGTGCACGACGACGTGGTCCGCGCGCTCGACGAGCTGGTGATCTCCGCGTCGTGGTCGGAGCCGGTGGTCACCCGCTCCCGGGCGGGCCAGTTCCCCGCGATGACCGGCGGCGCCCTCGCCGCCCTGCGCCGGCTGCTCGCCGCCCCGTCCGCCTGGTTCCCCGTGCCCGACGAGCCCCACCAGCCGCTGGCCGCGGAGACCACCGGCTGACTCGGGCGTCCACCCGCCACTCGCAACCAGCGGCGCACCTGCAACCAACCGCTGCCGGCTTTGACGGTCGCCCGACGAGGCAGCGCGTGGTTGCGGTTGCGACCGCTCAACCCCAACCACCCGCTGCCGATTGCGCCACCCGCGACGAATCGCTGCCGGTTCGGGTCGCGGGCCGACGAGGCAGTGCCGGGTTGCGGCTTAGGGTGTCGCGCGTGGCTCGGACCCTGTGGATCGGCACGTACCCGCCCGCCGGGATCGGCACCCCTTCGGGCCACGGCGAGGGGGTCTACCGGGTTGCCCTCGCCGCCGACGGGATGCTCGGCGAGCCGGTCCGCGTCGTCGAGACACCGGCACCGTCCTTCGTCGTG
This sequence comes from uncultured Cellulomonas sp., assembly GCA_964491965.1. Lineage (GTDB taxonomy): Bacteria > Actinomycetota > Actinomycetes > Actinomycetales > Cellulomonadaceae > Cellulomonas. The sequence goes on from CAZBIO010000209.1 coordinate 828, forward strand.
CGGCGGGGTGACCTGCTGTACGCGACCGACGAGTCCGAACCCGGCGGGGTCGCGGCGTTCCGGATCGCCGGCGGCGGGCTCCATCCGCTCGGCCGGGCCTCGTCGGGCGGCGCCTACCCGTGCCACCTGCTCCTCGACGGCGACCGCCTCTACGTCGCCAACTACGGCGACGGCGCGCTCGGCGTGCTGTGGCTCGCGCCGGACGGGTCGTTCGCGGACGACGAGCCCGCACAGGTGCTGCGGCACGCCGGCTCGGGGCCGCGCGCCGACCGCCAGGAAGGCCCGCACGCGCACTTCGCCGCGCTCGCGCCGGGTGGGCACGTGCTCGTCGTCGACCTCGGCACCGACGAGGTCCGCCGCTACGCGCGCACGCCGGCTGGGCTCGAGCCCGCGGGGGTCGCGGTGAGTCTGCCGCCGGGCACCGGGCCGCGGCACCTCGCGTTCGCCGGGTGGTTCCGGTACGGGTCCGACGAGGACGGCGGGCGGTTCGCCTACCTCACCGGCGAGCTGGACGACAAGGTCCACGTGCTGGCGTGGGACGCGGCGACGGACAGCGGCACGGTGGTGCAGACCCTGCCCGCGACGCGGAGCGCCGAGGCGGAGCCGTCACCGTCGCACCTCGCGCTGGACGGGGACACGTTGCTCGTCGGCGTGCGCGGCACCGGGGTGCTGGCGCGGTTCGTCGTCGGCCCGGACGGGCTGCTGACGCCTGCCAGGGAGGCGGCGCTGCCGGGCCGCTGCCCGCGGCACTTCGCCGTGGTCGACGGCTGGACCGTGGTGGCGGAGCAGGTGCCCGGCGCGTTGACCGTGCTGTCGCCGGCCGGCGAGGTGGTGTCGAGCGTCACGCTGCCGTCGGCGGCGTGCGTGGTGGCGGGCGACGCGGGGTAGGTCAGTTCACGGAGCCGGCGGGCGACGCGCGCGTCAGTTCACCGAGCCGGCGACCGGCGCGTTGAGGTAGATGGTGCCTACCCGCGTCTTGAGGTAGGCGCCGAGCTCCCGCATGCGCGCCACCGACATGCGGCCGATGGGCGCCGTGATGCCCAGGGCGCCGACGAGCGATCCGCGGATCTTCAGCGGGACGGCGACGCAGCGGACCCCCTCGTGCGTCTCTTCGAGGTCCATCGCGTAGCCGTCCTTGCCCGCCTGCGCCACGCGCTCGCGCAGGTCCTCCGGCGTCTTCGCGGCGAGGTCGCTGCCGCCGGAGTAGCTCAGCCGCCCGAGGAAGTCGTCGAGGTCGTCGTCGGAGAGCGCCGACAGGTACGCCTTGCCCTGGGCCGAGCAGTGCATCGGCCGCAGCGCGCCGACCCCCTCCGAGACACTGACCACATGGGTGGTCGGGTAGTAGGCGAGGTACATCATGTTGAGCTCGACCGGCACGCCGAGGATCGCGGAGTCCCCCGTCTCGTCGCGGATCTCCCGCAGCACGGGGTTAACGGCCTGGCTCCAGTCCAGCGGCAGCTGGGTGCTCGGTGCGAGCGCGAGGATCTTCGCCGTCGCGACGGCGTAGCGCTTCGTCGCCTGGTCGCGCAGCACGTACCCCGTGTCGACGAGCTCCGCGAGCAGCCGCAGGGCGGTCGAGCGGTTGGTGCCGAGCTCCCGGCCGAGCTGTGCCGCACTGAGGGGACCGTCGGCCAGGAGCTCCAGCGTCCGGATGACGCGCGCCACGAGGGAGCCCGGGCGGGCCTGCTCGTCGTCCACCAACGTCACTGGGCACCCCCTCGGCGCGGGCGGAGGATGCGTTCGGCCGCGGCGCGGTTCGCCCGGAACGACTCGGCCGCCCGGTCCTCCCACATGAACACCTGAACCGTAGCGATGCCGTCGAACTCCATCGCGGCGAGTGCGCGGCCCGCCTCGCCCCAGTCCAGCTCGCCCGCCCCGATGTCGAAGTGCTGGTGGACGCGCACGTCCGGCGAGGGCGGGTTGAGGATCGTCCGCCCGGGACGGAACGTGTCGGCGAGGTGGAGGTGGTCGCAGCGTCCCCGCGCCGTCTCGAGCTGTTCCGTGATGGAGCCGCCGAGGTAGTACGTGTGCGGCAGGCAGTGCAGGTAGCGCAGCGCCCGGGATCCCACCTGCCCGACGAGCGCGAGCGCCCCGGCCGTCGTCTCGACGAAGTCGCCGGGATGCGGCTCGACGGACACGACGACGCTCTCGCGCTCGAGGGTGGGCAGCAGCTCGTCGATCGACCGCAGGAACGCGTCGCGGCACTCGCGCGGCCGCCGCGGATCGCCCGTCAGCTCGGTGTTGATGCGCCGTGCGCCGAGCTCGAGGGCCGCGTGCAGGCCGTCGAGCCACCAGGAGACCGCCTGGGCCCGGCGGTCGGCGTCCGGGCTCGCCCACTGCTGGATCACGGCGACCGAGGTCAGTTCGGTTCCCGCGGCTGCGGCGAGGCGCCCGGCCGCCCGCAGCTCGTCGGACGGCAGGGCGACCGGGGCGTTGGCGGGAATGACGTCGGGGCGGTTGACCAGCTCGACGCCGTCGTAGCCGAACTCCGCCGCGGCCCGGAACGAGGCGTCGAACGGTTGGTCCGCGACGAGGGCGGGATCCAGGACGATCTTCATGCGCGGACTCCCTCTCCCCGGTCGCCGGGCACGACGACGGCCTTGGCGACGGTCCGTTCTCTCACGGCCTCCAGCGCGTCGTCGATGTCCGGCAGCGACCAGCAGCTGAGCTCGGGCAGGCGGATGCGCCCGCTCGCGGCGAGGTCCATGACGTGCACCAGGTCCTCTCGGCGCCCGGAGCGGATGCCCCGGATGACGGCCTCCTTGTGCGAGACCTCGCCGAAGTCGGCCTCGGGCACGCGCGCGTAGCCCGCGAGGAGGTACGAGCCGCCCGGGCCGAGAGCGGCGATGCCGTCCGCGAAGACGTCCGCGACGCCGGTGCAGTCGATGACCACGTCGAACGGGCCGGGCGCCTCGGCGATCGTCGCGGAGGTCGGGTGGCCGAGCGCGGCGACGGCGGCGCGCCGCCGCGCGCTGCGCTGGACCACGTGCACCGGCACACCGCGCGCCGCCAGCATCTCCGCGCACAGGTGACCGATCGGACCGGCACCGAGGACGAGCACGCTGGCCGGCGAGGTGCCGAGCGCGAGCCGCACCGAGTTCGCGGCCGTCGCACCGGCGTCGACGAGCGCCGCCGCCTCCGGGCTCGTCAGGCCGCTGGGCACCGGAACCAGCTGCGCCGCGTGGACCAGGAGGTGGGTCGCATAGCCGCCCCAGGCGCCGAAGACGCCGGTGTCCGAGACGACGTTCCGGCAGAGCCGCTCGTCGCCCGCACGGCACTGCGCGCAGGCGCCGCATCCCGTGAAGAGGGTGATGGTGACGCGCCGCCCGAGCCAGTGCCGGGCGGCCGCGCCGGCATCTACCACGGTGCCGACCGGCTCGTGCCCGAGCACGAACGGCAGGTCCGGCACGTACGACCGGCCTTCCATGATGTGGATGTCGGTCCCGCAGATGCCGCAGGCCTCGACCTCGATCACGACGTCGTCGTCGCGCCCCGCCACGGGGGCGGGCACGGCGGTGACCTCGAGGTGGGTCGCCGGCAGTTCGCGGAGGACCGCGGCCGTCATCGTGCGCATCGTTCCTCCATCGGGTCTTGCTTGGGAGACGTGTTGCATGTTCCGCAACACTAGGTCGATTATGAAACCGGGCAGTGCGCCCAGTCAACCGTCTCGGAGCAGCGTCTTTGCAGGTAAACGCCCGTGAAATCTGAACGGCTTGACGCGTTTGGGACCTAAGTCTACAGTCCCCAACATACGAGCGACCACGTACAGCGGTGCGTGTGGCGCAACGAACGGCGAAGACACCATGTGGCAAGGAAGCGACAGGGAGGCAGTCATGTCGAGAATCAGGGCGCTCACTCCGATCGTGATCACCGCGCTCGGGACAACCATGCTCGCCGCCTGCTCGAACGGCGGCGGCGCCTCGACCACCTCGGCGCCGGAGGCCACCGGCGCAGCCGAGACATCGGCCTCGGGCGAGACGGCCGCGGGCTCCGACCAGCCGTGCGCGCAGTACGGCGACATCACGCTGACGGTCGGCTTCTCGGAGGCCGGTGAGGCGATCGCCTCCGGCTTCAACGACCTCGCGTCGGCGTTCGAGGCGGCCAACCCCAACGTCAAGGTCGACGTCCAGGCCAAGGACTGGGCCTCCTCGCAGGAGACCATCCGCCTGGCGATGTCCGGCAACACGCCGCCCGACGTCATGCAGGGCAACGAGGGCTGGTCGATCGACGGCGCCCTCTGGCAGGCCGGGCTCATCCTGGACCTCGACGACTATGCGACGAAGTACGGCTGGACCGAGCAGTTCCCCGAGTCGGCGCTGACGGTCAACCGGTTCTCCGACGACGGCAAGACGCTCGGCGAGGGCAGTCTCGTCGCCATCCCGCAGGCGCTCCAGTACGTCGGCGTGTTCTACAACAAGGCGGTCCTCGACCAGCTCGGGATCGACCCGTCGACGCTCGACGACAAGGACGCGTTCCTCGCCGCGCTCGACACCGCGAAGGCCGCCGGGGTCACCCCGGTGATGCTGGGGGACAACGACAAGTGGCCGGCCCTGCACAACCTCTCGCTGTTCAACGGCTGGTACGAGACGCCCGAGACGATCAACGCGTGGGTCTTCAACACCCCGGACGCCACGTACGACACCCCCGGCCGCCTCAAGGGCTCGACGGACTTCCAGGACTGGTACACGAACGGCTACTTCAACTCCGACGCGCTGGCGACGACCTTCTCGGACGCCACCGCGCGGTTCGGCAAGGGTGAGTCGGCGTTCTTCATCACCGGCACCTGGGCACTGGGCGACGTGAGCAAGGCCCTCGGCGACGACGCGGGCTTCATGCTCTTCCCCGCCGGCGAGACCGGGATCCACGAGGCCGTCGGCGGCTACAGCCTGCCGTTCGTCATCTCGTCCAAGTCGAAGTACCCCGACTGCGCCGCCGACTTCATCAACTTCATCTCGACGAGCGACGACGCCATCGCCGCGCAGATCGCCGCCGGCCGGCCGTCCGCGACCGTCGCCGGTCTCGACGCCCAGATCGACGACCCGCTGCTCGCCACGATGATCGGCGAGTACAAGCGCCTCAACGCCGACGGCGGCCTGTTCACGTGGGAGGACTGGCCCACGCCGACCATGCTCACCTTCCAGGGCTCCGAGGCGCAGCGGCTGCTGACCGGCGAAGTCACGCCGCAGGACTACAACACCTCGGTCCAGAAGAACTGGGACGAGTACATGGCGGAGCGCGGCTGACCCGCACGGGCACCGCGTCGCAACGAGCCGAGGAGAGAGAACGAGTCCAGTGGACAAGGTCATCATCACCGTGACGGTCGACAGCACCATGTCGTACCCCGGGTTCAAGGGCATGCCGGCCATCGAGGACGTCGAGGCGGTGGCGAGCGAGTACGTCCGCGCGATCGACTCCGGGGCCTCGCTGGTGCACCACCACGGCGTGCACTACCTCGAGGACTCGATCCAGGAGGACGGCCGACAGCTCTCGAAGACCGACTTCGACGGGTGGAAGAAGCTCACGGAGAGCATCCGCAGCCAGCGGGACGCGATCATCCAGTTCGGGATCGCCAGCGCCCGGCTGGAGGAGAAGGTCGAGCTGATGAAGCTCAAGCCCGAGATGATGTCGTTCGCGTTCAACGTCCACGACGAGTACTTCCGGCCCGACCCGGCGTACCCGCCGAACGAGCAGTACGCCATCCACCCGCGCTCGGAGCTCGAGGCGTTCAGCCGCGCGGCCCTCGAGCACGGGGTCAAGCCCGAGATCGAGTCCTTCTACACCGGGGCGTTCTGGAACGCGGAGTACATCCGCAACCTGGGCCTGCTCGAGGACCCGCTGTGGACCACCCTGTTCCTCGGGTGGCCCGGCGGGGCCTGGACCCCGCCCGACACCGAGTCGATGCTGCACCTGATCCACCACGTGCCGGCCAGGACCAACTGGAACGTCAGCGTGATGAACCCGGAACAGCAGTGGCGGATCCTCGCCGTCGCCCTCGGGGAGGGCGGCCACGTCCGGGTCGGGTGGGAGGACAATCCCTACCTGCCGGACGGCACGCCCTCGCGCTCCAACGCCGAGCTGGTCGACGAGGTGGTCAAGCTGGCCCACCTCATGGGCCGCGACGTGGCGACGCCGGAGGAGGCGCGGACGATCATCGGGCTGAAGAAGCCGGAGGTCTGACGTTGAGTGCCACCCGCACTCTGCGCCGGCCCCGCACGGAGCTGGTCGGTCCCCCTGCCGCCAAGGCGCGGGGGGCCGACCGCCCCGGCGGGACGCCGTACCTGCTGATCCTGCCGGGCTTCGTGTTCTACGCCGCGTTCGTCCTCGTCCCCATCGTCGAGACGTTCCGGCTGTCCTTCGTCAAGTGGGACGGGCTGCTCCCCGAGACGTGGGTGGGCCTGGCGAACTACGGCAAGGTGCTGCAGGACCCCACGTGGTGGTCCTCCACCACGGTGGCCCTGACGTTCGTGCTGTTCTCGTGCCTGCTGCCGTGCGGTGTGGCCCTGCTGCTGGCGGGCATCATCGCCCGGACCAAGATCCGCGGGCTGTCGCTGCTGCGGTTCGTCTACTTCGTCCCGTACACCATCGCCCTCGCGGTCGTCGCTATCGCGTGGCGGTGGCTCTACGCGACGGACGGCTCGATCAACCTCGTCGTCCGTGCGCTCTTCGGTGAGGACACGGTCAAGGCCTACCTGGGCGACAACGGGACGGCGCTGTCGGCGCTCGGCATCGCGGCCTTCTGGACGATGTTCGGCTTCGTCGTCGTCATGCTGCTGTCCGGGACCCAGCACATCCCCCGCGAGCTGTTCGAGGCGGCCCGCATGGACGGCGCCGGCCCCGTGCGGGAGTTCTTCGCCGTGACGCTGCCGGGCATCCGGCAGGAGCTGCGCGTCTCGCTCGTCCTGACCTTCATCATGGCGTTGCGGACGTTCGACCTCCCGTTGATGGCCACGCAGGGCGGCCCCGGCTACGCGACGACGACACCCTCGCTGATGATGTACCGGGACGTGTTCCTCAACCTCCAGATCGGCCGCGGTGCAGCGATCGCCGTGCTGGTCACCATCGGAATCGCCGTCGGCGTCGCCGTGATCAACCGCGCGCTGAGGTCGGAGGACTAGCGCCATGGTGTCGCGTCGCGAGCAGATCGTCTCCTACGTCGTGCTGTACGCCTTCGGGTTCTTCGCGGTGTACCCGCTGATCTCCACCCTCCTGGTCGCCTTCAACGGCCCCGACGCGACGGTCACCGGCCTGGCGATCCCCGAGCAGTGGTCGTTCGACAGCTTCGTGCGGGCCTGGACCGACGAGCAGGCGGGAATCGGCCGCTCGCTGCTCAACAGCATGATCCTGGCGTTCTCGGTGGTCGGTGTGTCGTCGTTCCTCGCCGTCCTCAGCGGGTACGCGTTCGGCACCATGAAGTTCCGGGGTTCGAAGCCGCTCCTCGCCATCTTCGTGCTCGGCCTGATCGTCCCCTACGAGGCGACCCTCATCCCGCTCTACTACCAGTTCCGGTCGTGGAACCTGCTCGACAGCTACTGGTCGATGATCCTGCCCTGCATCGGTGGGTCGATGGCCTTCGGCACCTATTGGATGTCGGCGTTCTTCCGGTCGTTCCCCCGCGAGCTGCTCGACTCGGCGAAGACGGACGGGGCGAGCCGGTGGCAGACGCTGTGGAAGGTGATCGTTCCGACGGCCGGTGCGCCGATCTTCGCGATGGCGACGATCCTGTTCATCTGGACGTGGAACAACCTGCTGCTCGCGATCATCATGATCCAGCGGCCGTCGCTGCAGATGGCGCCCGCGGCCCTGAACTTCTTCGTCGGCCGCCAGTACGGCTCGAACTACCAGGTGACCTGTGCCGCGGCGCTGATGGTCGCCCTGCCGGTCATGCTCATCTACTACCTCCTCCAGCGCCGCTACGGCGCGGACGCGCTCGCCGGCGCCCTCAAGGGCTAGCGGCGCGAACCCCCTGACCCACTCGCCCCTGAGGAGTTCCCCCATGAAGGACGGCAAGCTCGGAGTCGGCATCGCCGGGCTCGGGCTCATCGCGACGACCCATGCGACGGCCTACCGCGCCAAGAGCGACGCGGTCGACCTCGTCGCGGTCAGCGACATCGACGCGGACGTCGCCGGGAGGTTCGCCGGCGAGTTCGGCGCGAAGGCCTACGCGGACTTCCACGAGATGATCGCGGACCCCGACGTCGACGTCGTCGACCTGATCCTTCCCCACTTCCTCCACCGCGAGGCGGCGTTCGCCGTCCTCGACGCCGGCAAGCACCTGATCATCGAGAAGCCGGTCGCGCCGAACTACGCGGACGCGGTAGCGATCTACCGGAAGGCCGCCGAGTCGGGCGTGCACTTCATGGTCGCCGAGAACACCCGGTACATCGCCGCCTACCAGGCGGTGGCGGAGATCCTGGCGCGTGGCGACATCGGCGACGTGATCCACGTGCGGACGCAGCTGCGCTCCAACGAGAAGCCGCACCTGTCGATGCCGGGCAACTGGCGCACCAGGTACGAGCTCGGCGGCGGCCTGGTGCTCGACACCGGCGCGCACTCGTTCTACCTGATCGCCTGGCTGCTCGGGGAGTTTGCCGACCTGCGCGGCGTCGGCAAGAAGCAGTTCCCCCTGCCCAACGAGATCGAGGACACCGCCGAGGTCACCGGCACGCTGCGGTCCGGCGCTCGGTTCAGCTGCATGTTCACGTCGGTGTCCGAGGCGCCCCACTCCGAGCGGCTCGAGCTGTACGGCACCAAGGGCGCGATCTTCATGGATCAGGCGGCCGACCCCGTGGTCAAGGTGTTCCGCGGCGACCACGACTTCGCGGGCGAGGCGATCGCCTCCGTCCCGTCCGCGCTCGACGCGTGGCACCCGGGCGGCTGGCACTTCGAGTCCGTGCTCGTCGAGGTGGGCGACTTCGTCGACTCGCTCATCGAGCGGCGCCCGCCGCTCATCGACTCGCGCGACACGGTCTACGCGATCGGCATCGTCGAGGCCGCCTACCGCTCGATCCGCAGCGGCGAGTCCGTCGTCGACCTGTCCGGCCTGACGCGGGACTCGATCTGATGGCCGGCCGGCTGGCCGGCAAGCGGGCGTTCGTCACCGGCGCCGGCCAGGGCATCGGCCGCGCGGCCGCGCTGGCCCTGGCCGCCGAGGGGGCGACGGTGGTCGCCGCCAGTCGCACCGCGTCGAAGATGGCGGACCTGCCGGGCCTCGACGAGAGGATCGCGCCGATCGCCCTCGACGTCACCGACGGGCCGGCGGTGCGCGCCGCGATCGCGGCCGCCGGCGTGGTCGACGTGCTGGTCAACTGCGCCGGCTGGGTGCACCACGGCACCATCCTCGAGACGTCCGACGAGCCGTGGGCCGCCAGCCTCGACGTCAACGTCACGTCGATGTTCCACGCGATCAAGGCGGTGCTCCCCGGGATGCTCGAGCGGCGCTCGGGCTCGATCGTCAACGTCTCCTCGGTGGTCTCGTCGGTCTCGGGGGTCCCGAACCGGGTGGCCTACGGGGCGAGCAAGGCCGCGGTCATCGGGCTGACGAAGACGGTCGCCGCCGACGTGATCGCCCACGGGGTGCGCGTCAACGCGCTGTGTCCCGGGACCACCCAGTCGCCGTCGCTCGACGAGCGGATCGCGGCGACCGGGGACCCGGTGGCGGGGCGGCAGGCGTTCGTCGCCCGCCAGAAGATGGGCCGCCTGGGCACGCCGGAGGAGATGGCGGCGGCGGTGGTGTGGTTGGCGTCCGACGAGTCCGCGTTCACCACCGGCACCGTGGTGGTCATCGACGGGGGGCAGACCCTGTAGCCCGGCACCGGTCGGAGCGCCCCGCCTGACCTGGGACACTGTCGGGGTGACCACACCGCCGACCCGCCGTGCGGTCACCCCGCCGGTCGCCGTCCCGGATCGTCGATGACGGCGCTCTTCGTCGTCGTCGCCTCGATCGTCGGCGTGATCCTCGGCGTCACCAAGGCGGGCATCCCGTCGATCAGCGCCCTCGGCATCGCGGTGCTCGCGCTCGTCCTGCCGCCGGTCGAGTCGTCGGGTGTCGTGCTCGTCGTGCTGATGGTCGGGGACGTCGTCGCGCTGTGGCTGTACGGCCGGCACGCCGACTGGCGCGCGCTGCGCCGGCTGGTCCCCACCGTGTTGGTGGGCCTCGCGGTCGGGTACCTCTCGCTCCGGCTGCTCGACGCCGAAACCGGGAACAGGCTCGTCGGGCTCGTGCTGGTGGTCGCGGGCGGTGGGGAGGTGCTGCGGCGCATGCTCGCCCGCCGCGCGCAGCGCTCCGGCTCGCCCGTCGGGGACGACGATGTCCGGCACCGGCTCACGCAGGGCGGGCTCGGCGCCCTCGCCGGTGCCTCGACGATGATCGCGAACGCCGGCGGGCCGGTGATGACCGTCTACCTCGTCCGTGCCGACATGGCGACCACGACGCTGATGGGGACCCAGACGTGGTTCTTCTTCGTCCTCAACGTGCTCAAGCTGCCGTTCTCCATCGGACTCGGGCTGGTGCAGGCGGAGTCGCTGCGGATGAGCGCGGTGATGATCCCCGGCCTCCTGGTCGGCGCCTGGCTCGGCCGCCTGTTCGCCACCCGCGTGCCCCGTGCGGTGTTCGAGGCCGTCGCCCTGTGGGGCGCCACGGCTGCCGGCCTCTGGCTCCTGGTGCGCTGACCTCCCGCCACATCGTGGTCCGCCAAACCAGGGCCCGTCCGCGACACGGGAGGTAGCCTTCCGCACACCGGAACGGCGCGCGGCCCACGGAGGCTCCGATGTCCCTCGTCACCCACTGGATCGGCGGCAGCCAGGCCCCCTCGTCGGGCACCCGGACGCAGCCTGTGCTCGACCCCGCGACCGGCGCGCGGGTGGCCGACGTGGTGCTCGGCACCGCCACGGACGTCGACGCCGCGGTCGCGGACGCCGCCAAGGCCGCGGAGGCGTGGGGCGAGACGCCGCTGGCGAGGCGCGCCGCGGTGCTGTTCCGCTTCCGGGAGCTGCTGGCCGCCGCGACCGACGAGCTCGCCGCGCTGATCAGCCTGGAGCACGGCAAGACCGTGCCGGACGCCAAGGGCGAGGTGGGCCGCGGCCTCGAGGTGGTGGAGTACGCGTGCGGCGTGCCGCACCTGCTGGGCGGGGAGTTCTCGGCGCAGGCCGCCACGGGGATCGACGTCTACTCGTTCCGCGAACCGCTCGGCGTGGTCGCCGGCATCACCCCGTTCAACTTCCCGGCGATGGTGCCGCTGTGGATGAGCCCGGTGGCGATCGCCACGGGCAACGCGTTCATCCTCAAGCCGTCCGAGCGGGACCCCTCGGCGTCGCTGCACCTCGCGCGATTGTGGGCGGCGGCCGGGCTGCCGGCGGGCGTCTTCTCCGTGGTCCAGGGCGACAAGGAGGTGGTCGACGCCCTGCTGACGCACCCGGACGTCGCGGCCGTCTCGTTCGTCGGCTCCACGCCGGTCGCCCGCTACGTCCACGCGACGGCGACCGCCGCCGGCAAGCGGGTCCAGGCGCTGGGCGGCGCGAAGAACCACGGCGTGGTGCTCGCCGACGCCGACCTCGACGACGCCGCAGACCAGCTGGCCGCCGCCGCGTTCGGCGCCGCGGGGGAGCGCTGCATGGCGCTGTCCGTCGCGGTGGTCGAGGACGCGGTGGCCGACGAGCTCGTCGCCCGGCTCGCGGACCGCGCCCGCGCGGTGAAGGTGGCCCGCGGCGACGTCGCGGGGGCTCAGATGGGGCCGGTGATCACGGCCGCCGCCAAGGCGCGCATCGAGGGGCTGATCACCTCCGGTGAGGAGCAGGGCGCCGCGGTGGTGGTGGACGGCCGCGGGCTCGTCGTGCCCGGCTGCGAGGGCGGCTTCTTCGTCGGGCCCACCGTGCTCGACCGGGTGAGGCCGGACCAGGACGTGTACCGCGAGGAGGTGTTCGGGCCTGTGCTCGACGTGGTGCGCGTGTCAGGCCTGGCCGAGGCGATCGAGGTGATCAACGCCAACCCCTATGGCAACGGCACGGCGATCTTCACCGCGTCCGGCGAGGCGGCGCGGACGTTCGCGCGCGGCGTGACGGTGGGGATGGTCGGCGTCAACGTCCCCATCCCGGTCCCCGTGGCGTGGCACTCGTTCGGCGGGTGGAAGAACTCGCTGTTCGGCGAGAGCCACGTGTACGGCCCCGAGGGTGTGCGGTTCTCCACGCGCGGCAAGGTGGTGACGCAGCGCTGGCCGCATCGCGCGGCGGCGCCGGCCGCGTCGTACCACTTCACGGGCGACTCCCAGAAGTAGGCCGGATGCCCCGCCCGACCACCCGCGCGGGCTGGGACAATGGAAACGTGAACTACCGGCAGAGCCCCCGCGTGGCGATGCTGTCGGTCCACACCTCCCCCCTCGACCAGCCGGGCACCGGCGACGCCGGCGGGATGAACGTCTACGTCCTCGAACTCGCGCGGGCGCTCGCGGACCGGGGCGCGCGAGTCGAGATCTTCACGCGCGCCACCTCCTCCGCCCAGCCCGAGACCGTCACGCTGCCCGGGTCCGACGAGCACGGGCGCTGCCTGCGGGATCACGACGCGCGGGCGGTGTTGGCGGCCGACGAGGTACCGACCGGCGTGACGCCTCCGGTGCTGGTGCACAACGTGCCCTCCGGGCCGTTCGAGCGGCTCGCGAAGGCGGACCTGCCGGGCGTGCTGTGCGGCGTCGCGGCGGGGGTGCTGCGGCGCGAGGCGGAGCGGCCGCCGGGCTGGTTCCACGTGGTGCACTCCCACTACTGGCTGTCCGGCCAGGTGGGGCTGGTCGCCTCCCACCGCTGGGACGTCCCGCTGGTCCACACGGCCCACACGCTGGCGCGCGTCAAGAACGCCGCCCTCGCCCCGGGCGACACCGCCGAGCCGGACGCGCGCGTGGCGGGCGAGGAGCAGGTCGTGGCCGCCGCGGACGCGCTCGTCGCGAGCACGCCGGCCGAGGCGCGGCAGCTCGTCGAGCTCTACGGCGCCGACCCGGCGCGCGTGCACGTCGTCGAGCCGGGGGTGGACCTGGAGCGGTTCCGGCCGGGCGAGCCGGGGGCGCGCGAGGAGGCCCGCGCCACGCTCGGCCTGCCCGCCGACCGGCAGATCGTGCTGTTCGCCGGCCGCGTGCAGCCGCTCAAGGCGCCCGACGTGCTGGTGCGCGCGCTCGGCGTGCTGCGCGCGACGGGCCGGCCCGTGCCGCTGCTCGTCGTGCTCGGCGGGCCCAGCGGGCGGCTCGGCGCGGTGCGTGAGCTGCGCGAGCTCGCGGCGGGCCTCGGCGTGGCCGACGACCTCGTGGTGCACCCGCCGGCGGCCCGCACGGACCTGGTGCGCTGGTACCACGCGGCGGACCTGGTGGCGATGCCGTCGCGGACGGAGTCGTTCGGGCTCGTCGCCGCGGAGGCGCAGGCCAGCGGGGTGCCGGTGGTCGCGGCGGCGGTCGGCGGCCAGCGGACGATCGTCGACGACGGGGTCTCCGGGCGCCTGGTCCTGGGCCACGACCCGGTGGTGTGGGCGGGCGTCCTCGCGCAGGCGCTGGCCGACGAGGAGCTGCGGGCGACGTGGGCGAAGGCCGCGCGGCCGACGGCGGAGCGGTTCGGCTGGGACGCGGCCGCCGACCAGGTGCTGAAGGTGTACCAGGTGGCCGCGGAGGCTCGTCGGGCGCGGTAGGCGTGGGCCGCGGAGCCTCGTCGGGCGCGGCGACCGGCCCGCCCCTGGTCAGCCCCGACCGCCGCGGCGGCCCGCCCCTGGTCAGCCCCCGACCGCGGGACGGTTGTCCCCGACGACCGCCGGGGGGCTACGGCAAGATGGCCCGCATGACGTACACCCTCGTGCTGCTCCGCCATGGCGAGAGCGAATGGAACGCGCTGAACCTGTTCACCGGCTGGGTGGACGTCGCGCTGTCGGAGAAGGGCGTCGCCGAGGCGAAGCGCGGCGGGCAGCTGCTGCTCGACGCCGGCGTGCTGCCGGACGTGCTGCACACCTCGCTGCTGCGCCGGGCGATCACCACCGCGAACTACGCGCTCGACGTCGCCGACCGCCTGTGGATCCCGGTCAAGCGCAGCTGGCGGC
>CAZBIO010000210.1:0-9012 GCA_964491965.1 uncultured Cellulomonas sp.
CGGCGATCGGCCTGACGCGCGGGCAGACGCTGCGCCTCGTGCTGCTGCCCCAGGCGCTGCGCACCATGGCGCCGAGTCTCGTCGCGCAGCTCGTCGTGCGGCTCAAGGACTCGTCGCGCGGGTTCATCGTCGGCTACGCCGAGCTGCTGCGGTCCATCCAGCTCAACGCCCAGTATTTCGGCAACCGATACCTCGTCGCCCGCTGCGTCGCCGGCGCCGGGATCTACCTCGTCGTCAACATCACGCTGTCGCGCGTGGCGATGCGGCTCCAGCGCCGCGCGCGGCGGCGGGGCGCGCCACTGCCGCCCGGCGCGCTGCTGCCGGCCGGGACCCAGCCCGTCGTGGATCCCGCGGGCGCCGCTGCCGTCGTCGGGCTCCCGCCCGGGCGGCCCCCGGCGCAGGGCTGATCGCCTACGCGGACGGACCGGTCAGCCCGCGGTCGCGCTCGCCCGCAGCTCGCGCACCACGGTCACCTTGATCTCGCCCGGGTACGAGAGGTCGTGCTCGATCTGCCGCGCGATCGCGGTCGCCAGGCCGGGCAGCTCGGCGTCGGCCACCGCCGACGGCTCGACAACCACGCGCACCTCGTGGCCCGCGGACATCGCCAGGGCCCGCCGCACGCCGGGGTGCGCCGCCACCAGCGACTCCAGGCGGTCCATCCGTTCGACGTACTGGTCGAGGTCCGCGCGCCGCGCGCCGGGCCGGGCCGCGGAGATCGCGTCGGCCGCCTGGACCAGCACCGCCTCGACCGTCTCGGGCGGCACCTCCTCGTGGTGCGCGGCGATCGCGTTGACCACGGACTCCGCCTCGCCGCACCGGCGCGCCAGCTCCGCCCCGAGGAGGGCGTGGGTGCCGGGCTGCTCGGCGGTGAGCGCCTTGCCGACGTCGTGGAGGAACGCGGCGCGCCTCGCCACGTCGACGTCGGCGCCGATCTCGGCGGCGATGGCCGCCGCGACCTGGGAGGTCTCGACCAGGTGCTCCAGCACGTTCTGGCCGTACGACGTGCGCAGCCGCAGCCGGCCGAGCGTCCGCACCAGGTCCGGGTGCAGGCCGTTGACCCCGGCGCGTTCGGCGGCGCCGTCGCCCGCGGCCTCGGTCCGCTCGTCGGCCCCGGCCAGCGCGTCGGCATAGGCGGACTCGATGCGCTGCGGGTGGATGCGCCCGTCCGCCATCAGCGCCTCGAGCGCCACCTGCGCCACCTCGCGCCGCTCGGCGTCGAAGCACGACAGAACCACGGCGTCCGGCGTCTCGTCGACCAGGACGTTCACGCCGGTCAGCGACTCGAAGTGGCGGATGTTGCGCCCCTCCTTGCCGATGATCCGGCCCTTCATCTCCTCGCTCGGGAGCGGCATCACGGTGATCGCCGTCTGCGCGCTGGTCGGGACGGCCAGCCGCTGCACGGCGGTGGCGATCACGCGCCGCGCCCGGGCGTCGGCGGAGCGCCGGACCTGCGCGTCGGCACGGCGCACGCGCGCCTCCGCCTCGTTGCGGGCCTGCTCGGCGAGCCGCGCGACGAGCTGTTCACGGGCCTCGTCGGCCGTCAGCCCGCTCGTCGCCTCGAGCTCCGCGCGCGCCTTCGCCTCGGCCTCCTCGACCAGCGCTGCGGCACGGCGCTCGGCGTCCTGCACCTGGTGGGTCGCGGCACGCTCCGCGATGACCACCGCCTCGGCGCGCTCGTGTGCCCGCCGCTCGAGCGCCTCGAGCTCGCCGCGGTCCTGGACCAGCGCCTGTTCCCGCTCGACGACGCGGCGCTCGCGCTGTTCGGCGTCCGCGAGCTTCGCGCGGGTCTCCTCCTTGAGGACCGCGACGTCCTGTTCCGCCCTGCGACGAACCTCGTCGGCCTCCCGGCGCGCGAGCCGCACCAGGACCAACGCCACGAGGCAGGCGCCGAGCAGCCCCACCACGGTCGCCAACGGGCTCCAGTTCATGGCACCCCTCTCAGCGCGCGGGGCCGGTCCCGGCGTCCGTCCATTCTGGCAAAGGCGGCACGCGGGGCCGTACCCGGCACCCCGCAACGCCGACCGCACTGGGCCGTCCGGGGTGGCCCGTCACTCGTCCGGGTAGCCCTCCAGTGTCGGATCGGCCTCGTCGCCACCCACGAGGATGTCGGCGCCGGCCTCGCCCTCCCGCGCGAGCGCCTCGCGAACGAGCCGCACGACGAGCCCCGGCGGGTAGCCGCGCCGCCCGAGCGCGGCGCACGTGCGGCGCATCCGCACCTGGGTGTCCAGCCCGCGCGTCGCCGCGAGCTTGCGTTCGACGAGTGCGCGCGCCGCAGCGAGTTCGTCGTCGTCGCCCACCTGCTCCAGCGCCTGCGCGGCGGTGGGCTCGTCGATGCCGCGCCGCCGCAGCTCGACGGCCAGCGCGCGCCGCGCCAGGCCCTTCTCGGCATGCCGGCTGCGGACCACCATGCGTGCGTACTCGGCGTCGTCGATCAGCCCGACCTCGGTGAAGCGGTCCAGCACCCGATGCGCGACCTCGTCGGGCACGTCCCGCCGGGCCAGCGCCGCGGCGAGCTGCGCGCGGCTGCGCGGCGCCCCCGTGAGCATCCGCAGCACGATGGCGCGGGCGACGTCCTCGGGTTCCGGCTCGGCGTCGACCGCGGCCGAGCCCACGTCGGGCGGCTCGGACGCGCGGGAGCGGGGCCACCCACGGGCAACCCCGCTCACCACGACACTCCACGATCACGGGACACGGTCATGTCCCTCACGCGGCCGGTCAGAAGTCGACCGGCGCGGAATCGGACGGCTGGTCGACGCGTGCGCCGATGCCGAGCTTCTCCTTGATCTTCTTGTCGATCTCGTCCGCCAGGTCGGGGTTGTCGCGCAGGAACCCGCGCGCGTTCTCCTTGCCCTGGCCCAGCTGATCGCCCTCGTAGGTGAACCAGGCACCCGACTTGCGGATGAACCCGTGCTCCACGCCGAGGTCGATGAGGCTGCCCTCGCGGGAGATGCCGACGCCGTAGAGGATGTCGAACTCCGCCTGCTTGAACGGCGGCGCCATCTTGTTCTTGACCACCTTGACCCGCGTCCGGTTGCCGACCGCCTCGGTGCCCTCCTTGAGGGTCTCGATGCGGCGGATGTCCAGGCGGACCGACGCGTAGAACTTCAGCGCCTTGCCGCCCGTGGTGGTCTCCGGCGAGCCGAAGAACACGCCGACCTTCTCGCGGAGCTGGTTGATGAAGATCGCGGTGGTGCCGGACTGGTTGAGCGCGCCGGTGATCTTGCGCAGCGCCTGCGACATCAGGCGGGCCTGGAGGCCGACGTGCGCGTCGCCCATCTCGCCCTCGATCTCCGCCTTGGGCACGAGGGCCGCGACGGAGTCGACCACGACGACGTCGAGCGCGCCGGAGCGGATCAGCATGTCCATGATCTCCAGCGCCTGCTCGCCGGTGTCCGGCTGCGAGACGAGGAGCGCGTCGGTGTCGACGCCGAGCTTCTTGGCGTACTCGGGGTCGAGCGCATGCTCGGCGTCGATGAACGCCGCGATGCCGCCGGCCCGCTGCGCGTTGGCGACCGCGTGGAGCGCGACCGTCGTCTTGCCGCTCGACTCCGGCCCGTAGATCTCGACGACGCGGCCGCGCGGCAGGCCGCCGATGCCGAGCGCGACGTCGAGGGCGATCGACCCCGTGGGGATCACCTCGACGGGGGCGCGCCCCTCGTCGACGAGGCGCATGATCGACCCCATGCCGAACTGGCGGTCGATCTGGCTGAGCGCGGCCTCGAGGGCCTTCTCGCGATCCTGTGTCACTGCGGCCATGATGGGCACCTCTTCGTCTCGAGCAGCGCTCGCGCTGCGCCTGCGGGGGCTGGTCTGACGTTGTCGCGGGTGACGGTATGTCCGACCACCGACACACCCGCCCACCGTTGCCTCGCCCGGAGCCGGGACTCTTCCCGGGCGGGTTGTGGACGGCTCACGGACGTTCACCCGTCGCCCACCATAAGCCGAACACGTGTTCGATGCACTGCACGACACGCCGCTCAGTTCGGCGGCCGGTCACCGAGTGCCACCGATCCACGCCGGGTGCCACCGAACCGTGCCCAGTGCCACCGGAGTTCCGGGCGCACTGGGCGAGTTTCGGGTGCAGTCGGCGGGTTTCGGGTGCAGTCGACGCCTCAGCCGATCTCCACGGCCTCCCCGGGCATCAGCAGGTGCACCTCGCAGTCCGGGGCCTCGTGCCGCATCGCGTGGGCGAACGCGGGCCCCGCGCGATCCATCCACCCGGGCGGCAGCCGCCGCGATGCCGGCGCGTGCAGCGTCCCCCAGTGCACCGGCACCGCGTTCCGGGCACCGACCACCGCGCAGGCCCGGGCCGCCTCCACGGGGTCGAGGTGCCCGCCGGACAGCCGCGGCCCCCATCCGCCGACCGGCACCAGCGCGAGGTCCACCGGCCCGCCGAGCAACTCCGGCAGGTGCGCCATCGCCGGGTACGGCTCGGTGTCGCCGGCGAACCACACCCGCAGCCCGCCCGCGTGCACCGCGAACCCGCACGCGGCGTTGGGCCGGTGGGGCATCGGCCGGTCGCCGTGCACCGCCGGGACCGCACGCACGCGCGTCGTCGACCGCGGCAGCGTGAACCACGCGCCCTCGGGCAGCCCGACTCCGCCGGTCACGCCGTGCCGTCGCAGCCACCGCGCGTTGGCGGGCGCGGCGAGCACCGGCGTGCGGCCGAGCAGCCGCAGCGAGCCCAGCTCCGCGTGGTCGTGATGCAGGTGCGACAGCAGCACCGCGTCGGCGCCCCTCCAGTGCGCGGGGTCGGGGGCGGCGCCGCGCCGGCGCAGCAGCCCGGCGTGCTCGCGCAGCAGCGGGTCGGTGAGCAACCGCACGCCGGTGACGTCGAGCACCACGCTCGCGTGCCCCAGCCATCGCACGGCGATCATGCGCGCAGCCCCGCCTCGCGCAACCAGCCGACCAATACCTCGTGGACCGCCTCGGCGCCGACGAGCACCGCCCGCCCGCTGACCTGCTCGCGGACCTCGTCGGGCACCGCCCACCCGGCGGGGTGCAGCAGGAAGGCCCAGTTCTGGTCCCCGCCCAGCCCGCCGTGCGACCCGACCTGGCCCTCGAACGCGTGCACCCGGCCCTCCGCGGTCACGGCCGAGACCACCAGCAGGTCACCGGCGCCCGCCAGCCGCGCCGCGCGCGCCAGGTCCTCAGCGGCGCGCGGCCCGTACGGCTCCAGCGGGTCCGACTCGCCCTCCGCGGGCTCGTCGTCCTCCAGCGGGCGCACGCCGCGCGGACCGACGGCGACGAGCCCGCGCCCGGTGTCGACGACGACGAGCCCGATGCCCGGTGTCGCGGCGAGCCCGGCGACGAGCGCCGGGTAGAGGTCCTGGAGTTCCTCGAGCCTCGGCCGGTGCGGCAGCCGCGGCAGCGACACGAGTGCGAGGTTCCCGGAGGCGGCGACGACCACCTCCGGCACGTCCGACCGCTCGGCCGCGGCGCGCTCCCCCGTGCGGCGCTCCCCCGTGCGGCGTTGTCCCGCGCGGCGCTCCCCCGTCCCACGTTGCCCCGCGCGGCCCGACGCCGGCCCGAACAGGTCGACGAGCAGCGCGTTGAGCGGGCCGAAGTCCTCGCCGCCGCTCGCGGCGAGGCCCTCGTCGGGCGTCTCCATGAGCGAACGGACGGTGTCCAGCAGGCTCGCGCCCGACACCTGCTCGAACGTCGCCCCCAACGACTGGCCGTGGTCGGAGAGCACCACCACCCCGTAGTCGCGCGGCGCCCACGGCAGCACCCGTTCGAGCGTGCGCAGCACGCCGTCCAGCCCCTCGAGCGCGCGCATCGACTCGGGCCGGGTGGGGCCCGCATGGTGCGCGATCTCGTCGTAGTCGACCAGCGCCAGGAACACGGTGGGCACGCCCCGCGCGAGCGCACCCGCGGCCACCGACGTCGAGACGTCCCGCAGCAGCACGTTGCTCAGCCCGCGCAGCGGGACGTACCAGCCCCCGCGCGAGATCCGCGGGACCACGCCGTGCTCGCGCTGCCGGCGCGCCTGGTAGAGCTCCTTGACCATCTCGCCGACGGTGACGGTCACCGCGCGCGCCAGGACGAACGGGTCGGCGAAGAAGCGCAGGTAGCCGGCCCCCGGTCCTGCCCCACCCTGCCCGCGCCACCCGCGGCTGCGCCCCATGACCAGGTACGCGGCCTCCGCGTCGCCGGACAGCAGGCTCGACACGGCGACGCCGCCGCCGGACAGCAGCCCCTTGTCGCCGGCCAGCCCGCGCTCGATCGCCGCGGCGTCCCGGGGACGGTTGGCGACGACGAGCCGGCCGAGGCCCCGGTCCCACCACCGGAACCCCGGCAGGGCGGACGAGTCACCGTAGAGGAGGCCCGCCTGGCTCGCCGGGGTTGTCGCGGGCACGCGCACCCACCACGGCTCCAGGCTGTGCGTGCCGGAGGTCAGCCAGCGGTCCATCGTCGGGACCAGCCCGGCGTCACGGGCATGGTCGAGCACGGCCGCCGAGACTCCGTCCAGCTGCACGACGAGCATCCCCGGCGGGCGGGGCGCGCCCGCGTCGCGGCCCTCCGACAGCGCGGCCCGGCGTGCCTTGCGCACCGTCGCGTCGACGACGTAGCCATTGCCGGGCGACGCCCAGATCCAGCGGCCCGCCGCCATCACCAGCCCGGCGACGAGCAGCACCCAGACGACCGCCCACCCCGAGCGCAGCTCGATGCCGGGCACGTAGCGCAGCGCCACCCACGTGACGAGCACCTGGCCCGCCACGCCGGCGAGGAAGGCGCCGCCCGCGCCGATCCTGGCCACCAGGCGCAGCGCGGGAGCGAGGACCAGCGAGCCGGCGGCGACGATCGCGGCGGCCAGCGGTACCGCCCACGGCTGGCTGGTGGACACGCCGTCGACCACCCCGATGCCGCCGGCCAGGCCCAGCGTCGTCGCGAGGAGCGACCAGCCCGCCTCCGCGAGGTCCGCGCGCGACGGCCACCGGCGCGCCCCGCGACCGGCGCCCCCGCCCGCCGTGGTCATCTCGTCGCGCGGCGCGGTGGGGCGGCCCTCCGACGGTCGGTCCCCCAGCGCCGTTCGTCGGGCACCTCGAGCTCGTCGCACAGCGCGTGCCAGACGTCTCTGGGCTCGACGCCGTCGGCCAGCGCGGCCTGCGCGGTCCGGTCGCCCAGGGCGCCGAGCCGCAGCGACGCGACGAGGACGCCGCCCTGGGCGGGGCCCAGCACGTCGTCGACCAGCTCCCGAAACTCGGAGTACCGCACGGGGTCAGCCTGCCACCCCGCGCCGACTCCCCCGAGACGACAGCAGTGGGCCGGGCCGGCGCCGGTCCCTACTGTGTGGGCGTGGAGCAGGACGAGCTGGACCGGAGGATCCGCCGGTACTACGGCGCCCACTTCGACGAGGACGCGCGCCTGGTGTCGCGCAGCGTCGCCGGGCAGGTGGAGCTCGCGCGGATGCGCCAGCTCGTCGGGTCCCGGCTGGTGTCGCCATCCGCCGTCCTGGACGTGGGCGGGGCCACCGGGGTCCACGCCCGCTGGCTCGCCGCCGAGGGTCACCGGGTCACGCTCGTCGACCCCGTGCCGGAGCAGGTGGCGGTCGCGGCGAGGGTGGGGACGTTCGAGGCCGTGGTGGGCGACGCCCGTGCGCTGGACGTCCCGGACGACGCGTTCGACGCCGTGCTGCTGCTCGGCCCGCTCTACCACCTCCGGACGCGGGGCGACCGGCTGGCCGCGCTGCGCGAGGCGGCCCGCGTGCTGCGCCGTGAGGGGCTGCTGTTCGCCGCGGGCATCTCGCGACTGTCCGCCGCGACGGTGGTGACCCTCGGCGCCCGGTTCGCCGACCTCCCGGGGGAGGCGCTGTTGCGGATGCTGGAGACGGGAGAGAACTCACCGGAGATCGAGAGCCCCGAGGGCGGGTTCCCGGGTGGGCACTACCACACGGCGGCGGAGCTGGCCGACGAGCTGACCACCGCCGGGTTCGCTGAGGTCGAGGTGGTCGGCGTCGAGGGGCCCGGCACCGTGGGGTTCGAGTTCCTCGCACCGGACGACGCGCTGGCGGCGGGCGCCGTGGCGATCGCCGAGCGCGCCCAGGACATCGACTGGATGGCCGACCTGTCCGGGCACCTGCTGGGGATCGCCCGCAAGCCGTAGCCCGCCGGTCCGGCTCCGCCCTGCGGCACCGCGTGTCGGCGGTGGCGGCGATGATGGTCCCGTGGCCCTCGACCGGTTCTCCGCGCCCACCCGCGCGTGGTTCGAGGGCGCGTTCGACGAGCCCACGGCGGCCCAGCGCGGCGCGTGGGAGGCGATCGCCGGCGGGGACCACGCGCTCGTCGTCGCCCCGACCGGGTCCGGCAAGACGCTGGCGGCGTTCCTCTGGGCGCTCGACGGCCTGCTGACCGGGCAGGCGCCCGCCGATCCCGCCGAGCGCTGCCGCGTCGTGTACGTCTCCCCGCTCAAGGCCCTGGCGGCGGACGTCGAGCGCAACCTGCGCTCGCCGCTCGTCGGCATCCGGCAGGCGGCGCAGCGGCTGGGGCTGACGCTGCCCCACGTCGAGGTGGGCACCCGCACCGGCGACACCCCGCCCGAGGAGCGGAGGGCCTTCGGCAAGAAGCCGCCGGACATCCTCATCACCACGCCGGAGTCCCTGTACCTGGTGCTGACGTCCGGCGCGCGGGCGGGCCTGGCCGGGGTGCGCACGGTGATCGTCGACGAGATCCACGCCGTGGCCGGCACCAAGCGCGGTGCCCACCTGGCGCTCAGCCTGGAGCGGCTCGACGCGCTCCTGGACCGCGAGGGCGGGCCGGGTCCGGCCCAGCGGGTCGGGCTGTCCGCCACGGTGCGCCCCGTCGACGCCGTGGCGGGCTTCCTGGGCGGTGCGCGGGCGCCCGACGAGGGCGGGCGGCGGGTCGTCGTCGTCCAGCCCCCCGCGGACAAGCGGATCGAGGTGGACGTCGTCGTCCCCGTGCCGGACCTCACCGAGCCGGGCGTGGTGGGGCGCGAGACGGACGACGAGCTCGTCGCGGCGAAGCCGTCGGTGTGGCCGCACGTCGAGGAGCG
>CAZBIO010000211.1:0-8539 GCA_964491965.1 uncultured Cellulomonas sp.
CCCCACGCCCACCCCCACGCCGACCCCGACACCGACGTTCACCCCGACACCCGTCCCCACCACGCCGATCGGGCTGCCCGGCGGGGGCATGCCGCCCGGATCGTTGCCCGGGGCCGACGAGCCGCCCGCGAGCCCGGGACCGACCGAGCGCCCCGGGCTCCCCGCCGAGCCGTTCCCGCCGGCCGCCGCGGTCCCGGTGTCCCCGGGGTCCACGCCGGAGGTCAGGCCGTCCGCGGCCGCGGGAGTCGCCCTGCCCACCGCCCTCGGCGTGGGCGCCGCGGCCGCCGTCGGAGCTCCCTTCGTGCGCCGGATCGGCGCCAAGAAGGTCGGCCCGTGACGGCCGTTGCCGCGCCGGAGCACGAGCTCCCACCCGCGCCGCTGCCGTCGCGGCCCCCGAAGGGCTGGAAGCCGCCGAAGCGCGCCCGGAAGCCCCCGCGCGGCGCGCCGCGTCCTCCGAAGGGGATGGGTCGCCCACCGCGCGTGCCGCCACCGCCCAAGCGCGAGCCGGCTCCCGGCTCCGCGGTGGTCGCGACGGCCCTGCTGACGCTCGCCGGGCTGTGCGTCTGGGCGTTGCTCCAGCTGTTCGTGCTCGGCGGGGTGTCACAGGCGCGTTCCCAGGACGGGCTGCGCGACGAGCTGCGGTTGGCACTGTCGGCGCAGACGGCGCCGCTCGGCGGCGAGATCACCCCGGGGACGCCGGTGGCGTTGCTCGAGATCCCGACGATCGGCCTCGAGCAGGTGGTGGTCGAGGGGACGGCCCCGGCCGACACCCTGGCCGGTCCGGGGCACGTGCGCAGCAGCCCACTGCCGGGCCAGCCCGGTGTGAGCCAGGTCCTCGGGCGATCGGGGACATACGGCGCGCCGTTCCGCACCCTCGCGACCCTGCGCGCCGGAGACGGCGTCCGTGTCACCACCGGTCAAGGGGTGTTCGTGTACCGGGTCGACCGGGTCCGCCGCGCGGGCGACCCCCTGCCGGTGCCGCTGGCGGCGGGGACATCTCGCCTCACGCTCGTCACCGCCGAGGCCGACGGAGTGCTCGGCGCGCTGCGGCCGACGGGCACGGTCTTCGTCGACGCGACGTTGCAGGGTGAGGCGGTCGGTGCCCCGCCGGGGCGGCCGGCCGCGGTGCCCGCCGCCGAGAAGCCGATGGCCGTCGACACCGGCGTGCTTCCGGTCCTGGTCCTCGCGGTGCAAGGACTCCTCGCGGCCGCCGTGGTCATCGGCCTGGCCAGGCGATACGTGCCACCGCGGGTGGTGTGGGTGCTGGGTGTGCCGGTGCTGCTCGTCGTCCTCTGGGTCTCCAGCGAGCTGGCGTTCCGGCTGCTGCCCAACGTCGTCTGACGAGGCGCTCTGCTCCTTTTGCGTGCAGTTGGGGCGATGTCGTCCCTGTGTCCGCTTCGGGTCGTCCCCAGTTCACTCAGGTGATTGTCAGAGTTCGTCCTGGGTCGCGAGCGTCGGCGGCGGATCGCACTCCGGTCCACCTCCTGATGACCATCGGAAGGAACAGCAATGAAGCGAATCAAGGCCGCCGGCGCGGCGACCGCGTTCGTCGCGGCGGTGGCGCTCGTCGCCTCCGCGGGCGTCGCGACCGCCGAGCCGGGCCTGCCCCAGCCGGGCGACCTCGTCGGCGTCGGCTCGGACACCACCCAGTTCCTCGTGAGCTACCTCGCGGACGGCACGCGACCCGGCGGCGCCGGCCCGTACGTGTCCGGCTACAACAACACGACCTCGAAGCGCATCGCATCGTTCGACGCGTTCAAGCCCGGCACCGGCCCCGGCACCGGCATCCCGCTGGTGACCGGTGACACGATCGCCATCCGCATCAATGGCCAGACGATCACCCGCCCGAACGGCTCGGGCCAGGGCAAGGGCCGGCTCTTCGGCTCGACGAACGACACCAAGGTGAACTTCGCACGTTCCTCGAGCCCGAACTCCGCGGCCGAGACCAGCGCCGGACTCCAGGCGTTCCCGTACGCCGTGGACGGCCTGAAGATGGTCACGTCCGGCCAGGTCGCGACCCACGCGCCCGCCGCACTGACGATCAACGACATCCGCGCGATCTACACGGGCACCGCGACGCAGTGGAACCAGCTGCCGGACAACCCGACCGCCTCGACCGCGACGATCCACGCCTACATCCCGCAGAGCGGCTCCGGCACGCGCAAGTACTTCGCGCAGCTGGTGAACGGCTCGGCCAGCGAGACCGACCCGACGTGGAACTCGATCGTCAAGGACGTCGCCGTCAGCGACCCCAGCCAGAAGATCGAGGAGCACGACCCGACCTGGATCCAGGGCGACCCGGACGCGATCGCGCCGTTCTCGGTGGCCCGCGCCAACACCCTGCCCAACCCCGGCGTGATCGTCCAGACCGGTGGCTTCAGCGCCCAGCGGGCCGTCTACAACGTGGTCCGCTCCTCCGACCTCGGTGCGTCGTGGGTGTCCTCGGCCTTCGGCTCGGGCGGGTTCTTCTGCTCCGACACCGCCCGGCCGCTCATCGTCGCCGCGGGCTTCCAGCAGCTCGCCCGTCCGGCCAACGGTGGCGCCTGCGGCGTCCCCACGCAGGCCGCGTTCCCCGGTGAGACCAACCTGACGGTCAACGCCGGCTGATCCCGCGAGAACTCAGACCCGAGAACTCTGACAGGAGAAACGAAGTGAACCTCAAGAGATTCGTCGCCAGCGTGGCGACCGCCGGGCTCGTCGCGCTCGGGGGAGCCGTGGTGCTCGCCTCGCCCGCCGCGGCCCTCGACCACGGCCCCCTGCTCCCCGGCAACATCTTCCTGCTGAACGAGCAGATCCCGCTGGCCTCCGCGACACCGTCCACCATCATCACCAGCGGTGCCGGAGCCGGGCGGCAGTGGCAGTCCATCACCGTGGACCAGCCCTGCATCGCCGGCACCACCAACTTCCAGTCGTTCGTCCGGATCCCGATGGACGGCGTCGCCGACCCGAACGCGTGGAACGAGGTGGGCCTCAACGCCTACAGCGTCAACTTCGACGCCCAGGGCCTGCCCTACTCGTACGGCAACAACGCGGGCTTCGCCCAGGCTGACGTGATCATGTACCTGAACTCGCACGGCCACACCAGCGACAAGTTCAAGCTGATCACGGTCTGCCAGGACAACGACGCGATGAGCCTCGCGTACTTCCAGACGGACGTGACCATCAGCAACACCGGCCTCACCGACGGCACGGACATCACGTGGTCGCTCAACAACCCGCCGACCCTCCCGCAGGTGTCGACGAGCACCGCGCTGTCCGCCGCTCCGACGACGGCCGAGCAGGGCGACGCCGTCACCCTGACCGCGACGGTCACCCCGTCCACCGCGACCGGCGACGTCGAGTTCTTCGCCGGTGCCACGTCGCTCGGCACCGCCGCGGTGTCCGGCGGCACGGCCGCCAAGACCGTGACCGACCTGCCGGTCGGCGCGAACGACGTGACGGCCACCTTCGTCGGCAACGCCGACTACAGCGCCTCCACGTCGCCGGCCGTCACCGTGACCGTCAACCCGGTCGCCCCGCGGGCCACCACCACGACGCTGGGCGTCGACCCGACCACCGGCGACCCGTACCAGAGCGTCACGTTCACCGCGACGGTCGCCTCCCCCGGCTTCACGCCGAACGGCACCGTCAACTTCTACAACGGCGCCACCCTGCTCGGCTCCTCGCCGGTGACGGGCGGCACCGCGACGTTCACCACCAACACCCTGGGCGAGGGCACCTTCTCGCTCTCGGCGAGCTTCGTCGGCCAGGCTCCGTACACCAACTCGGACTCGGCCGCCGTCTCGGCGACCTACGCGGCGACCAACCCGACCGCCCCGTTCAACCTGACGGTGTCGATCCCGGCCGGTGCGCTCATGATCACCACGCCGTACACCGTGGCGAACCCGCTCCCCCTGGGTCTCGCCGTCCTGGACCCGGCTGACTCCACCTACTCGGCGTCGGCCCCGATCTCGGACATCGTCATCACGGACACGCGCGCCGGCGCCTTCGGCTGGCACGCGACGGCCCAGGCCGGCGCCTTCACGCAGGCGGGCAGCAGCTCGACGTTCGACGGTTCCTACGTCGGCCTGACCGGCCTCGCTGCCAACCCGGTGGACGGCAACGCGCTGGACGCCACCGACGTCGTGGTGACCAACCACGCGCCGGCCAGCGACGGCCTCGCCACGGCGAAGACGTTCGCGTCCTACGCCTCGGGCCTGCCGATCGGCACGGCGAACATCTCCGGTGTCGTCAGCATCGACCAGGTTCCGACCTCGGTCCTGCCCGGCGACTACCAGGCGCTGGTCGTCTTTACCGCCATCTCCGGCGAGTGAGCACGCAGCACCACGCGTGACGCGCCCGGCGTGACGTGAGAGGAGGCGGGGCGTTCGCGCCCCGCCTCCTCGGCATTCGTGTCGTCGTCGGGCCCGCCGGGTCGCCGGCGCCGGTGGGTGCCCGGGACGGCGGTCGTCCACTGTTCACCCGGCGTGCGACCCGCGTTCGCCGTGGTCGGGGACCATCCTCGCGGGTCCCTCGTCGGCCCCGCCCCAGGCGCATGTCGGTCACGCTCACGACGCACATCGAGAGGCCCGCGGTGAAGCGAACGCCGGTCGTCGCACTGACGACCACCCTCATGACCGCTGCCGTCCTCGCGCTCCCGGCCCTCTCGGCAACGGCGGACGACGACGCGCCGGCCGGCGGCGACGTCGTCTCGTGGGGCTTGTCGCCGGCGGGCGTCGACGCGCCCGACCAGCGCCCGTACATCGCCTACGAGGTGGCGCCGGGGACGGTGGTCTACGACCACGTGGCCGTCCTCAACATCGACGACCAGCCGATCGACCTCGCGCTCTATTCGGGCGACACGCTCCAGGGTGACGACGGCGGGATCGGCGTCCGGTCCCAGCAGGAGCAGAACCTGGACATGGGCTCGTGGATCTCCTTCGACGAGGCGGGGCCGGTCGACGTCGGCCCGCAGGTGGAGGGGAAGGGCTTCGGTTACACGGTCGTCCCGTTCACCGTGACGGTGCCGCCGGACGCCCAGCCGGGTGACCACATGGGCGCGGTGGTCGCCTCCATGACCACCGTGGGCCAGGGCGGCGAAGGGTCGCCGGAGCTCGCCTTCGAGCAGCGCGTGGCGCTGCGGATCTACCTGCGTGTGGCGGGCGACCTCGCGCCCGGGCTGGTCATCGACGACCTCCATGCCACGTGGCAGCGCCAGGGTTGGCTGGGGCGGGGCGCCATCACGGTGACCTACACGCTCCACAACACGGGCAACGTGCTGTACGGCGTCGAGCCGTCCGTCCGCTTCGCGGGGCCCCTGGGCATCGGGGCGCACGCGGTCGCCGGCGACAAGGTCGCCGACCTCCTGCCGGGGGCGTCGGTGAAGCAGACGGTGACGTACGACGGGGCGTGGTCCCTGGTCCGCAACACCGTCACGGTCGAGGCGAAGGCGGTCGCCCCGAGTGCGGGCGCCGAGCCCGGGATCGGCACGGTCAGAAGCTCGACGGCACTGTGGCTGTGGCCCTTGCTGTTCCTGGGACTCCTGCTGCTCCTCGCCGGTTCCACGGCGTTCGGTGTGCGGCGCGGGGTGCGCCGCCGCCAGTGGCAGGCGTACCTCAAGCAGGCGGGCGGCCCGCCGGACGGCGTCGACAAGGCCGGGCACGACGAGCGGCCGGACGATCCCGGCGAGGGCGGGCAGGGTGGTGACCGGGAGCCGGGGCCCGACGATTCGCCCGATCGCGCGGACACCCCGCCGCCTCGCCGGATGCCGACTCACTGACCGCGGCGGCCGTCCCGCGGATGCCGCCGCGTCCCCCACCGTTCACCCGGCCCCGCCTTCCGTGTTCACCGGGCGTGGGCAGTCTTGCGGCGGTTCGCCGACCCAGCGGGAGCCCCGAGCAGGGACGTGAAAGGACACCATGCGTACCAGCAGGTCCTGGCCAGCGGCGATGGCCGCTCTGGCACTACTGGCGGCGGGCAGCGTCGCCGCGGCCGGACCGGCCGCGGCGCTGGACCACGGGCCGCTGGTGCCGGGCACCATCTACCTCCTCAACGAGAAGGTCACCCTCGAGGCCGCGACGGACGCGAACGTCATCACGTCCGGCGTGGGCGCGACGCGGCAGTGGCAGGCGCTGACCGTGGACGGCACGTGCCCGGCCGGGACGACGAACACGCAGGCGTTCGTGCGCATCCCGATGCCGGGCCAGCCCAACCCGGACTTCTGGGACGAGGTGGGGCTCACCGCCTACAGCGTGGACGTCGACGGCGAAGGGCGGCCGTACTCGTTCGGCAACAACGCGGGCTTCGCCCTGGCGAACGTGATCATGTACCTCAACGCGCACGGCAACACCGACCCGAACTTCAAACTGATCCTGGTGTGCCTCGACGACGACGCCATGAGCATGGGCTACTTCCAGACGGACGTCACCGTCTCGAACACGGGCCTGACGGACGGCACCGACGTCGCGTGGAGCTACAACACTCCGCCCCCCAGCATCGGCGGCGGGGGAGGCGGCCAGGCGGCCGCGACCACCACGACCCTTGACGCGACCCCGTCCGGTGCGGACGTCGCCCTGACCGCCACGGTGAGCCCGTCCTCGGCCGCCGGGACCGTGACGTTCAGCGAGGGTGACACCACCCTGGGCACCGCCCCGGTCTCCGGCGGCACGGCATCGTTGACCGTGCCCGCACCGTCGATCGGGCTGCACACGTACGTCGCCGGCTTCACCCCGACGGACGCGGCGGCGTTCCAGGCGTCGGCCTCGACCGAGCTGCAGGTCACGGTCGGGGCGACCCAGGACGGCACCATCACCATCACCCTCGGCGTCCCGGCAGCGCCGTCGGGAATGCTGACCCTGTCCGTCCCGGACGGCGCCACCGTGCCGCTCGACGGCGCCCGCGACTCGGCCAACACCAAGGTGACCGCGACGGGCACGCTGCCGCAGATCACGGTCAACGACACGCGGAACGACGCGACGCTCTCGCAGTGGGAGGTCAACGTCCAGGCCTCCGACTTCACGGGCAGCGCCGGCACGATCGCCGCCAAGTACCTCGGCTGGACTCCCGGAACCCCGTCGATCACCCCCGACCCCGGAAGCCCCCTCCAGGTCCAGGCGGGAACGGAGGTGCCGTCGTTCCTCGAGAATCCGGCGAGCCTCGGCTTGGGCTCCAGCCAGACCTTGGCGCGCACGACGACGAACGGTCGCGGCTCGACCGCGATCGGCGGCCAGCTCAGCCTCGCGATCCCCGGCAGCGCGCTGCAGGGCAGCTACACCTCCACGCTCACCGTCACCCTGGTGAGCGGCTGAGCGATGGCGCACCGGAGCATTCGCCGCCTCACGTCGGTCGGCGTCGCGGTCGTCGTCGGCACCGTCCTTTCGGCAGGCGCGGCCGCCGCTGCCCCGATCCGCTCGACGCTCGTGGCCGACCCGGCCCCCGAGGCATGGTCGGTCATGCCGGCCGACGCGCAGGGCGCGCCCGACGGCCGCACCCGCTTCGAGCTCACCCCGGAGGCAGGCAGGGCGGTCACCGAGCACGTGCTCGTCTCCAACACCTCGGCCGCGGAGCAGGCGTTCGTCGTCTACGCCGCCGACGCGATCAACACCGCCACCGGCGGCTACGACCTCCAGCCGCGCACGGCGCCGCCCGCCGACGTGGCGACGTGGGTCACGGTGGACAGGCCGTCCCTGACGCTCGGACCGGAGGAGAACGCGGTCGTCGCCTTCACCGTCACGGTCCCGCCGGGCGTCGTCCCGGGCGATCACGCGGGCGGGATCGTCGTCTCGCCGGCGAGCCCGCAGGCCAGCCCCACGAACGTGCTCGTCGACACCCGCGTGGCGGTCCGGCTCAACGTGCGCGTCCCGGGCGAGCTGACGCCGCAGCTGACGGTGCAGAACGTCACGGCGACCTTCGCGGGCACCTGGGTTCCGTTCGGGCGGTCGCCGGTGACCGTGACGTACGACGTGGTGAACACCGGCAACGTGAAGATCGTCGGAACGCCGCGCGTGCGCGTCACCGGCCCGACGGGTGCGGTGCTCGGCGAGGGCCCGACGAGCGAGCCCGCCACCGGCGACCGCGAGGTGCTCCCGGGCCAGGGCTTCACCGGCAGCGTGGTGCTCGCCGCGGTCCCGGCACTCTTCGCCGAGAAGGCGGTCGTCGACCTGGACATGACGGCCGCGCCCGGGCCGGAGACGGAGATCCCGCTGGTCTCGACCACCGGGTCCGCCTCGTACGCCGCGGTCCCGTGGACCGGGCTCGCGCTCGTCGTCCTCGCCATCGGCGTCGCGGTGGCGGCGATCCGGCGGTGGCGCTGGCGCCGATCGGAGGCGGAAAGGCTCTGGCAGGAGATGACGGAGCGCGCCGGTGGCGCGGCCGCGGTCGGCGGGACGCTGACCCTGCTCGTCGGGCTGGCCGTTGGCGGCGGTGTCGTCGTCGCGGCCGTCGTCGGGCCCGCCGCACCCGCCTCGGCCGACTCGGATGGCGGGGCGACGGTCAACCTCACGGTTCCGCCCCCGCCGAGCGCGACGCCGTCGCCGAGCCCGACGCCGTCGCCGAGCCCGAC
>CAZBIO010000212.1:0-5175 GCA_964491965.1 uncultured Cellulomonas sp.
CGCAAGGTCAACCGCAACGCGCCCCCCGACGAACCCCCCGCCGAGCCCGAAGCCCCCGCCTCCACAACGTCCGAGGAACTGAGGGGTAGAACCCCCACTTCCTCGGACGTACCGGTGGGGGAGGCTGCTACGTCCGAGGAACTGAGGGGTAGAACCCCCACTTCCTCGGACGTTGCAGAGGGGGAGGATGACGACGAGGACGACGAACCCGGCGGGCGGCCGGCATGAGCGCGGGCACCGAGCGGCCGGTGCGGCCCGCGGTCCGCGTGACGATCGGCCAGCTGGGCACCACCACCGAGCGGCAGGCGAATCTCGAGGCCGCCGCGGACGTGTTCGCCGTCGCGTCGCGCGTGCACGCCGACCTCCTGGTCCTCCCCGAGTACACCGAGGCGTTCGACCCGCGCGGCCCCCGGCCGGAGCTCGCCGAGCCGCTGTCGGGGCCGTTCGTCGAGATGCTGCGCGCCCAGGCGGCACGCACCGGCGTCGCGGCGATCGTCGGCACGCTGCTGCCCTCCGAGCACGACGAGCGCCGGGCGGTCAATGCCGTGGTCGCGGTCGACGCCACGGGGGCGGTCGCCGGCGTCTACCGCAAGGTGCACCTCTACGACGCGTTCGGCGCCCGCGAGTCCGAGCGGCTCGAGCCCGGCCCGGCCGACGCGCCAGCCGTGGTGATGCCCGTCGCCGGGCTGCGGTTCGGCGTGCTGACCTGCTACGACCTGCGGTTCCCCGAGTCGGCACGGCGCGCGGTCGACGCGGGTGCGGACGTGCTCGTCGTGCCCGCCGCCTGGGCCGCGGGGCCGCTCAAGGAGATGCAGTGGAGGGCGCTCGCGGTGGCGCGCGCCATCGAGAACACGGCCGTGGTCGTCGCCGTCGGGCAGGCGGGGAGGGGCGTCATCGGCCGTTCGCTCGTCGTCGGGCCGGACGGGGTCGTGGGCCTGGAGCTCGACGAGCAGCCGGCGATCCGCACCGTCGACCTCGACGCGACCCAGCTTGAGCAGGTGCGCCGCGCCAACCCGTCGCTGGCCAACCGCCGGTACACCGTGGTGCCCGCGTAACGGCGCGCCGTTACGTTCCCCCGCATCGCGGTCGGCCCCTGGCCGGTGCCCGCCCGATCCGTACCGTGTGCCGTGGATCAGTCGACCCGCGCCGCGGGAACCGTCACGAGAGCCGGAGCCATGAGCAGCACCAACCCCGAGCCCACCGCCCTGCACGCCGCCACGTGCCCGGGGGAGCTCGCGATGGGCTGCTCGGCCGTCGGCCCGGGGCACGTGCTGCACCCGCTCCAGCGGACCGTCACAGCGGCCACCCCGAGCTCATGGCTGGACGCGGTGGTCGGTGAGGCGCGCGACGGCGGCTGGACCGCGCTCCACCTGCTGGACGACGGCCGCGAGGTGACGGTGTGGCACCACGGGCCGCTCGCGGGCGCGGCGCGGGGTGAGCCCGTGGCGCTCCACCCGACCTACCACGTGCTGGCCGTGGCGGGGCACTGGGTGAACGTGCTCGTCAAGCCATCGCCCTCATGCTGGTGAGCATGGCCTCGCACGCCGAGGCGCACTCGCGGCACGCCTGAGCGCACATCGCCATCACCGGGTCGTCCGCGTGCTTGGCGCATTCCTCGGCGCACGCGGTGGCCATCGTCACCATGGCCTCGCACATCGCCATCATCGACGGCGCGTGCATGCCCGACGGCCGCAGCATCATCCGCATCGTCGTGTTGGCCATGGTGGCGCAGTTCAGGCACATCGCCGCGTGCATGCGGTCCTCGCCCACCATGTCCGCGCACATGATGCAGGCCTGCTCGCACGCGCTGCACGCCTCGATACACGCCTGCATGGCGGCCCTGTCCATGCCGGCCGGCATGGTGCCGGGCATCGAGCCCATCATCCCCATGACGTCCATCCGTCCCCGCCCTTCGCGAAGGGGTCGGCAACGAGGCCGGCTGCGCCGCACGTCCCGACCCGTAGCCACGACGCTACGTCCGATTCGCCAGGTTCGCCCTTCGGGCGGACAGGTCGGTGAGTCGCTGCGGCGGGGCGGGTGAAGGGGGGCTAGCGCAGCGCGTACGTCGCCAGGGAGACGGCGACGTAATGGCAGGTGAACCCCGCCACCGTGAGGGCGTGGAAGATCTCGTGGAAGCCGAACCAGCGGGGGCTCGGGTCCGGCCACTTGAATCCGTAGACCACCGCGCCGACCGTGTAGGCGAGCCCGCCGGCGAGGATCAGCCAGACGACCGCCGGCCCGCCCGCGCGCCAGAACGTGCCCAGGTACGCCACGGCCACCCAGCCGAGCGCCACGTAGATCGGCACGTAGAGCCAGCGCGGCGCCCCCAGCCAGAAGATCCGCATGAGCAGCCCGACGAGCGCCCCGGACCAGACGACGACGAGCAGCGTCCGGGCCGGGCCGGGGGCGAGCAGCGCCAGGGCCAGCGGCGTGTAGGTGCCGGCGATGATCAGGAAGATGTTCGTGTGGTCCATCCGGCGCAGCACGCCGGCGACGCGCGGTGACCAGCGACCCCGGTGGTAGACGGCGCTGGTGCAGAACAGCAGCACCGCGGTGAGCCCGAACACGGCGTTCGCCCAGCGCAGCGTGGTGGTGGGCGACAGCGCGAGGAGCACGATCGCCGCGGCGATGACGAGCGGCGAGACACCGGCGTGGATCCAGCCGCGCAGCTTCGGCTTGACCTGCCCGACGAGCCCGCGGCCCACCGTGCCGATCTGGTTCGCCAGGTCGCGAGCCGCCTCGCCGGGGTCCGGGACGACCGGCCTGGGGGCATTGGTGGAGCTCATCGATCGCCTCTCGCCGGGCCGGAACCTACGTCCACGTAACCTACGTGACCGTAGGTTGGGTGTCGACGCGACCGGCGCGCCGCCCGACATGTCGGGGGGATACCGTGGGGCACGTGGGGCCGCGGCGCGGCCCCGTCCTCTCGATGCATCAGCAAGGAGCCCTCGTCGTGCACGTGCCCCATCTGCTCTACGGGCTCTACGAGCGCCGCCTGACGGCGGGGCTGCCCCGGGACCGGATGCCTCGGCACGTCGGCGTGATCCTCGACGGCAACCGGCGCTGGGCGCGGTCCATCGGGCTGTCGACGGCGAGCGGCCATCGGCGCGGGGCGCACAAGATCGCCGAGGTCCTCGGCTGGTGCGAGGACGTGGGCGTCGAGGTGGTCACGCTCTGGATGCTGTCGACCGACAACCTGTCGCGTGACGCCGCCGAGCTGGGGCCGCTCCTGGAGATCATCGAGGACACCGTCGGGGAGCTCGCCGCCACGCGGCGTTGGTGCCTCCAGCCGATGGGCTCGCTCGACCTGCTGCCGACGAGCACGACGAAGGCGCTCAAGGCCGCCGAGGCGGCCACGACCGACGTGAACGGGCTGCACGTCAACATCGCCGTCGGGTACGGCGGCCGGCACGAGATCGCGGACGCCGTCCGCTCCTACCTGCGGGAGAACGCGGAGCGCGGCGCCAGCCTCGACGACCTCGCGGCCGACTTCGACGTGGACCACATCGCCGCCCACCTGTACACGCGCGGGCAGCCGGACCCGGACCTGGTGATCCGCACGTCCGGCGAGCAGCGGCTCGGCGGGTTCCTCCTGTGGCAGAGCGCGCACTCGGAGTTCTACTTCTGCGAGGCGTACTGGCCGGACTTCCGCAAGGTCGACTTCCTGCGCGCCATACGGGCCTATGCCGCGCGCGAGCGGAGGCACGGGCTCTAGAGTCTGCGCGTGGCAACGATGCTCGCGAACCGGCTGTTCACCCCTGCGCCCGTCAGCGAGCACCCGCTGACGTGGGGCGAGGCCCCCCGCCCGGAGCCCGGCCCCGGGCAGCTGGTGATCGAGGTGGCCGCCTGCGGCGTGTGTCGCTCGAACCTCCACATGATCGAGGGCGACTGGGTCCCCGGCGGCGTGCCGGCCATCAGCCCGATCGTGCCCGGTCACGAGGTGACCGGCCGCGTGGCCGCCCTCGGCGAGGGCGCGACGGCGTTCTCGCTCGGCGACCCGGTGGGGGTGTATCCGCTGTGGTGGTCGTGCGGCGAGTGCGAGTTCTGTACCAGCGGCCGCGAGCAGCTGTGCCACCGGCGGATCATCACCGGCGAGCACGTCGACGGCGGCTACGCGCAGTACATGCTCGCGTGGGCGGACTACACGACCCCCATCCCGGCGAACCTCGACCTGGTGGAGGCCGCGCCCCTGTTCTGCCCGGGGATCACCGCCTACGGCGCGGTGAGCAAGCTCGACGTCGGTCCGGGGGACGTCGTCGCCGTGTTCGGGCTCGGCGGCGTGGGCCACATGGCGGTCCAGATGGCGGCGCTGACCGGCGCCGAGGTGGTGGCGGTCGGCCGCACGCCCGCGCACCTGGAGGTCGCCCGGGAGCTCGGCGCCGCGCGGGCGGTCGACTCGACCGACCCCGCCGCCCTGGACGCGATCGCCGACAGCGCCGACGCCGTGCTGACCTTCGCCGGCTCGGACGTGGTGACCGCCCAGGCGATGCGCACGCTGAAGTGGGGCGGGACGCTGGTCAACGGCGTGCCGATCAATCTCGAGGGGTTCCACTTCAACACGGGGCAGACGATCAAGGGGTCGATCCTCGGCAACCGCGAGCAGATGCGCGCCGTGCTGCGGCTCGCGTCCGAGGGCAAGGTGCGGACCGTCGTCGAGCGGTTCGAGATGGCGGAGGCCGACGAGGCCCTGGCCCGGCTCGCCGCGGGGACGCTGGCGTCGCGGGCCGTGGTCTACAACGCGGCGGGGTGAGTCGGGGGCTCGCGCGGGGGTGGCGATTCGCTGGTGAGCGACTCCCGTGGGTCGCCGGCGTTGTGGTGCGCGCTCGCCCACGGCGGCGGTCGTCCGCAGCCTGGTGAGCCGCCTACAGCCTTGACGCCTTGATGCCCTGAGCTTCGGTGAGCCGCCCACAGCCCGGGCCGTTCTGTTTGGGCGCGGTCGATAGTTTGTGCAGGTCAGGTGCTGTTTCCGGGTTGCGTGGAGCCCTCCCCTTCCGATAGGCTCGAACAAACGTTCGACAGACATCGGAGATTAGCGGCAGGGGGTGCCCGACGATGCAACCGCGCCTCACCCCTGCGGCAAGGGCGGGCGCATCCGCCCCCGCGGCTGCCGGAGGTGGAGCGGCATCTGCACCCGGCGGGAACGGGGTGGCATCGGCGGCTGCCGGAGGTGAAGCG
>CAZBIO010000213.1:0-39331 GCA_964491965.1 uncultured Cellulomonas sp.
ACTTCTTGTATGCGGATGCCCATGTCGGGGACGGTAACGGTCCCTACTGACACGCCCAGTCCGACGGGTGACCGTGAGGCGGCCCCCAGATGACCACTTCCGCGGGATGTGCGTCGCTGCGGGAGGCGCGCGCCAGATGAGCACTCGCGCGGCATGTGCATCGCCGCGGGAGCGGCCGCCAGATGAGCACCTTCAAGCCAGATGAGCACCAGCAACTGCCCGTCTCGCGTGGACGTGCTCGTCTCGCGCCCGGAGCCGGCCGCGGGGGCGGCCGCAAGTGATGCACATCGGCACGTGAGACACAGACGGACGTGCATCACCGGCACGGAGTGCATCGCGCGCGGCACCGAGATGTGCATCCCTCTCAAGAGGAGCCCTGGCGGACGGGTCGGCGCGCAGGCGATGTCGGCGCGCGGCTGATCAGGGGTGGATGGCGTTGAGGACCACGCGCCGCGGCAGCAACACCACGCCGCCGCGCCCGGCCGGGCTCGCGTCCGTCCAGCTGGTGTCGGTCTGGATGGCCTCGGTCCGGATCACGCCCGGCCGGATGGCGTCGGTCAGCATCGCGTCGGCGCGGACCTCCATCCAGCGGGCGGAGTCCGCGTGGTCGACGACGAGCAGAGTCGCCCGAGGGTCGCGCGCCAGGTCCCTGGTTTGCTCGTCGTCCACGGCCACGACAGGGCGGCCGCCGACGAGCCGGCACGCGGCCGGCCGGACCCGGGCGCGGCCCTCGGGGTCGGCGGTGGCGAGCAGGCGGACAGAATCCCCGGTCAGCAGGTCGAGATGGTCGGCCGGAAGCGGCACCTCGGCATCGGTGCGGGCGGCCACCGGATTACCGCCCAGCGAGTGGAACGCCTCGCGCTCGTCGGGCAACGACCGAGGGGTTAGGCCCTGGTCGAGTGTTGCGGGCTCGTCGGGCGCAGCAGCCCCGTCGGAAGAGGGCAGCCGCTTCCGGCCCTCGCCGGACATCCCGGGCTCGTCGGGCGGGGAGCCTGTCCCGCGGCGGACCAGGGCCGGGTCGCGTCCGGCGGTGACGACCGCGGGGGCGAGCCGGAACGTCACCGGGTGCTCGGTGTCGGCCCACTCGGCGGGCACCACCGCGCCGAAGTATGGCCGCAGGCCGCAGTAGCGGAAGGCGACGTCGTCGCAGTCGGCGAGCGCCCGCTGCGGCGTCAGCGGCAGCTCGCGCACGTCGGCGCGCAGCTCGAGCCAGCGGCCGTCGACGTCCCAGATCAGCAGCGTGGCGCGCGGGCGTTCGCGCAGGTTCCGCGCCTTGACGAACTCGGTCATGGTGGAGATCCGCACGCCGTCGTCGCCGCGCCAGAACCAGACCACCGAGGACTGCAGCCGGCCGTTCGCGAAGTGCGTGGTGAGCGCCCCGGGCAGGGGACGGTCGAGGAGGTCGGCGTGGCTCGCGGGGATGTCCACGATTCGAGGGTCGCGCCCGACGGGCGCGGGCGCTCCGGACAAATGGCCTATCCCGGACCGCGCCCCGGGCGCCGGACCGCGCGCCTACCGCGCGGCGTACAGCAGCTCGAACCGCTCGCACACCACCGGCGCGCGGTGGCTGAACACCCCCTCGGGCGTGGTGCGCCGCCAGAACGCCTCGTGGTCCCGTCGCCACGACTCGAGCGTGGCGTCGCCCTCGCCCTCGCTGTGGGCATGCTCGGCGGTGACCTCGTCGAACGGGACGACGGCCACCGACCTGGTGCGGATGAGCGCCGCCGGCCGCCCCTGCCCGTCGAGGACGATCGACAGACCGCCCTTCGTCGGGATCGCCTCGCCGGCCTGCTCGTACTCCCACGCGAGGGTCGCGGTGCCGGTCTTGGTCCCGGCGAGCACCAGCGCCAGCAGCTCGTCGGCCAGCTCGGGGGAGTCGCCAAACGACCATGCCGGCGGCGGCACGTTGTCCGGCCAGTCCTCGCCCATGTAGACGGGCACGTGGCCCTGCTTGTTGTGCAGGCGCGCGACCTCCCAGAACGCGCTGATGCGCTCGGCCTGCGCCTCGTCGGGCAGCGGTCGCTCGAGGTCGTCGGGCGCGCCGGTCTCGTCGTCGTGGGAGCTGAGCGAGCTCATGGGCGTCCATCCTTCGTCGGGCGGGTCCGGTCGCACCGCAGACGCTAGCCCGGCGGCCCGGGCGGCGGCGCGGGCTCGGGGCGCGCCGGCCGCCGAGCGATTGGGTGGACTTCGGGTCGCCCGGCGGACGGAAGTCCACCCACAAACCCCGCGGGGGGCCCGACGAGCGCGCGCGCCGGGCGCGGCGGTCCAGCGCCCCGGCCCGACGAGCACGCCCGCGCCCGGCGTGATTGGCTGGAGCAGCGCCGGGACCGGGCGCGTGGCGCGTCACCGCGGAGGTTCCCGTGGACGGCGAGACGACGACACGACCGCCGATGGTGGCGGTCGCCCGCTGGCTGGAGGGCCGCAGCGGCCTCGACGAGGTGGTGCACGCCGTCGCCACGCCCGTCACGGGCGTGCTGGCGAACTACCCCGGCCTCGCCGGGCTGCTGCACGGAAAGCCGCTCGGGCACGCGCTGCACCCGCTGCTGACCGACCTGCCGATCGGGCTGTGGACCGGCGCCAACACGCTCGACCTCGTCGGCGGGCCGCGCTCGCGGGAGGCGGCCGACCTGCTGCTGGGGCTCGGCATCCTCTCGGCGGTCCCCACGGTCGCGGCCGGCCTCGCCGACTGGAGCGCCGCCGAGCGCCGCGTCCAGCGCGTGGGCCTGGTGCACGCCGCGGTCAACGGTGCGGGGACGCTCCTGTACTGCGTCTCCTGGACGCTGCGGCGGCGGCAGCACCGCACCGCGGGGATCGTCGTCGGGCTGGTCGCCGCCGGTGTGGTGACGGCGGGCAGCTATCTCGGCGGGCACCTGTCGCTGCGGCTGGGGGCGCCGCCGGGCGGGATCGTCGAGTAGTCCGCCGGGCGGGCGCGCCGGAGAGGGCGGCGTTGCCCGACGAGCGCACGGCTCCGCGCATGTGTCGAACGGCGGCCCGCCGCCTGCGGGCCGGTAGCGCGCCGCCCCCGCGGCCGGTAGCGCGCGCTGGGCACGCGGCGGACCCGCGCGCCGCCCGCGTGGGCGACGCGACACCGCCCGACGAGCCGGTGACGCGGCGGTGCCGGACCGGCCGATCCGGCACCGCCGCGCTCGGTCAGCCGGCGGACACCTCGGTGATGAGGTCGTCGGCCACCTGCTCGAGCTGGACCTGGGCGCGCGGCGACACGTAGACGTCGGCACCCTTGCCCGGCTTGGTCGCCTGGTCGACGAAGCGCTCCAGCGCCGTCACCGCCTGCTTGACGCGTCCCGCCGCGAGGTGGTTCTCGTAGCTGGTCAGCGCGCTGTCGAGCTGTTCGACCGCCGACGGCCCGATCTCCCCGAGCGCCGCGTAGCTGCCGACCAGCTGCCCGAGCGGGCCCTGGAGGTCGTCGGTGCCGTCGTCGACGTTCCAGATCACCTCGCCGACCCGGATGCCGCGCGAGCCGGTGCCCAGGTAGACGCGCCCGAAGACCCGCGAGTCGCCCGAGAGCGCCCGGAGGTCACCGAACTGGTGCTGGTCGTCGTTGATGCGCTTCCAGGTCGCCCCGCCGTCGAGCGAGCGGTAGGCGCCGTAGTGCGCGGCGACGGGCGCCGGCCCGGAGTTGTCGGAGATGACGCCCATGGCGTAGAGCGCGGGGACGCTGTTGTCGCCCACGCCCAGCCCCACGCCGACCTGCTGGAACGCGCTGTCGGTCCCGGGGCTGACCTTTGCCGCCACCCACGCGCCGTCCGTGACGGACAGCCGGACCAGGCCCACCGCCGCGTTGTTGGACGCGAGCCAGATCGAGTTGGCGTGGAACGGGTCGACCTGGATCTTGTTGGCACCCTGGCTGTGCCCGCTGGTGTTCCAGTTGGCGGTGGGGATGCCCACTCCCTGCGGGATCACCTGGTTGAAGGTCCGGCCGGCATCGGTGCTGACGTAGAACGTCGTGCCGCTGAACCCGTAGAGGACGTTCGGCAGGACC
Source organism: uncultured Cellulomonas sp. (assembly GCA_964491965.1). Taxonomy (GTDB): domain Bacteria; phylum Actinomycetota; class Actinomycetes; order Actinomycetales; family Cellulomonadaceae; genus Cellulomonas. The sequence continues at coordinate 4,001 of CAZBIO010000213.1, forward strand.
TTGTCCGAGAAGATCTTCACGTTGCCCGAGGTGACGGGCGTCCCCGACGCGTTGAGGAAGGAGCTGCGCGTCCAGGCGGTCCGGTCTCCGTACTTGGCCACCTGCCGGATCTCCGACACTCCCTGCGGTCGTCCCTCGTGCGACCCGACGGCCGCGCTGGACGGTCCGGCGGACACGTCGGTCCAGTAGGTGTTGGCGATCGACTGCCCGGACACCGACCACACGACGGTGCTTGCGTCGGCGGTGACGGCGATCCAGCCCGCGTTGTTCTGCGCGCTCGGGCCTTGGCCGGCGATCCCGGCGGGCACCGCGAGTGGGGTGGCCGTCTTGCCCTCGTCGAACGAGATGACACCCGCGCTGACGTTGGTGTTCTGGTAGTTGCCCGATGGCGTCAGCACCATCACGTTCTGGTGGAGGCCGGCGTAGTCCATGTTCTGGGTGTTGATCCACCGCTCGTAGTAGCCGGGCTTGAGGTACGTCTGCACCTGACCGTTGGCGTCGAGGTCGTAGCGCGGGTTGCCGTCGGCATCGAACGGCGGGTCCAGGTAACGGACGCGGTTGGCCGGCGACTCCGCGTTGACCAGGGAGTTCTCCGGCGAGACGGTGACGTCCTTGCCCCAGCTCATCGCACCCCAGTCGGCGTACGTGCTGTAGAGGTAGTCGCCGGTCTGGGACGGGCTGTACAGGTTCCAGATCACCGTCTCCTCGAGGCCGTCGTTCCAGAACCCCCACACCACCTGGTTGTCCTTCGTGATCGGCCGGTCGGCGGCCGTGAGGTTCTTGGTCATCCAGACACCGTTGCCCGTGTTGAACAGCGCCATGTCGCTGTTGTACGGGTTGATCTGGATGTCGAAGGCCCAGTGGACCGCGGCGCCCCAGCCCTTGTCCTTGTCGATGTAGCCGTAGCCGCGCAGGTCCTTGATGCCGACCACCTCGCTGTGGATCACCTTCCAGGTGGCCCCGTAGTCACCGGTGAACCAGACGACCTCCTCGGAGTAGTTCTGGTGCCGGTGGAACGACGAGGCGACCATGACCCCGGGGCGCTGGGCGTCGACGGAGATGCCGCCGATCCCGCCGCGCTGCATCACCTGGCCGTTGGCGATGTCCGTCGGCGTCAGGTCGGGGTGCTCCTTGGTGTCGACGTTGTGCGGCGTGATGTTCTCGGCCGTGCCGGTGACCAGGTCGAAGCGGTACACCCGGCCGTCGAGGGCGAAGTTCGAGTTGGACCCGACACCCGTCAGGTTGGACAGGCTGAACTCCGCGTAGGCGACGACGAGCCGTCCCGACCAGTCGAACGCGACGTGCTCGGCCACGAAGCCGCCGTACAGACGGTCGGGGCGCGCCGTCGGCTGACCGGGCAGCTCGGAGAAGCTCGCCCCACCGTCGTTCGAGACGAAGAGCGACTGGTAGGGGCGCTGCCGCATCGGGTTCTCGGGCGAAGCCGCGGGCGCGTTGCTCGTCGTCGAGCCGATGGTCCCGACGATGAGGCGGGTCGAGTTGCCGGCCGCGTCGACGGGGCTGTTGGGGTCGACGACGACGAACGTCGGCCGGAAGTCGACGGCGAGGTCGGTGGCGTCGCTCAGGCGGCTGAAGGTCTCGCCCGCGTTCGTGCTCTTCCACAGGCCGGCGGTCTGGCTGGCGAAGTAGACGATCTGGTTGTTCTTCGGGTCGACCGCGAGGCGCTCGCCCGTGCTCCGGTTCGAGCCGTCGTTGCCGTTGATCGTCGTGGCGATCGGGAAGCGCTCCCATGTGTCGCCGTAGTCGTCGGACCGGTAGATCGCCGCGTTCGTGGCGCTGCCGCCGGCCGCCATGTAGACGCGACCCTTCTGGACCGGGTCGGGCACGATGCTGATGACGAAGGTCGCGCCGCGGCCGGGTCCGCGCGGGTCGTCGGGCGCGAACGCCTGGCTGTGGTCGGTGGCGTCGTCGTTGAGGCCCACCCAGTAGTCGCGCGCGAAGTCGTACCGGTACGCGCCGCCGATGTCGGTCTTGGCGTACAGCACGTTCGGCTCGATCGTCGAGAAGACGCTGCCAGTGACGTAGCCGCTGCCGCCGATCTTCGCCGAGTCGCTCCAGTCGTAGCTGCCGCTCTCGGTCTTGGCGACGACGTGGACCGCGAAGTCCCGGTCCGCGCTGGTGTAGCCGGCCTTCGAGGCCGTCACCTTGACGTACGTGGTGCCGGCCGCCGTCGGCGTGATCAGCAGCTGGCCGGCCGAGGCCGTCACGCTCACCTTGTCCGTGCTGCTGGTGCGCACGGTGACGGTCGCGTCCGCCGGCGAGATCGCCAGGGGGACGGTCGTGGTGGTGATCGGGAGGAGTCCGGGATAGATCTCGATCGTCTGGTCAGCGATCACCGCCAGGTCGATGGCGGGTGGTGCGACGGGTTTGGCCTGCGCCGCACCGGCGGCGAGGACGACGAGCGCCGCAGCTGCCGCGACTGCGACGAGCTTCCGAACCGGTTTCGCCATGAGAACGCTCCCACTCTCGGATGTCGACGCAGCGGTGCGTCGATGGGTGGACGTGCTTTCCCTGCCGTTGCAGTGCCCCTGGCACCGCTGCCGGCGCACTGCTGGGACACAGCGAAGTCCCAGATGAGAGCGCCGTCAATAGGCGTTTTGTCCGGGTTGACGACGAAGGTTTGGCTTACTTCCGGTGGTCCCGGGCGGCCGGAGACAGGGCGATCCATGTATTCGCATCGGGCTCGGCGCCTCCTGCTCTGGACGATGGCAACCGTCAGCCGACAGGAGAACCCCCCATGAGCACCACCCTCAACGCCGCGCCCACCGGCATCGGCGTCCGCATCGTCCGTCCCGACGACCTCGAGTGGGACGCCGCCCGCGCCACCTTCAACACCCTGGCCGACCTCCGGCCCGACGCGATCGCCCTCCCCGAGACCGCCCACGAGGTGGCCGAGGCGGTCGCCTACGCCCGCGGGCAGGGTCTGCGGGTCGTGCCGCAGTCGACCGGCCACAACGGCACGGCGGTCGGCGACCTCACCGGCGCGTTGCTCGTCAACGTGTCGCGGCTGACCGGCGTCGAGGTCGACGCCGCCGCGCGCCGCGTCCGCGTGGGCGCCGCGACGAAGTGGGAGGCGGTCGCGCCGCGGCTGTCCGACCTCGGCCTCGCGGCCCTCCACGGCTCGTCGCCCGACGTCGGCGTCACCGGCTACTCGCTCGGCGGGGGCATCGGTTGGCTGTCCCGCGCCTACGGCATGCAGACCAACGCCGTCACCGCCCTCGAGCTGGTCACGGCCGACGGCGAGCTGGTCCGGGCGAGCGCCGACTCGCACGCGGACCTGTTCTGGGCGCTGCGTGGCGGCGGCGGCAGCTACGGCGTGGTCACCTCCGTCGAGTTCGAGGTGTTCGACGTGGGCGAGCTCTACGCCGGGGCCTTGTTCTTCGAGGTCGGCGAGACCGCGGAGGTGCTGCACACCTGGACCCGGCTGCTGCCCGGGTTCCCCGACGAGCTGACCACGTGGGCCGTCGTCCTGCACTTCCCGCCGTTCGACGAGGTTCCCGAGCCGTTCCGCGGCCGGTCGTTCGTCATCGTCATGGGGGCGTTCCTCGGACCGGAGGCGCGCGGGCGCGCACTCCTGGAGCCCCTGCGGCGCCTGGGTCCGACGATGGACACGTTCGCGATGCAGCCGCTGAGCGCCCTGGCAAACCTGGCGATGGACCCCGAGTCGCCGCTGCCGTACCGGACCACCACGGCACTGCTCGACGAGCTCACCCCGTCGGCCATCGAGACGATCGCGGGCCTCGCGGCCCCCGACTCGGCGTTGACGATGATCCAGCTGCGGCACGGGGGCGGTGCGCTCGGCCGGAGCCCCGAGGGCGCCGGAGCGCGCGCGACCCTGCCCGGCGAGGTGGTGATGTTCGGGCTCGGCCTGGTGCCCGACCCGGACCTCGAGCCGGTGGTGGGCGAGCAGCTCGCGACCCTCGCCGCGGCCGTGGCCCCCGCGACCGTGGGCGCGTACGCCAACTTCGTCGAGGAGCCCACCGATCCCCGGGCGTTCTTCGACGAGCGGACATGGGCGCGGCTCCAGCAGGTCAAGGCGGCCTACGACCCCGAGGGGCTGTTCTGCGGCGCCCATCACGTGCCCGCGCCCGCGGCGGTGTAGCGGGTCGCGGCGCTCCGCGTGTCGTCGTCGGCCGCGGCCCCGTCCCTTCGTCGGCCGCGGCGACGCCGATACCGTTCGGCCGTGACCGTCTCGTCGCGGTATCCCCGCCAGTCCGTCGCGGCCCACCGCCCGTTGCGTGTCGGCGTCCAGCTCCCGGAGGTGGAGCGGTCGGTGCGGTGGCCCGAGCTGCTCGACATGGCGCGCCGCGCCGAGGACGTCGGCCTCGACTCGATCTGGGTGGGCGACCACTTGCTCTACCGGTTCGCCGACGGCTCGACACGCGGCCCGTGGGAGTCGTTCACGCTGCTGGCGGCGCTCGCGGCCGCGACGTCGCGCGTCACCCTGGGGCCGCTGGTGGCGTCGACGGCGTTCCGCAACCCCGCGATGCTCGCCAAGCAGGCGGCGACGCTCGACGAGGTGAGCGGCGGGCGGTTCGTGCTCGGGCTCGGCGCGGGGTGGAACCCCGTGGAGTTCGGCGCCTACGGAATGCCGTTCGACCATCGCGTCGCCCGGTTCGAAGAGGCGTTCACGATCGTCCGGTCGCTGCTGCGCGACGGGTACGTGGACGTCGTCGGCGACTACTGCTCGGCGCGCGACTGCGAGCTGGTGCCGCGCGGACCCTCCGACGGCGGGCCGCCGCTGCTGATCGGCTCCATCGGTCCCCGCATGCTCGCCGCGACGGCGGAGCACATGGACGCGTGGAACGCCTGGTACGCCGACACTGCGAACACCCCCTCCGGTGCGGCGGCCGCAACGGGTCCGCTCGACGCGGCGCTCGCCGCGGTGGGCAGGCAGTCGGACGAGGTGGCGCGCACCGTCGCGGTGCTGGTCATGTTCCCCGGCGGCACCGGCCGGGTGATGGGAGACACGTCGCCCGCGATGGCGGTGCCGCCGCTCGTCGGGCCCCCCGAGGAGATGGCGGCAGGCCTGGCCGCCTACGCCGCGGCCGGGATGACCGAGGTGCAGCTGATCCTCGACCCGATCACCGTGGAGTCGATCGAGCAGCTCGGGGCGGTGTTGGCGGTGCTCGACGCCTGACGCCGCGGTTCGGGCGAGTGCCTCGTGCGAGCTGTTCCTCGCCGGCTGACTCTGCGGCGCGCGTCGGCGGGCCAGGCTTGTCCGATGTGCGCGTGTACACGTGGTGTGCACATGGTGCGCACGCGCGTGAGACACCGACCGTTACCGGTGTCGTTCTCCTCAGGCGGGTGCGACCGTCCGGCGCATCACGCACCGCTTGGTGCCGAGCGGGCGCTGATACTCGAAGCCGGCCGCCTCGAAGGTGCTGCGCAGGCCGCTGAACAGGAACGACGCGGACGTCTTCTTCTCGAGCCCGTTCATCGGGAACCCTTCGACGTCGCCGCCGCCGTCCCGGGCGATGAGGTCCAGCGCGCCGCGCAGCGCTGCGCGGGAGACGCCGTCGCGGCGGTGGTCGCGGTCGACGAAGAAGCACGTGATCCGGTACGGCGCAGGGTCGGCCGTGACCTCGTCGTACTCCTTGCGGTGGTAGATGTGCGGCAACTCCGCCGGGGAGCCGTACTGGCACCAGCCGATCGCCGCGTCGCCCTCGAAGACGAGCGCCGCGTGCGCGTTCCCTTCGTCGACCAGGCGCCGCTTGAACGCCTGGTTGCCCGCGGCGTGCTCGCCGTCGACCCTGGTGTCGGCGTGGAACCAGCAGCACCAGCAGCCGCCGAAGATGCCGTTGTGCTTGGCGACGAGCGCCTCGAAGGCGGGCCAGGTCTCGGGCCCGAGGGGCTTGATCGCGTGGTCCGGCATCGTGCAACGCTAACCGGGGCCGCGCGGCGTGTCAGCGGGTCGCGGCCTCGTCGTCGTGCGGCTCGTCGGGCGACTGGGTGGTGTGGTCGTCGGGCGGCTGGGCCGTGTGGTTGAACCCGGCCGGCCTCGGCCTCGTCGTACAGGTGAGGGGGAGTACGACGAGGAGGTACACCATGCGAACTCGCCTACTGATCGCGGCGGCTGGGCTCATGCTGGTGGTCGCGGGGTGCTCTGCCGGCGGGGGCACGAACGGTGCCGGCGGTGCCGGTGGCAGCACGTCGGGCGGCGGCACCGGCCAGACCGTGCAGGTGCAGGCCATCGGGAGCATGACCGACGTCCTGACGGACTCCGGCGGGCGGGCCCTGTACTTCAGCGACGAGGAGAGCGGCGGCCAGGTGGTCTGCTCGTCGAGCGACTGCACCGCAATCTGGCTGCCGCTGACGACCGCGGGCGGTGAGCCGCCGACGGGCCCGGAGGCGGTGTCCGGCCGGCTCGACACCCTGATGCGACCCGATGGCATGACACAGGTGACCCTGGACGGGAAGCCGCTGTACACGTTCTCGCTCGACGAGGGTCCCGGCACAATCACCGGTGACGGGCTGCAGGACAGCTTCAGCGACGGCAGTTTCACGTGGCACGTCGCGACGGCGAGCGGCGCGTCCGGCGGCGGCTCGACACAGTCGCCGGGGAACGGGTACGGGTACTGACGGTGTGCTGGAGTCAGCCGCGGCGGTAGCGGGTACGGACAGGGTCTGCACTAATACACACTCGTGTGTAGTGTTGCACCCTATGAGTACACCGACGGTTCGCATGCCCGTGTCCACGGCGTCACGCAAGGGCGTGTCCGCCGTCGCGGCATCCGCAGCGGAGCAACGTGTGGTCTTGACCAGCCTCGGTCGCCCGGTCGCCGTCGTGGACTCGGCCGAACGCCTCGACGAAGACGTCCGCCGCCTGCGCGAAGGCGCGCGAGTCATCATCGACGCGTACGCCACGATCGCCGCCGACCGCTCTGCGCACCTAAGCCTGGCGGACGTATGCGCCCGGCTCGGCTTGGACGAGGCCGCGGTCCGGTCCCGGTCCGCCGAGTTGCGCGGGCAGGCGTGAAGCCCGGGGGTCGACTTCCCGACGATCAGGCCGAAGTCGCGTTCTCCGACTGGTTCACCGAGCAACTCGAAGACCTGCCCGATGCTGACCGACTCGACCTGCTTGCGCAGGTTGTCAGCTTGTGCGATAACCCCGGGGGCACGCACACACTGTCCGCCAGGGGCAAGGAGCGAGCCCTCGTCGGGTGGAACACCCTGGAAGTCTCCGCGCGCGAGCGACGTGTCGTCTACCGCGCGGACGAGGCCGGGGCTTCGATCTTCGTGCTGTGCCTCGGACCGCGACGGGGGGCCGAGGTGTACGACATGGCGACCGCCCTGGCGAACTCCGGTGCCCTCACGGACGCGGAGACCACCCAGTTGTGGGACGCCCTGGGGCTGTTCGACCTCCTCGCCGAAGAGCTCGGCCTGGACGGCTGGGACTACGCGCCCACGCCCGCTCCCGAGGGGTTGCGGCGGGCCGCAGTCGCAGCGGGACTCCTCGAGGACGCCCTCGCCGCCCTCCTGTCGCGCGATGAGCTCGCCGCTGCGATGGAGTATGGCTGGGGGGCGAAAGGCCCTGACCCCACTGCAGCGCTGCGCGCCGCGCTACAGCGGGCGCGTGGCAACGCGAACTTCAACTCCGCGGAGTGGATCGTGCGCCGACGAGCCGACGACCGCTGCGGGGCGGTTATGCCTCGCGCGGGTGCCGCCTGCATCCGCCGAGCTGGACACCCCGGACCGCACCGCGCTCGCTAGACCAAGGGCCGACAGCAAGACCGCCCCTCATCGTGGTCCGCACGTGAGAGGCCGTTTGATCTGCGGAGGATGGGGGATTCGAAGCGCCGTTCCCATCACATCCGAGGACGTTCGAGGATGGCCGCGTCCCGAGAGGAATTGCTGCCAGAACTGCTGCCGCGACGTGGGCGCTCTCGGGCGTCAGGTGCTCTCGCGGCCGGGGCTCCACAGTCGGAGCGGGACGTGCCGGGCGGCGTGGACGAAGTCCTGGTCGGTCGTCAGCAGCGTGTAGTCGTGCCGAATGCTCAGCTGGGCGATGAGGGCGTCGATGGTGCCGAGCTGCACCCCGGCCTTCCGACACGTGTTCCGTACCTCGGCCGCTGCGACGTGGTCCTCGCGGTCGGGTTGGGTCACGTCGACGGCGGCGAAGCGTTCGACTATCTGGGTGCGCGCCTTGGCCGGGATGAACCCCTGGAGGAGTTCCTGCAGGATCAGGCCGGTCGTCGCGACGAGCTCGGCCCCGGCCAAGGCGCGCCTGAGTTCCTCGACGTGGGGGACGTCCGGCGGAGCGTCACGCCGGAAGGCCAGAGACCACACGCTCGTGTCGACCAGAAGTGTCATCAGCGGCTGCGTTCCGCCTTGTAGTCAAAGGAGTCGTCCCAGTCGAGCGCGCCGACGAGGTCGAGCAGCTTGCGCTGTTCGCGGCGCGCGATGAACTCCTGCAAGGCGAGCGTCACAGCCGCCTTCTTCGTCTTCTCGCCGCTGATCTCCAGCGCCCGGTCGATGAGAGCCGGATCGACCGCCAGGTTGGTTGCCATGTGTGCCTCCTCACACAGAAGTCTACACAGATTCGTTCCGACCCGTCTGCCTCCGCAGAGCGGCCCGTGCGAGCTGCTGGCCCGTAGGGGTCGGCACGTAGCTGTGGCGACGAGTGGTCGTGTTGAGGCAGCCGAGGCGCAGCAGTGCCCCGATGGTGGTTGCAGCCAGGTTGCGAACATCGTCATCGCCGAGCGGTCTGCCCTCCCGGAAGCTCCAGCCGAGGCTGCTCATGAGACCGCCGAGATCACCGTCTCCGGCGCTGCCAGCGGCGAGGTTCAGGAGCACGAGCAGCCCTGCATCGCGTTCGTGGTCGGCGCGTCCCGCAGGGAGGCGTCCGGCGAGGTGCCGCCACAGCGCGACGGGATCGTCGGCCAGCGCCGCGCCGCGAGCTGTGGCGTGGATGCGACCCTTCGCCACCCGCAGCAACCCCGTGCGCTGCGCGGCCTTGCGGAACTCGGCCACGGCGGGGGTCAGTGACTCGCGGTTCATGGTGCCGATCCACTCGTCGTCCAGGTGGAGGTGCTCGGCGACGGCGGTCACGTCCGCCGGCTTGAGGTAACCCTGGGCGGTCAGCGGGTGCCCGTCGAGGCCGACATGGCGCACGAACCATGCGAACGGCTCCACCATCGACGCGACAGTCGCGGTGTCCACCAGCGCTGGCGCGTCGAGGCGTGCGGCGGCGATGAGAGCCAGCAGGCGCGGACGGCCCCGCCGGTCACACCGATCGACGAGGTCGGCCAGTTCGGGAGATAGCGACGAGGCCACTGCCGCACGGGCGTCCCCAGGCGAGACATCTGTGGGCAGGACCAGGCCTCCCAGATCAGCAGCCAACACGCCTCCGAATCGCCCGGCACGTAGGTCTGCATCGATCTCTGCCACATCCAGTCGCTCCGCCGCGGCGAGCACATCGGCAGGCTCGTCGTCGCCGCACACCCAGTCCACCCGCTCTGCATCATCGGGGTCCAGTCGATCGCCCTCGACCGCCCGAACGAGGAGGGACAGAAGTTCGTCGTATCCGTAAGGTCCGCCGCAGTCCTCGGGTGGACAGGCTCGTTGACCGTCGTGCAGCGCCGCAGGCGGGTCCTGGTCCGCGCGGGGACGTCTGGACTCGAGCCGCAGCAGGTGGTCCCAGCCGTCGCCGAAGTCGTAGGTGTAGCGCAGCTCGTCGCCGGCATCCTGGAGCGCCTCGTCCAGCCTGACATCGGCCTCGGCGACGCCCTCGTCGCCCTCCTCGATGTCGAACGCCGTCAGATAGCGCTCCACGGGCCAGTGAACCTGGGGGTCGCCGAGGATGAACTGGTGCAGGTGGGAGTCCGTCCAACCCATCGCGGTCTGCAGGATCGGATGGAGCGCGTCGAGCGTGAGCGTTGACGGAACCTCGATCACGCGCCAGATCGTGGGATCGGTGTCGAGCAGGTCCACCCGAATCCGGTACGTGAAGGCGGCTGCCAGGGGCAGGCGACGGCTCGGACCAGGCGTCGGGCGACGTGACGGCATGGCCCACATCCTGCCGGGCATTCGGTGATCCCGTGGGATCACCAACTCCGTGGGATCATCGGGATCCTTGGAACCCTGCATGGATTGGCCCGCGAAGACCAGAACATCCGCCAAACGCTCGGGGCTTACACCCGCTCGATCCAGCGTCAGGCAGAACACCCGGACCCACCATGGGGTCGCCAGCGAGGACGCGTGCTACCGGGCGACTTCGGTGCCGCCTACCCACAGTGGGTGCCGACGACCTCTGGCGAGCGTGTGCTCGAGTACCTGCGGCAAGAGGGTGCGCAGGCTCTGATGGAGGAGTCGCAGAACGAGACGTGAGCATGTGTCCGACGAGCGACCCGCCGTCTAGTCCCCCCTTTCCCACGTGGACAAGGGGGGACTAGACTCGTAGAGTGAAGCCGCAACGGACGCGCGACGTCCTCGACTACCTCAGGAGCCTGGGGTGGGTATTCCTTCGTGACGGTCAGGGCAGCCACGAGATCTGGGGGCTGTCGGACGGGTCTCAGAAGGCGGCGATCCCGGCGGGGCATCGCGAGGTCAGTGCGGGCGTGTTGCGTCAGATCGAGAAGGCCGGCGTGAAGTTGCCCCGGGAGTGGAGGTGAAGGATATGGCACCGCGAACGTTCGAGGTCGTTGTCGAGCGAGACGGCAAGTGGTGGGTGTTTGAGATCCCCGAACTCGGCACGGGTGGGCAGGCTGCGAGTCTTGCCGAGGTTGAGTTCGAGGCGCAGGGCGTAGCGGCGATGTGGCTCGACGTGCCGCCCAAGGCGGTGCGCGTGAAGGTTGCCGTCAAGGGTCAGGATGAGGCGCTGGCGGCGTGGGCGGCCGCCGAGCGTGCCGAGCAGGAGGCGCGTCGTGCTCAAGCCGCCGCCGCGGAACAACGCAAGGCCGTCGTCGTCAGGCTTCGGAACCTCGGGTGGAGCGCCCCTGACCTCGGTCGACTCTTTGGGATCAGCAAGCAACGCGTCTACCAGATCACTGCCATCAAGAGTGGCTCAGGCCGTGGCGTTCCGGCCGAAGCCAAGAGCGGGCAGCGAGCCACAGTGACGAAGGGGCCGGCGCAGGGCAAGTCCCACGCTCGCAAGGCAAAGCTCAGCAAGAGCGCTTGACCTTTCCCGACCGGCACCTCGCCCGCGGCCACCTACGCTGTAAGTAGAGGTCGTGACGGCGGGGCCATTGGAGGCTGGGGGAAGTGCTTCATGGCACCTCGACGCCCGAGGGCAATGTGTAGTAGGCGCCTCGACGTTGGCCGTGCCGCGCCAGGCGTCCGTCGTCCACGAGCCTGGTCAGGAGAGTGAGCACGCGCGCACGGTCCAGGCCGGTGCGCTTGCGGATGTCCTCGTTCCTGACGCTGCCTTCCGCGGCCATCGCGAGCACGACGTTCTCAAGGCCGGCCTGATCGAGGCGGAGCCCGGCCGGTGGACCGAGGTCCTTGGCCAGGACGTAGACGGAGCCGCCGCGCGTGCCTGTCTGGGCGAGGTATCCCTGGTCGCGCAGCCGCTGCAGTGCGTTGCGGGCGTGGACGCTGTCGGCGTCGAGGAGCTCGCGCACGGAGGCATTGGTCAGGACCTCGCCCCGGGCGGCGTGCAGCAGCAGGATGCGGTCGGCGGACCGGATGTCGCCGCGCTCCTCGATCTCGGAGATCCACGCCCGCTCCTGCGGGGTCACGGTTGTGCCGAGCCGGAGCGTGACCTCGACGTGAGTGGCGTCGGCGTCGAACTCGGGTGGCTCGAGCAGGGCGGCTTCCATCACGTCCTGCATGACGTCGACGCCGAGGCCGGCGTCCTCGGCGAGCCGGAAGCGCCGCAGCACCTTGATGGTGTCGAGGTTGCGGGCGGCGTTCTGCTCGCGGATGTTGTCCAGAGTGACGGGCTCGGGCAGGCCGCCCGGAGAGCGCACGACGACCCTGTCGGGGTGGATCTCGACGCGGACCGGCTGGCCTGACACCTCATACGTCCGGTGTGCGACGGCGTTCGCGACGGCCTCGCGCAGCACGGCTTCCGGGATCCGGGGTAGCTCGTGGCGGTGTACGCCGAGGATGACGACATCGGAGCCGAGCTCGTCGAGCAGCGCCCTGGTCGTCTCCTCCACCTGCTGGTTGACGGGTCCGGTGACCTCGTAGCGGCGGTCGTAGGTGTCGGCGTCCCCGCGGTAGCGGAACACCTCGACATAGGCCTTCCCGAGGACGTCTGCGGGCCGGTCGAGCAGGTAGAGGGCTCCGGCGACGGTCAGCTGCGCGTCGTTGTCGGCCGCGACCAGCAGGCCCGCCTCGTGGAGCCGCCGCGGTACGTTGTCCGACGACCAGGCGAACGCCGCGCGCACGCCCTCGATCAGCGCGGGGCTGGTGCTTGCCAGGTTCGCCGCCACCGGCGTGGCCTCGAACCGCGTCAGTGCTCGCTCGCTGATGAAGCGTGCGAGCTCGGCGTCGAAGAGTGGCACGTTCATCGCGCCCCGGCGGGTCATGACACGGCCGTCCTGCATCTGGGCGAAGCCCTCGTGGCGACGCTGCACGGCAAGTACGAGCACGCTCTTGTCGGCGACGAGGAGCGTGCGCAGCTCGTACCGGCCGGGGTTGCGCACACCGGCGACCATCCGATGGATCCGGGCCTGCGTCTCGCCGTCCGTGGAGATGCCCTGCACAACGCCGTCGTCGCGCACTCCGAGGAGGATGACCCCGCCGTCGGAGTTGGAGAACGCGGTGACTGCCTCGCGGATCTTCGTATCCGGCAATCCCTGCTTGAACTCGACGTAGTCGCTCTCACCAGGGAACTCGACGCGGAACTGGTCGGCGGACAGTGTGATCGGCAGGTCGCGCGGCCCTGCCTCATGGAAGAGCGGATATGCCATACTTCTCTTGCCCCGTTCGTCAGTGTTACAAGTATGGCATAGCATCACCTCGTCGCTTGGTCGAACTCTTGAGTCGCCGGACGGTCGCGCGACCTGGTCGCCCCGACACGTGTGGCGACAGGTGCCGCGGCGGCTATGACCGAGGGCATGCGGGGTTGGGGAGGCAGGGTCGGTTCGGAGACGTACTGCTGCCGAGACTGCTACCGGCCGCGCTCAGTGCCCGAACGCGGCGAATGCAGCCTGTTAGGAGCAAGTCCCTCCGCTGGGCGCTACAGGGCCTTGTCGAGGGAAACCGAGAGTCCTGCCGCCTTCAGTTCCCTGGCCAACTCCATTTGCCAGGCCTCGCCCTCTATCGGCACGTAGCCGACACCGGAGAAGTCCGTAGGAATGTCGATGGTGCGGGCGTTGAGAGAGACTACTCGTTCTCGTCCCAGGAGCCCGATGAAGAGACCCAGTTCGAAGACGACGTTCTGCCGCGCCCTGGGTTGCTGGCCTCCCTCCGCGGGGCCACCAACGTCGTCCGGGGTGAGCAGCACCACCGCGAAGCAGGCTTCCTGAGCATGTGCGAGGAGCTTCCCGAGGATGTCCTGACCGCGGTTCGGCTGGTCGGCGAGCACCACGACAGTGCGATCGGTGACCGTCTCGAGAAAGCGGCGGACCGTCTCACGCCGCGCGATGTCGTGCCCATGTACGAGGAAGATCGGGGCGGACGGGGACAGGGGCTGTGGAGCCCTCGATGGCTGGGGTGGCGTGAACAAGTCGAGCCGCTCTGCCACCGACCGAAGGACGCGCAACTTCTCGCGGATGTCTCCCTCTACCTCCGGGACACGGCCTAGCGGGATGGGCGTGCCGGGGATCTTGAGATCCAGGAGCGACATCGCTGTGCCCAAGAACTCGCTCTTGGGGCTTGGAGTCATGAAGCCGCTAACGTCGAACGAGGAGTCGAGGACTGCCTCCGTCTTCTTCTCCCAGCCCAAGTAGCGCTCGCGGAACTGGGCGATCGAGGCTTCGTCGCGGGGCGCGTCGGCGAGGAGCCGCTCGCCGTCAGCTACTGCCTCGCCGATGAGGTGCGCCACGTCCTCCTTCGGTCTGTCTAGCCTCACTGCGCCCATCGGGTCACCTCTGGTCGGCAGCGATGACGGCGTCGAGCCATCCCTTGAGAGCGGAGAGGTGAGCGTAGGCGCGGGCTCCGTCCTGCGCTCTCTCGATTATCGCGTGGGGACCTCCTCGGCCCGAAGCGACGACCTCAGGAGCTATCGCAGTCAGCTCATCCTTCAGGCCGGCCGGCACCGCATCGAGGACCTGAGAGCGCAGGGCGTTGTACGTCGGTGGAAGGCCGTGAGCAGAGCTCTCGGGCACACTCTCGAGGGCGCTCGCCACCGAGGACCGGAGCCGCCGCAAGCGGGCGACGTCGACGTCAGACATGGTCGAAGTCTGACCGGCTTCGACTCGGGCGTGCCACATGGCCACACTCGAGTGCATTGTGGCCGAACGGCCGACGTGGGAGGCCGACGGGCCGAAGCTGACGGGCCGAAGCTGAAGACTCGTCTTGCACGGCCGTGCCCCCCGGGTCGCCGAGAGCGGTGACTGACCCGATGCTCTGGCCTGCCCGGCAGTCGGCGTGGCCGCAGGTCGCCGTGGGGCCCGTCGCGTGTTCGCACGGCGATGCACACCTGTTCACGTGGACCTCTCCGCGATCGGGCGCACTCACCCGCGTCATGGACAGCGCGATAGACGACTGGATGACGCGCTCGCTGCCGCCGAGCAGCCATCGCGTCGTCCGTCGGCACTGAGGACCGCCTGGGGTGTCCCTGGACACCCGGAGGGTCTGATGTCCACGACGACATCAACGAACACCGTCGGCACCCCGTCGCATGTTGCCCCTCGATCCGCCCCCCTGTTGTCAGAGGGGACGACAGGACCGCCCCTCTGGGGAGGGGGTGCGTCCTCGTGCTAGCGACGAAGGTTCTCCGCGTCGGCGACGGCTACCAGTACCTGTCGCGGCAGGTCGCCTCGGGCGATGTCGAGCTTGCCCGCGAGCAGCAGCTCGCCGACTACTACGCGGCCTCCGGCATGTCGCCGGGCCGCTGGTACGGCAGCGGCCTCAAGGGCCTGGCCGGTGACATCAAGCCCGGCGACGTCGTCACGCCCGAGGCGATGACGCGGCTGTTCCGCGATGGCTGTGACCCGACGAGCGGCGAGCCCCTCGGCATCTCCTTCGCCGAGCGTAAGGGCAGCGGCTCGGCGGTCGCCGGCTTCGACCCGGTCTTCACCGCGCCCAAGTCCGCCTCGGTGCTGTGGGCGCTGGGCGACGAACCCACCCGCACCGCCGTCGTCGAGGTGCACCATGCCGCACTCGGCCAGACCCTCGACTTCGTCGAGCGCAAGGTGGTGCGCACCCGCATCGGCGCCGGCGGCCGCGAGCAGGTCACCACAGGCGGGCTGATCGCCGCGGGCTTCGAGCACGTTGACTCCCGGCTCAACGACCCGAACCTGCACACCCACCTGGTCATCGCCAACAAGGTCCAGGGCCCCGACGGCAGGTGGCGCAGCCTCGACGGCCGAACGCTGCTGGAGGCGACGGTTGCCGCAAGCGAGCTCTACGACGGGCTGTTGGCCGACGAGCTCACACGTCGCCTCGGCGTGCGGTGGGAGCTGCGCGACCGCGGCACCCGTCACAACCCGGCGCTGGCGATCGTCGGGCTGCCCGACGACTTGCTCGTCGAGTTCTCCCGGCGCACCGCGCAGGTCGACGCCGCGCAGGAGGCGTGGGAGGGCAAGTTCGTCGCGAAGCACGGCCGCACCCCAACCCCACTCGAGGTGACCAAGGCGCGCCAACAGTTGACCCGCTCCACCCGTCCCAAGAAGGTCCTGCAACCGGTCAGCGAGCTGTTCGAGGACTGGGCCAACCGCGCCCGCGCGCTGACCGGGCGCGAGCCACACGACCTGGCGGCCCGCGCTCTGCTGGGCGACTACGGCCGCATGCTGCACGCACACGACGTGGCTGACGAGGTTCGCGCCGCACTCGTCGCGACCGTCGTCGCTGATGTCGAAGGCCGCGCGGCAACCTTCACCACCTGGAACCTGACTGCCGCCGCGGCGCGCGCCACCCGCATCCTGCCGATGGCCTCGCCGGAGGAGCGGATCGCGCTCGTCGGCGAGCTCGTCACCGCCGCGGCCGGCAAGTGCGTGCGGCTCGACGACGGCGCGGCGCATCGCATCGGCGAGGAGCGGTTCACCACTCCCGCGATCCTCGCCGCCGAGCAGGAGCTGCTGACGATCGCGGGTGCGCACCTGCCCTTCGGGGCGCCGCCCGCGGCGATGGTGGTCCGCCTCCTCGACGCCTACCCACGTCTGGGCGTGGACCAGCGCGCGGCCGCGGCTGCCGTGCTGGGCTCGGGTCAGGTCGTCGACACCGTCGTGGGCCCGGCGGGCTCCGGCAAGACGACCACGCTGCGCACGGTCATCGATGCATGGACGGGGCTCTACGGCCAGCCGGCGATCGCGCTCGCTCCGTCGGCGACCGCGGCCCGGGTGCTGGGCGATGCCCTCGGCGTGCGCGCGGAGACCACCGCCAAGTGGTTGTTCGAGTCCGACCGCAACGAGCAGCGCGGCCACGAGGCTCGTGACGTGGCGCTGCGTTCCCCGCTGACGCCACCTCCTGGGCGCGCAGCTGTCGAGCGCTGGCTTGGCGAGCTCCGCGCCGAGATCGAGGCGTGGACGCTGCACCGTGGCCAGATCGTCGTGCTCGACGAAGCCTCGCTCGCCGACACCCCGACGCTGGCCGCGATCCTCCACCAGGCCGCCGATGCCGGGACGAAGGTGGTGCTCGTCGGCGACCCGGAGCAGAAGCCGGCGATCGGCCCTGGCGGCGGGTTCGGGATGCTCGCGCACCAGCACATCACCGCACAGCTGACCACGCTGCACCGCTTCGCCGAGCCGTGGGAGGCGAATGCGACGCTGCGGGTCCGGATGGGCGACCCGCGGGCAGTCGACCTGTACCGGATCCAGGGACGCATCAGCAGCGGCGAGCCAGACGCGCTGCTTGACCAGGCCGTCGCGGAGGCGGCCGACGACACCGCGGCGGGGAGAGTCGTGCTGCTGCAGGCCGCCGATGCCCGGACCGTGCGCGAGCTGAACGTCCGCGCGCACCAGATCGCGGTGCTCGCCGGTCGTGCCGCTCGAACCGGGGGAGTGCTGCTGGCCGACGAAGCCACGGCGACCGTCGGCGACCGCGTCGTCACCCGGCGCAACGACCGTCGGGTGCGGACGCCCGACGGGTTCGTGCGCAATGGCGACCTGTGGGACGTGGTCGAGTCAGGTCCTGACGGGTCGCTCGTCGTCGCGCCGGCGGAGCGGAGCGGAAGCGCTGGTTTCGTCGTGCAGCTCGCTCCGGACTATGTGCGGGAGCACGTCGAACTCGGCTACGCGACGACGACCGCGCGGGCGCAGGGCGCGACGGTCGACGTCACGCGCACGGTGGTCACGTCCGCGATGGCGCGCGAGGACCTGTATGTCGCGGTGACCCGCGGGCGCGATCGCAACCAGCTTTACGTGCCCACCGCGCCGCTCGACCCCGACTGCCCACCGGGCACGCCCGCGCCGCTGAACGCCTACGAGGTGCTGCGGGGCGTGCTCGCGACGAATCGGATCCCGACGACGGCCACCGAGGCGTGGGCCAAGTACCACCCCGGCGAGCCGGCGCCGGTGGCGCTGAGCCGTCCACAGCCCACGCGGGCGTCCGGTGTTCATCCACAGACTCCGCCAACCCCCTCGACAGCCGTGCCCAGCCGGGTTCCTGCTGGTCCGGTGGTCGAGCTCTCCCGCACCACCTCGAGATGAAGGAGCAGGCCATGACTACCAGCGAGATCGAGGCGAGGCCGCGCCTCATGCTCACCATCCAGGAGGCAGCGGACATGCTGGCCATCAGTCGCAGCACGGTGTACCAGCTGATCAGCGCTGGCGCCTTGGCGCCGGTCAGCATCGGCCGTCTCCGCCGTATCCCAGCCGATGAGCTCGTCGACTTCGTCGGACGCCTGCGCCGCGAGCAGGCCACCGTCGGGGGATAGCCGTGGGCACCCGCGCCGGCAACATGCGCTCGTCGATCTACCAGGGCAGCGACGGACGCTGGTACGGCTACGTGACGATGGGCATCAAGCCCGACGGCGCGCCCGACCGTCGCAAGCGCAGCGGCCCGTCGCGGCAGGCCGTCACACGCAAGGTCCGCGAGCTTGAGCGGAAGCGTGACGAGCAGAGCGCGCTGCCCGCCGGGTGGACGCCGCGGCTCGAGGACTGGCTGCGTGACTGGCTGACGTCCACCGCGTTGCGGGTGCGCCCATCGACGCTGAACGGGTACACGGTCGATGTCGAGAACCACATCGTCCCGGCGATCGGCCGGCACCGGCTGGCCGACCTCCAGCCCGAGCACATCGAGCACCTCTACAAGGTGCTGTTCGCCAAAGACCTGGGCGCAGGGTCGGTGCACCACGTGCGCCGCACGCTCAACAAGTCGCTCAACGACGCGGTTCGCCGACGACGAATCCCACGCAACCCCGTCGCGCTCGCCCACGCCCCCCGCTACGACCCGCCCGACATCGAGCCGCTGACCGTCGCCGAGGCCAAGGGGATCCTGCGGGCCGCCGAGTCCGAGCGCAACGGTGTCGCATTCATGCTCGCGATCAGCCTCGGCCTGCGCCGCGGTGAGGTGCTCGGCTTGGCCTGGCCCGACGTCGACCTCGACACCGGCCAGCTCGACGTGCGCCACCAGCTCGAGCGCCGCCGCTGGAGGCACGGCTGCCCCGACCCGCTGGCCTGCATCGCCGACAAGCCAACGGGGTGTCCGCAGCGCGCCGGGGGTGGGCTGATGCTCACCGAGCTCAAGACGAAGCAATCGCGGCGGTCGTTGCCTCTGCCTGCGCCGCTGGTTCTCGCCTTGCGGCGGCATCGCCAGCAGCAGCGCGAGGCGCGCATCCACGCCGGGTCCGTGTGGGAGGAGACCGGGCTCGTCTTCACCAACGTCTACGGCCGACCGATCGACCCACGCGACCACTCGGTCCACTGGACCGCGTTCCTCGAGCGCCTCGGCATCCGGCCCGCCCGACTGCACGACGCGCGGCACACTGCCGCGACGTTGCTGCTGGTGCAAGGTGTGGATCAGCGGGTGGTGATGGGCATGTTCGGCTGGACCTCCGCCGCGATGACAACGCGCTACCAGCACGTCGTCCCCGAACTCGTCAACGAGGCCAGTCGCCGGATGGCGGACCTGCTCTGGGGTCAGGGCTGACTGTCGGTGACGGCTACGTGAACGCACACTTGAGAGATGTGAGACCTCCTCGTCCTGGCGTTGACCAGTCGGTTCGCCAGGAGGGGCGTCGCGCTTGCACGTCTGCGTTCTGGACGTGCGTTGTCGTCGCAACACCCGTCACTCGGCGGAGCTCGAGGTCGGCTCGCGCCGTGCCGACGGGCGCGAGGGAAGACTCCCATGGCGGGTCGAAAACGGCTCTGGCCGTGGGTCGTCGGCCATACGATTGCGACGCCGGGCGAGACGGGTGGGGGTGGCGCGGTGACCAGGAACACGAGCGTCGCGTTCGACGTCCGCTTCGACGTGCCGCTCTACTCGATCACCGAAGCGGCCATGCACCTTCGCATGAGCGACGAGACGCTGCGCCGCTGGGTTGCTCGCGGCGACCTCATCCGGGTGTTGACACCCGAGACGCCGAAGTCGGCTCGTCTGCCCTTCATCGCCATGGCAGAGGCGCAGTTCTACCTGCAGCTCCGGCATGACGGCCTCTCACTCCAGGCG
This sequence comes from uncultured Cellulomonas sp., assembly GCA_964491965.1. Taxonomy (GTDB): domain Bacteria; phylum Actinomycetota; class Actinomycetes; order Actinomycetales; family Cellulomonadaceae; genus Cellulomonas. The sequence continues at coordinate 23,678 of CAZBIO010000213.1, forward strand.
ATCACTGCTGGCATGGCAGCAGCTCGGCGCGCATTGGGAGACCGCTTCCTGATGAGAGGCGCCCTCGCACACGACGGCAGGGATGTGCTGCTGAACCTGTCAGACCGGGATGCCGCCGCGGAGTGGACGCGAGCGCGCGACATGCAGGGTGGTCTCCCAGGGGTGATCGAGCGAGGCCTCACCCCGATCACTTGGGCTCCCGACGATCGGCCTCAGAGGGTCCGTCTGACGGCGTACGAGGGAGCTGACGTCATCATCGACCCCCGGTTTGTGTTTGGTCAGCCGATGCTCGCTGACCGCGGTGTGCGCACGGAGGACATCCTCCAGATGTTCTTGGCTGGAGACTCGATACTCGACGTTGCTGACGAGTTCGACGTTCCCCTTCAGGTCGTTGAGTCGATCATCCGCACCCACGCCCTCGCTGCCTGAGATCCTCGTCGATCGCAGCCTGGGCACCCGAGCTGTGCCCGAGGCGCTGCGTTCCGTCGGATTCGTCGTCCGGACGCTCGATGACGTGTTCGGCAGGCGACCGGTCGAAGACGTCGAGTGGATTGAGTTCGCAGACGAACGCAGCCTTGCGGTCGCGTGCAAAGACGATCGGATCAGACGGCGCCCACTTGACAAGCGCGCCCTCTACTACTCCAGCCTCCAGGTGCTCTGCCTGACCAACGGCCACCTCACCCGCGATCGACAGGCGGCGTGCTTTCGGGACAACGTCGCCGCGATCGAACAGCATCTTCGGCGTCCCGGCCCGTGGGTCCTGGGTGTGCACGAGGCGGGTGTCAGTCTCCTGCGGCTCTACCCACCGGACTGACGGGGGGTCGAGTTCTCGGACCGGATACTCGGTTCGCGCTCACCGCACTCCCGTGAGATGGGCGGGGAGGAGGGGCCGGCCTGTGCCCCGCGATCGACGGTAGGCGAGGAGAGATCACAGATCCATGTCGCCGAACTCGTATCCCGCCCCGTGTTCGCAGGCAACGGGTGCGCTATGGCGCCGCCGTCGAGATCGCGTCCATGACGCCGAGCCAAGCCCGCTGACGACGTTCCCTCACGACGCGGCGCGCTTGCCAGCCTGTCGAGATGGCCGCGCCCAGACCTGCCCCTGCGAGCGGGCCGAAGAGCGAGAGGCCCATCGTGACGTACCCAGCAGCGGTACCGATGACCAACTCAGCGACAGCCATGGCTCCGACAGAACGAAGGCCGTGCACACCCTCCGAAGCCGGTGCAACCTTGCGGGTGTAAGCACGATGAACCGCAGACTCAAGGTCGCCGCCAGAGCGGGCGGTGTCCATCGCCTCGACCTCGACTTCGCGGAGAACCTCTCGAAGGCGCCGGATCGCCTTGTCCTTGCGTATGTCGGCGATGTCGGACCACGCGAGGTCGCCCACGCGAGGAACGAGGATAGGAAGTGCGACGCCGCCCGTCTGGATCGTGGCGTCACCGGCGAAGCGAGCTGCGATTACCCGGCCGTGGAGTCGATCAACGCTGACATCCCATCCGCCGGACGCCCCAACGGCGAGGTCGTGACTGACATGGTCCACGAGACGGGAACGGACGAGTTGTTCTGGTGCCAGCCGGGACAACGCGGCGTTGGCGCGGTCTATCCGCTTCCAGCGCTGTTCGAGGTGCTTGAACTCGCCAGCAATGTCGCCGGGGGTGCCCAGAAGGATCCAGTTGCAGGAGGCCGGCAGCTCCCGAACGAACGGTTCCAAGGTCGGCTGCCAGAAGACGGAGGTCTTGGAGTGCAGCACCTCTCGATAGGGACCGCGCGCCGCTGCGCCAGGCACCGACTGCGGGGCGAAGGCCACAGAGAATGACGCGTCTTGCCCTCGATGCCTCTCTCTGGCCGTCTGCCAGGAGGCGGCGTCATCGAGCCCACTCCGAAGACGGACGCTGGTAGAGCCGTCGGGGCCAGCCTGGATGCGCATGGTTCCTGACTCGAGTAGGACCCGGTCATACAGGAGGCTCGAAACCTTGATCCGGGAGCGCACGCTCGCGACCGGAGATCCGGTCACCAACGAGTGCGCGTTCGAGGCCAACGGGAAGAAGGCGCTCCCCGTTGGGGGGACGTAGGGCGCTGCGGCATGCGACGACGAAGTCACAAGGCGATTGTCGTGCCGTCGGGATGTCGGCGGGGGGCAGTGGCGGTGAGTCGTTGAACAGGTGCGACACGCTGTGACACGTTGGTCCGTCACCGTGGTCGACGACCCCTGGAGATGTCCGAGGCCGCTGCTACGTTCGGACTTCGGCAACAGAGTGAGGGGAGCGGTCGTGTCCGGCGAGGCGCAAGGTGACGCCACTGGGGGGTCGAGCCAACCGACGTTTGCCGAGCGCGTGGCGAGCCTGGGTGACGATGAGGAGGAGCTGCGCCTTCGGCTCAAACAGCTGAGGGCGGCGCGGCCCTTGCTTGAGAGGCTGTCCGCGCAGGTGTCGAACGCCGCTTCGGAGAACGTCGGCACCGCGGCGAGCGCGCTTCAGGGCGACCTGTCGGTCGAAGAGATCAAGGCTCTGCGCGACCGAGTGGACTTCACCAACCAGGTCCAGACGGGACTCACCGCAGGCTTGCAGGCATTCGGTGAAGAGGAGTCGCGGGTTCGGGAGGCGATCGGCATCCTGACGAACGAGCGCCTTACCGTTGAGACCGCCAAGGCGGCGAAGGCCGCCGCGCGCGCTACCTGGGCAGCGGTCGTCGTGTCAGCGCTCGCCATCGCGACGACGCTCGTTCTCGCGATGTCGGGGCTGGCGTAGCCGCTGGAACTCGATCGCGGTGGGCCGTCCGCTAACCGGGCTGAGCGTCTCCTAGTCGCAGGAGGCACGCTGCCGGATGTGGTCTCGCGCGACAACTGCACCTGTCAACTGCAACCAGAACTGCAACCACGCCGCGGCAGCCGCCCGGCGGCCTCAACGGCGAAGGGTCCGCTCCTCGCGTCATTGCAGTCACAGGCCCTTCCCAACGCGGAGGATGGGGGATTCGAACCCCCGAGGGTGTTACCCCAACACGCTTTCCAAGCGTGCGCCATAGGCCACTAGGCGAATCCTCCCGGCCGGACGAGGATACCGGACCGGTACCGGGACCAGCGCCGCCCCCGAGGCCTACCGCGGCGGCCCGGCCGCGACCCGCGCCAGCATCTCCTCGTGCGAGCCGCGCAGCCCGAAGAGCGACTCGAACCACCACGTCGCCCCCGCATCCGCGTACGCCGGCGCCAGACCCGGCGACCCGGCGGGCGTCGCCCCCATCACCGCGACGTCGAACCCATCCGCAGGGCCCTGTGTCGACAGGTACGCCAGGTCGCCGGCCACGTTCTCCGGCGGGAACACCACCCGCTGCGTCTCGTCGATGGTGCCGATCACCCAGCCGTCCCAGCGGGCCGCCCGCCGCAGCGCCGGTCGGCTGGAGCCGCCGATCCAGACCGACACCCGCGGTGTCTGAGTCGGCCGCGCGGCGATCTGCGCCCCCTCGGCCGCGTAGTGCTCGCCCGCGAACGTCACCGTCTCGCCGTTGCACCACCGCGTGATCAGCGACAACGCCTCGTCGGTCATCGCGGCGCGCGTGCGGTCGTCGTGCATCTCGCCGAGCGCGGCGAGGTCTTCCCGCACGCCGAGCCCGGCGCCGAGCGTGACGCGCCCGCCGGAGAACGCGTCCAGCGCGTGCAGTGACCGCGCGATCGCATGTGGGCGGTATCGCGGCAGCGGTGACACCGCGGTGACCAGTCGCAGCCGCGATGTCGCCGCGGCCACCGCGGTCAGTGTCACCCACGGGTCGCCGACCCCGCCCCAGAAGTGCCCGTGGTCCCAGATGGCCAGCGCCTCCCAGCCGGCCGCCTCGGCAGCGACCGCCAGTTCCACCACCGGTCCCGGCTCGGCGTACTCGCCGAACGGCACGACCTCGATCCCGTACCTCACGTCAACCCCCGAAGCGGCCACCCGAACCGGCAACCCCAACCCGCTGCGCACGTCCGCCGCACGCTACCGACGACCACCGACACGCCGCGGGGGCAGGGTCACGCCAGCCGCACCTCGCGCGCCCCGAACCTCGCGACATCCCCCGCGTCGTGCGTGATGAGCAGTGCCGTCCGCCCGGCCAGCCGCTCCCGCGTCCAGTCCACGGCGAGCTCCCGCGCCGCGGTGTCCAGCCCCGTGAAGGGCTCGTCGAGCACCACGAGGTCGGCCTCCGGCAGCAGCCCGCGCACCAGCGCGACCCGCCGCCGCTGCCCGCCGCTCAGCTGTCGCACCGGCACTGCGAGGGCCTCGTCGGACAGCCCCACCTCTCCCAGCGCCGAGGCGACGAGCGAACGCGGCACCGACCGCGGCAGCACCAGCCGCACGTTCCCCACCGCGGTGAGGTGCTCCACCAGCCGGTTGTCCTGGAACACGGCCGCGCGCCGCAGGCCGTCCAGCCCCGCGACGGTCCCGGAGGAAGGAGCGTCCAGCCCCAGCAGCAGCCGCCCCAGCGTCGTCTTCCCCGAGCCGTTCGGCCCGAGAACGGCGGTCACCGAACCACCGGGCAGCGACAGGGAGAACGACGAGAGCACCACGTGCTCGCCGTACGCCTTGGTGACGGATGACAGCTCGATCATCGCGCCCTCCCGTCGGACAGCCGCCGCTCCGCCAGGCCGAGCAGCCACAGCACCACGCGCTCGGACAGCCACGCCACCAGCACGATCACCGCGGTCCACGCGAACACGTCGGCCGTCTGGAGGAACAGCTTCGCCTGGTACAGCCGCTCGCCGATCGTCCCGGACGGCAGGCCGATCACCTCGGCCGCGATGCCGCTCTTCCACGCCAGCCCCACGCCGGTGCGGCACGCGGCGACGAAGTACGGCAGCACGCCCGGCACGTCGATCGCCAGCAGCCGCCGCCACCGCGGCACCTCGAAGACGGCGGCGACCTCCAGGAGGTCCGACGAGCGGTGCCCGATCCCTTCGTACACGGTGGCCTGGACGATCGGCAGCGCCATGAGGAAGGACACGATCGTCGCCAACTTGGACGAGTCCGCCCAGATGAGCACCAGGATGATGAACGACACCACCGGCGTGGACCGGATCGCCGTCACCGCCGGCCCGACGATCGCCTCGACCCACCGCGACGCCGCCGACACCGTCGCCAGCAGCACGCCCACCACGGCCGCCAGCAGGAACCCGAGCGTGATCCGCCCGAAGGTCAGCCAGACGGCACCCCAGAAGTCCGCGGTCGGCACCAGCTGCACCAGCCGGACCGCGGCATCCCACGGCCCGACGAGCAGCACCCGCTGGTCGACCGCGAGCGTCGCGCCCTGCCACACCACCAGCCAGAAGGCGATGGCCAGCAGCGGGCGCGTCGCCCGCCAGCGGTCGGTCCCGACCTCAGGAGCCGAGGTAGTAGAAGTCATCGCCAGGCATGGTGCCACCCACCGACTTCGGGTCGGCGGTGAACAGCACCTGGAGGTACGACGACAGCGCGGTCTTCATCTCCTCGCCCGCGATGTACGTGACGTGGGAGGCCGGGATCGCCGCCTGGGCCACCGGCGCGGCCGGCACGATGCCGGCGGCGGCGATGAGCTCGGCCGCGGCCGCGGGCTCGTCGTTCGTGTAGGCGGTCGAGGCCTGGTAGTCGGCCAGGAAGTCAGCGAACGCGTCGGGGTGCTCCGTGGCGAAGGCCGTGCGCACGACGAGCACGCCGGTGATCAGCTGCGAGCCCGCCGGGCTGACCTTCACCCACTCGTCGGTGAGGTTGAACACGGACCGGACCGCGCCCTTGGACTGCTGCTGGACGACCGTCGCGTACGGCTGCGGGAGCACCACGATGGTGCCGGGCGTCGCCGTCAGCAGCGACGCCAGCTCGGTCGCCTCGCTCTTGAACTCCAGCGTGACGTCCGTCGCCGGGTTCAGCCCGTTCTTCTCGAGCAGGTACTCCAGGACGAACTCCGGCGTGGTGCCCTTGCCGGTGGTGTAGATGGTCTTGCCCTTCAGGTCCGCCCACGACGTGATCGAGGTGCCGGACTCGACGATCTCCAGCACGCCGAGCGTGTTGATCGCCGCCACCTGCACGGCCGGCCCCGCGTCGGTCTTCGTCTGGTTGTAGAGCACCGCCGCGAGGTTGGACGGGATGAGCGCGGCATCCACCTTGCCCTGGACGACGAGCGGCACGACCTCGTCGGGCGCGCCGTACATGGTCACCTGGTAGTCCTCGGAGGCCGTCCCAGCGGTCGCGTCCTCCATGAGCTTGACCAGGCCCATCGTCGTCGGCCCCTTGAGGGAGGCGATGGACATGGTCACCCGCTCGGCCGGCGTCGTCTGGTCCGCGGTGGGCGTGGCCTCCGGGGCGCTGGTCGCGGCGTCGGTGGCCGGCGACGACGTGGTCACCTCGTCGGCGGTGCCGGTGGCACACCCGGCGACCGCGAGCAACGCAGCGATGGCGAAGGAGCCAAAGAGGGCGCGTTCGAGCCGCTTCATGGGTTTGACCTTTCGTGGAGGGTGGAGCCGCAGCAGCGAATCAGTCGCGCTGGAAGCAGCTGTACTCGGTGTGCAGGATGTGGTGGGCGAGCTCGGAGTTGGGCTCGCCGTAGAACTCGTCGTACAGCCGCAGGATGTCGGGGTTCTCCTGCGACTTGCGCACCGGCGAGCTCTTGTCGATGTTCACCAGGACCTTCTGGCGGGCGACCACCTCGCTGGTGGTCGACGCAACGGGGTGCCCGGCGCCGTTGATGCAGCCACCCGGGCAGGCCATGATCTCGATGAGGTCGTAGCCGACGTCCTCGCCGGCGACGACCCGCTTGATCAGCGGTTCGGCGTTGCCGAGGCCCGACACCACCGCGACGCGGACCGTCGTGCCACCGGCGGTGTACGTCGCGGTCCGCGTGCCGCCGGCGGAGCCGCGCAGCTCCTCGAACTCCAGGTGCTCGGTCAGCGGTTCGCCGGTGAGCTTCTCGACGGCCATGCGCAGCGCGGCCTCGGCGACGCCACCGGAGGCACCGAACAGCATGCCCGCGCCGGACACGCGGTGGTAGGGCTCGTCGAACTCGCTCGGCTCGATGTCCTGCCGCTCGATCCGCAGCATCTCCACCATCTCGAGGAACTCGGTGGTGGTCAGCACGGTGTCGACGTCGCGGATGCCCTCCGGCGCGAACTCCTCGCGGCCGGCCTCGTACTTCTTGGCGAGGCAGGGCACGATCGACACGACGTAGAGGTCGTCGAGGCTGACGCCCTCCGTTGTGGCGAAGTGGTTCTTCACCGTGGCGCCCATCATCTGCTGCGGGCTCTTGCAGCTGGACAGGTGCGGGATCAGCTCCGGGTAGCGGCGCTCGACGAGGTTCACCCAGCCCGGGCAGCAGCTGGTGAACTGCGGCATCACGCCGCCGTTCGCCACGCGGCCCAGGAACTCGGTGGCCTCCTCGACGATCGTCAGGTCGGCGGCGAAGACGAAGTCGAAGACCTTGTCGAACCCGACCTTGCGCATCATGCCGGCGACGAACGGCCCGACCTCCTCGGCCGTCAGCCCGTACTGGGCGGCGATGACCGTCCGCACGGCCGGCGCGACGAACCCGACCACCATCTTCTTGGGGTTGTTGATCGCGCGGAACACCTTGCCGCGCTCGCGCTTGTAGTCCAGCGCGCCGCAGGGGCAGGCGCGCACGCACTGACCGCACGAGACGCAGTCGGTCTGCGACAGCGGCAGCCCGTTGTGCGTGCCGACCGTCAGCCGTCCGCCGGAGAACTGGAACGCCAGGACGCCGACGCCCTCCACCTCGGCACACGCCGCGACGCACCGCCCGCAGGAGATGCACTTGTTTTTGTCGCGCTTGATGAACGGGTGGTCCTCCACGCGCGGCTGGTACGGCCGCACGTGGAGCGGGGTCTCGAAGACGATGCCGTGGGCCGTCGCCTCGTCGCGCAGCTGGCAGTCGTTGCGCTTGGTGCAGCCGCACCGCAGGCAGCGCCGCGCCTCCTTGCGGGCCTCCTCCTCGGTGAGTCCGGTCTCCACCTCGACGAAGCTCTTGATCCGCTTCTCGACCGGCAGGGCGTGCATCGCGACGCGCTTGACGCGCTTGACGCGGTCGAAGTCGCTCTGCGGGATCTCCTCCAGCGAGCCGCGGCTGCAGCTGTAGTCCTCGTGTGCGGGGCGCACGTAGCCGCGGGTGACGAACTGGTCCATCGCCTCCGCGGCGCGGCGCCCGGCGGCGACGGCCTGGATCACCGTGGCCGGGCCGGTGACGCAGTCGCCGCCGGCGAAGATCTTGGATTCCGAGGACTGCATGGTGCGGCCGTCGACGTCGATGTCGCCCCACTTGTTCAGGCGCACCGGCAGGTCGTTGTAGAGGAACCCGGTGTCGGTGCTCTGCCCGATGGCGCCGATGATCGTGTCGGCCTCGATGACGAAGTCGCTGCCCTCGACGGGGATCGGGCGGCGCCGGCCGGAGCGGTCCGGCTCGCCGAGCTCCATGCGCATGCAGTGCAGGTACTTGGTGGCGCCGTGGTGGTTGGTGATCTTGTCCGGCGCGGTGAGGTACATCATCTCGACGCCCTCGAGGAGCGCCTCGTCGACCTCGTACGGCTCGGCCGGCATCTGCTCGCGGCTGCGCCGGTAGACCAGCGTCACCTTCTCGGCGCCCTTGCGCAGCGCGGTGCGCGCGCAGTCGATCGCGGTGTTGCCGCCGCCGATCACCACGGTGCGGCCCAGCGGGATGTCGTCGCCCTTGGTGACGCGCTCCAGGTACTTGATGCCCAGCCAGACGCCGTCGATGTTGTCGCCGTCGATGCGCAGCGGGGTGGCCCGCCACGAGCCGATCGCCAGGTACACGGCGTCGAAGTCGCGCTGCAGGGACTCGAGGCTCAGGTGCGTGCCGAGGGCCTTGCCCGTGACGATCTGGACGCCCATCGACTGGATGACGCCGATCTCCCGGTCGAGCGTCGCCTTGGGCAGCCGGTACTCAGGGATGCCGAAGCGCATCATGCCGCCGGCGTGCTGCTGCTTCTCGAACACCGTCACCGAGTGCCCGGCGAGCGCCGCGTAGTAGGCGGCGGACAGCCCGGAGGGGCCGGCGCCGACGATCGCGATCTGCCGCCCAGTCTTCGCCGGGACCGTCGGGACCCACGGCGTCTCGCGCGACATGTCCCAGTCGGCGGCGAACCGCTTGACGTGGTTGATCGCGACGGGGCCGTCAACGAGGTTGCGGCGGCACGCCGCCTCGCAGGGGTGCGGGCACACGCGGCCGCACACCGACGGGAACGGGTTGCGGTCCTTGATGACGCGCACGGCGGCCTCGAAGTTGCCGTCGCCGACGCGGCGCAGGTAGGTCTGGATGTCGACGTTCGCCGGGCAGGTCTGCACGCAGGGGGCGACGCAGTCGGCGTTGTGGTCGTTGAGCAGCTGCTCCAGGCGCACCTTGCGGTAGGCCTCGAGCCGCGGCGAGTGGGTGGTGATGACCATGCCCTCGCGGACCGGGGTCAGGCAGGCCTTGACGTCGCGCAGCGTCTCGCCGGCGCGCTGGTCGCCGATCTCGACGACGCACAGGCCGCAGCTGGCGTTCGACCGCTCGAGGCGGATGTCGTGGCACAGCGACGGGACGTCGACGCCCTCGGCGGACAGCGCCTTGAGGATCGTGAGGCCCTCGGGCACATGCAGCTGGCGGCCGTTGACCGTCATGCTGATGGTCCCGCTGGCGACGGCGTCGCCGGCCGTGGCCTCGTTCTCGACCGTTGCGGTCACCTGCTGACCCTCCTTTGGGCGTGCGCCGACGACGTTCGCGGAGGGGGGCTCCCGTGTCCTCGTCCGACGCGGCGCGTAGCGATCTGGTGCACCTTCATCCCCAGGCTAGGGAAATCCTTCACAAGAAAGTCCGGACTTCCGGCCTAGACATCCCCTGACCGCTGGCCGGTCATCCCATGGGGCGCCGCCCGGCGCACGCGCCCGGTAGTCTGAGCACTCGACCCCCCGTGCGGCGTCATCTCGCTGAACCCCCCCAGGGCCGGAAGGCAGCAAGGGCAGGCGGGCTCTGGCGGGTGTGCGGGGGGTCCTCGCATGCCTGGGCATCTGGTATTAGAGCGATCGCTCTAATATGGTGACGCCATGGCAGCCGACCGAGGCGCCGCCACCCGCGAGCGCATCCTGACCGCCGCCGCCGCGCTGTTCACCGAGCACGGCGTGCGAGCGGTGTCCACCAACCGCGTCGCCGCGGCCGCCGGCATCAGTCCCGGCAACCTCTACTACTGGTACCGCGACCGCGAGGCGATCGTCCGCGCGCTCTACGAGCGCTTCGTCGGCGAGCACGACGAGCTCTGGAACCGCCTGGACGGGACGGCCGCCGGCCTCGACTCGCTCGTCGAGGCGCTCGCGGCCAGCGCGCGGATCAGCGCCCGGTACCGGTGGCTGGTGCGCGACCTCGTCGGGCTGGTGCATGCCGACCCGGAGCTGGAGCGCCGCTACCGCGAGGTGCGGACCGCCCGCCGGGAGGGCTTTCGCGCCGTCGCCCGGGCGTGGCGGGCGGCCGGGCTGGTCGTCGACGTGCCCGACGAGCGTCTCGACGACGTGGTGGAGGCGCTGTGGGTGCTCGCCGAGACCTGGTGGCCGTTCGCGGAGCTGGACTCGCCCGACCCTGACCCGCGCGCGGGCGCCCGGCTCGCCCGCGCCGTCCTCGAGCCGTACCTGACCGGAGGCGCATCGTGAATCGGACCCAGCCCGAACGAGGGCCCGGCCGCGGACCCACCCGTCGCACCGTGCTGCGCTGGCTCGGCGCGGCGGGCGCGGTCGTCGTCGTCGGCGGCGTGGCCCGCGCCGGTTACCAGGGGATGTTCGTCCCACGCACCGGCGCTGCATACGCGGCGTGGGGCGGGCTCGACGAGGCCGCGGGGCCCGAGGGCCTGGTGGCGGCCGCGGTGCTCGCCGCGAGCGCGCACAACGGCCAGAACTGGCGGTTCCGCCTCACCGACGGCCGGCTCGACGTGCTCGACGACACCACGCGGTCGCTGGGCGTCGTCGACCCGCACCGCCGCGAGGCGCACCTGGGGCTCGGGTGCGCGGTGGCGAACGCGGAGGTCGCCGCCCCGGTGCTGGGGCTGCGAACGCGGCTCGTCGTGCGCCCGGACGCCGCCGACCCGGACCTGCTCGCGCGGCTGGAGCTCGCGGACGCCCCCGCCGGGACGCACCCGCTCTTCGACGCGATCCGCGACCGGCACTCCGACCGTGGCCCCTACCCGGACGACGAGCCCGGCGCCGACCTGCTCGCCGCGGTGCGCGCCACCGCGCTGGAGGGCAGCGCCGGCGTGGACCTGGTGTGGGTCACCGCGCCGGAGGCGCGCCGGCGGGCGGGTGACTTGCTGGTGTCCGCCGCGGAGGCGCTGGTGGCCGACGACCGGATGTCGGCGGACAACGCCGCGCTGGTGCGCTATGACCAGGGCCAGGTGCGCCGGGAGAAGGACGGCCTGACGCTCGACGCGCAGGGCATGGCCCCGTGGCTGGAGCTGCTGGCGCAGCTGGTTCCGGCGACGCCCCGGCGGACGGCCGACGCGTCGTGGGTGCGCTCGACGCGCGACGTGCACACCGCGACGGCGAGGGCGTACGGGCTCGTCGTCGGGCGGCGGGACGACCCGGCGGCGCGGCTGCACGGCGGCCGGGTCCTGGAGCGGCTCCACCTGGCGCTCGTCGCGGAGGGCTGGGCGATGCAGCACATGAACCAGGCGGTCGAGATGGCCGAGCGCGACGTGATGACGAGCACACCGGACCGGTTCGACGGGCCGCTGGGGGAGCTGGCGGGCGGCGGTGAGGTGATGGCGATGGTGCGGATGGGCCAGCCCAGTGGCAGGGCCGTCGCCAGCCCGCGCCGGCCGGTGGCGGAGGTGCTGACCGCCGGCTGACGGGACGGCGGTCCGCGCGGACCGACCGCCCTGACGGGTGTCGCCGGTGGCCCGTAGGGTTCACGTGTGACGACAGCGCTGTACCGGCGGTACCGGCCGCAGACCTTCGCCGAGGTCATCGGCCAGGACCACGTCACGGCACCCCTGCGCGCGGCGCTGCGCAGCGGGCAGGTGCACCACGCCTACCTGTTCTCCGGGCCGCGCGGCTGCGGCAAGACGAGCTCGGCGCGCATCCTCGCGCGGATCCTCAACTGCGCGCGCAACACCCCCGAGCACCCGACGGACACCCCGTGCGGGGAGTGCGAGTCGTGCGTCGAGCTGGCGACCGGCGGGCCGGGGTCGCTGGACGTCGTCGAGATCGACGCCGCGAGCCACGGCGGCGTGGACGACGCGCGGGAGCTGCGCGAGCGGGCGACGTTCGCCCCGGCGCGGGACCGCTACAAGGTGTTCATCCTCGACGAGGCGCACATGGTGTCGCCGCAGGGGTTCAACGCCCTGCTGAAGATCGTCGAGGAGCCGCCGCCGCACGTCCGCTTCGTGTTCGCGACCACCGAGCCGGACAAGGTGATCGGCACCATCCGCTCCCGCACGCACCACGCCCCGTTCCGGCTGGTGCCGCCGGACGTGCTGGTGCCGTACCTCGCGCACGTGTGCGAGGCCGAGGGCGTCGCGGTCGGGTCGGGCGTGCTGCCGCTCGTCGTGCGCGCGGGCGCCGGGTCGGTGCGCGACTCGCTCTCGGTGCTGGACCAGCTGATCGCCGGCGCGGGCGAGGGCGGCCTGGAGTACGAGGGCGCGGTCTCGTTGCTCGGCTACACGCCGGCTGCGCTGCTCGACGACCTGGTCGACGCGATCGCCGCGCGTGACGGGGCGACGGCGTTCTCGGTGGTCGAGCGCGTGGTGGCCACCGGGCACGAGCCGCGGCGGTTCGTCGAGGACCTGCTCGAGCGGCTGCGCGACCTCATCGTGCTCGCCGCCGCCGGGGAGGCCGCCGGTCCGGCGCTGGGCGCGCTGCCCGCCGACCAGCTCGCCCGGATGCGGGTGCAGGCGTCGCACCTCGGGTGGTCGGAGCTGTCGCGCTCGGCGGACCTGGTCAACGCCGCGCTGACCGAGATGGTCGGCGCCACGTCGCCGCGCCTCCAGCTCGAGCTGCTGCTGGCGCGCCTGCTGCTGCCCGCGGCCGACGACGGCACGGCCGGGCTCGGCGCTCGCCTCGATCGCCTGGAGCGTGGGTGGACGACGAGCGGCGGGGCTGCCGCCTCGGTGCCCCTCGCCGCGGCCGCGCCCGCGGCCGCCACACGGGTGCCGACGGCTGCCGCGTCCGCTGGGGCCGCTGCCGCCCCGGTGCCCACGGCTGCCGCCCCGGTCTCGGCCGGGGTGTCCGACCCCGCCACACGAGTGACGGGTGGGGCGGATGAGGCGTCGCCGGAGGCTCGGGCGTCGCACGAGCCACACGCGCGGCGGGATGCGACCCCGCCGGCCGGAGCGCCCCCGACGGCGGCCGGCGGGGCGGACACCGAGATGCTGCGCCGGCGCTGGCCGGAGGTGCTCGACACCCTGAGCCGCCTGCGCAAGGCGACGTGGATCCTGGTCAGCCAGAACGCGCAGGTGCAGAGCATCGACGCCACCACGCTTCGGCTGTCGTTCCCGACGGACGGGCTAGCGGGCCGGTTCCGCGACCACGCGGACGTCGTCGCGCGGGCGGTGCACGAGACGCTCGGGTTCGACGTGCACGTGGTGGCCGTCGCGGCGGGCGCGGCTCCGGCCGCGGGTGGCGCCTCGGCGGGGCATGCGCCGGCGGCCCCCGCCTCGGCGTCCTCCGAGCGAGCCTCGACCCCGCCACACGGGATCCCGTCGGCCGAGGAGGCCGCCGCGTCCTGGTCCCGGCCGGCGCCGTCACGGACCCGAGGCTCGTCGGGCACCGCGGACTCGTCGGATGCGGGCGCCACGACACCCGGCCGCGCGGGTTCGTCGGGCACCGCGGGTTCGTCCACCGCTGCGACCTCGTCGGGTCGCGCAGGCTCGTCGGGCACCGCCGGTTCCTCGGGCACCACGGCTTCGTCCGGCGCTGCGACCTCGTCGGGCCGCGCGGGTTCGTCGGGCACCCGGGCTGCGCGCGCCCAATCGGGCGCCCCGGCCGCTGTCCCGCCACCGGTCGCGGCGACCCCGCCCGAGGACGACGACGACGCGGACGACGACCCACCCCCGATCGACCCGCCCGACGAACCCGACGACGACCTCCCGGAGACGGCGCCCCCCGTCGACGTCGAGGAGGATGAGCCGTCCGACGACGACCCCGTGATCGAGGGCTCGAACCTCGTCGGCGCCCCGCTCGTCGCGCGGCTGCTGGGTGGCACGGTCATCGACGAGCAGGTGATCGACCCCACCCCGTGACCGGCGCGCGCCGAGGGGCTCGTCGGGATCGCCAACTAGGCTGACGCCGTGTACGAGGGCGCGCTCCAGGACCTGGTCGACGAGCTCGGGCGGCTGCCCGGCGTCGGGCCGAAGAGCGCGCAGCGGATCGCGTTCCACATCCTCTCGGCCGACCCGGCGGAGGTGCGCCGCCTGACGGATGCGCTGGCCGAGGTCAAGGCGAAGGTGCGGTTCTGCGAGGTGTGCGGCAACGTCTCGGAGGAGGACCGCTGCCGCATCTGCCGCGACCCGCGGCGCTCGCCCGCCGTCATCTGCGTGGTCGAGGAGCCGAAGGACGTCGTCGCGATCGAGCGCACCCGTGAGTTCCGCGGCCGGTACCACGTGCTCGGCGGCGCCATCAACCCGATCGCGGGAGTCGGCCCGGACGACCTGCGGATCGCCTCGCTCATGCAGCGCCTCGCCGACGGCACGGTGAGCGAGGTGATCCTCGCCACCGACCCGAACGTCGAGGGCGAGGCGACGGCGACCTACCTCGCGCGCATGCTGGTGCCGATGGGCCTGACGGTCAGCCGGTTGGCGTCGGGCCTGCCCGTGGGCGGCGACCTGGAGTACGCCGACGAGGTGACGCTCGGCCGCGCATTCGAGGGCCGGCGCAGGATCAGCGCGTGAGGAGGACGAGATGACCGAGCAGCCGGGCACCGCATCGACCGGTGCCGCACGCCCCCGAGCGGGCGAGTTCGACAACGACCTCGGCGGCCTGGCCGGCGCGACGGCCGACGAGGTCCGCGGCTTCCTCACCACGGTCACCGAGGTCGCGGCCGGCAGCGCACCGGAGGCCTCGCTGCCGCTGCTGCTGCTCGCGGTGTCCGACCTGCTGGCCGCCGGCGCGCGGCTCGGTGCCACCACCGACGTCGTGCCCGACGAGCGGTTCGAGCCGGACGTCGGCCCGGACCCGGACGTCGAGGCGCTGCGCGCCAACCTCGCCAACGTGTTCGAGGGGATCGACGAGTACCACGACATCGTCGACCCGGTGCTCGGCCCGGAGTCGGAGCAGTACACGGTGTCCGGCGAGTTGGTGGCCATCGCGCAGGCGGTGGCGCAGGGGCTCAAGCACTACGAGATCGGGCAGGTCACCGAGGCGCTCTGGTGGTGGCAGTTCTCGTACCTGTCCGACTGGGGTGCGCGCGCCACGTCGGTGCTCGGCATCGTCCAGTCGATCCTCAGCCATCTGCGCCTCGACGTGGACGACGACGTGGCCGCCGAGGCGGAGTACGACGCACTCCAGCCGTAGCCCCGGCCGTTCGCGGTTGCCGCGACCCGACCACCGTCCAACGTCGGTGCCGTGGTGCCGTCGTGGCGCAAACCTCGCCCGGCTCGTCGGTTTCGCCCCGGCTCGGCGGTGTGACCCGCCGAGCCGGTGACAACCCGACGCGCCGGCGCTAGGGGTCGTCGGCTC
>CAZBIO010000214.1:0-4814 GCA_964491965.1 uncultured Cellulomonas sp.
TTGCCGAGCACCAGGTCGACGTAGTCGCGCGCCGGCGCCCCCCCGGCCCGGGTCGCGGCCCACGCGGCGCCCCAGCGTATGGCGGGGGGCCGGGATACGCCTAACCCGCGGCGGTGGGCGAGGCCCGGCGCCCAGGACTCGTCGTCCAGCCGGATCCGCGCGTACGCGAGGTCGCCGTCGTTGACGAGGATCAACGCCGGGCGCCGCCGCCCGGCGAGCGCCGGAACGGGTGTGACCGGCCCGTCGACGTCGAGCTCCTCCCGCCACGTGCGCACCAGGCGGCCGTCGTCGGACAGGTCGTAGCCGCCGATCGCCAGCCGGTGGGGCCGCTGCACCGGGTGCGAGCCCGGCACCTCCTGGAGCACCTCGAAGGCGGTGATGACGCCCGTGGCGTCCAGCTCGATGCGCGGACGCAGGAGCGTCACGCCGGCCTGCTCGAGCCACAGCCGCGACCACGACGACAGGTCGCGCCCGCTCGTCACCTCGAGCTCGGCCAGCAGGTCCCGCAGCGACGTGTTGCCCCACTGGTGCTTCGCGAAGTACTCGCGCACGCCGGCGTCGAACTGGTCCTGCCCCACCCAGGCGACCAGCTGCCGCAGCACGGACGCGCCCTTGGCGTACGTGATGCCGTCGAAGTTCACCTCGACGTCCTCGAGGTCGCGGATGTCCGCGGCGATCGGGTGGGTGGACGGCAGCTGGTCCTGCCGGTACGCCCACCGCTTCTCGACCGTGGAGAACGTGGTCCACGCGCTCGACCAGCGCGTGGCGTCCGCGGCGGCGCGGTGCGACTGGAACTCCGCGAACGACTCGTTGAGCCACAGGTCGTCCCACCAGCGCATGGTCACCAGGTCGCCGAACCACATGTGCGCCAGCTCGTGGAGCACCGTCACCGCGCGCCGCTCCACCGTCGCGGCGGGCACCGCCGACCGGAACACATACGACTCGACGAACGTCACGGCGCCGGCGTTCTCCATCGCGCCGGCGTTGAACTCGGGCACGAAGATCTGGTCGTACTTCTCGAAGGGGTACGGCCGGTCGAACGTCCGCTCGTAGTACGCGAAGCCGGCGCGCGTAACGTCGACGATCTCGTCGGCGTCCAGGAAGGGCGCCAGGGAGGCGCGGCAGTACACGCCGAGCGGGATGGTGCGTCCGTCACTGCTGGTCAGCTCGCTGCGGACGCCGTGGTACGGCCCGGCGACGACGGCGGTGACGTACGACGCGACCCGCTGGGTCGGCGCGAACGTCCAGTGGCGCACCCCGGTGTCGCGGCCGTTGTGGTTGACGGCTCCGGCGACCTCGACCGGCTCGCCGGCGGCGGGCGCGCCCGAGACGACCGTCCAGTGGGCCGGGGCCGTCACCGTGAAGGTGAACCGCGCCTTGAGGTCCGGCTGCTCGAAGACCGCGAACACGCGGCGCGAGTCGGCCACCTCGAACTGCGAGTAGAGGTACACCTCGCCGTCCACCGGGTCGACGAACCGGTGCAGGCCCTCGCCGGTGTTCATGTAGGCGCACTCGGCCTCGACCACCACCTCGTTCTCCGCGGCGAGGGGCCCGAGCGCGATGCGCGAGTCGGCGAAGACCTCCGCCGGGTCCAGCTCGACGCCGTTGAGCCGCACCGCGCGGACCGCGGGGGCGATGAGGTCGAGGTGGGTGGACGCCCCCGGCGTGGCGGCGAACCGGACCGTGGTGCGCGACGTGAACGTCCGCTCCGACGTCGTCAGGTCCAGATCCACCTCGTACGACTGCGTGCGGACGGTCGCCGCACGCTCCCGCGCTTCGACTCGAGTGAGGTTCTGTCCGGGCACGCGTCGCTCCAGGGTCCGTTGGGGGGAAGGCCGTCGTCGATCATGGCACGGTGGGTGCGCATGCACGCCGCGTTCACGATGGGCAGACTCGAGGTGTCAATGATCCACACGGCCGAGGAGGGCGTTCGGTGACCCAGACGGCCGCCGCCGTGCCGCGCCCCCGGCGTTGGCTGCCGTTCCTCGTCGCGCTGGACACCGTGCTCGTCGCGGTGGTGCTGGTGCTCTCGGTGGTGGTGACGCGGCCGGACGCGGCGACGCCCGGGGCGGGGGCGACGTCGCCCGGGGCGACGGGGACCGGCTCCGCTGGAGGATCGACCCCGAGCGCGACGCCGACACCGGGCCCGCCGCGGTTTCGCCTCCCGAGCGGCAACATCGCGTGCGACATGTCGTCCGACGGCGTCACGTGCACCATCGCGAGCATCACCTACACGCCGCCGGCCGTCGAGGGCTGCGGCGGCACGGTGGGGCACACGGTGGTGCTCGACGAGAGCGGGGTCGACGTACCGTGCGTCGACGGGGCGCCGCCGGGCGTCGCCGGCGAGGACGTGCCGGTGTTGTTCTACGGCTCGTCGAGCAGGGTCGGCGGCTACACCTGCACGTCCGCGACCAACGGCGTCACGTGCACGGACGCCGCGGGCACCGGGTTCCGGCTCGCCCGCGCCTCGTTGACGACGCTGCCCTGACGCGGGCGGGCCGAGGCCCGGTCACCAGATGCTGACGCGCTCGTCGGGCGAGAGGTAGAGCCCGTCGCCCGGCTGGACGTCGAAGGCCGCGTGGAACGCGTCGAGGTTGCGGACCACGCCGTTGCACCGGAACTCGTCGGGCGAGTGCGGGTCGGTGGCGAGGCGGCGCACCGCCTCCTCGTCGCGCGCCTTGCTGCGCCAGGTCTGCGCCCACCCGAAGAACAGCCGCTGGGCGCCGGTCATCCCGTCGATCACGGGGGCGGCGTCGATCGGGCCGCCGAGCGCCAGCTCGTACGCCTCGACCGCGATGCTCAGCCCGCCGAGGTCGCCGATGTTCTCGCCGATGGTCAGCGCGCCGTTGACGTGGTGCGAGCCGTCGAGCTGGCGCGGCGAGTACGCCGAGTACTGGTCGATCAGCGCCGTGGTCCGCGCCTCGAACGCCGTGCGGTCCTCGGCCGTCCACCAGTCGACCATGCGGCCGTCGCCGTCGTACTTGCTGCCCTGGTCGTCGAACCCGTGCCCGATCTCGTGCCCGATCACCGCGCCGATGCCGCCGTAGTTCGCGGCGTCGTCCGCGTCGGCGTCGAAGAACGGCGGCTGGAGGATCGCCGCCGGGAAGACGATCTCGTTCATGCCCGGGTTGTAGTAGGCGTTGACGGTCTGCGGCGTCATGAACCACTCGTCGCGGTCGATCGGCTTGCCGATCTTGGCCAGGTCGTACGCCTGGTCCCAGGCGTAGGCCCGGCGGACGTTGCCCACCAGGTCGTCGGCGCGCACCTCGAGCGCCGAGTAGTCGCGCCACGTGGCCGGGTAGCCGATCTTCGGCGTGAACGCGTCGAGCTTGGCCAGCGCGCGCGCCTTGGTCTCCGCGCCCATCCAGTCCAGCGCCGTGATGGACCGGCGGTAGGCCTCGACCAGGTGGCCGACGAGCGTGTCCATCCGCTCCTTGTGCGACGGCGGGAAGTGCCGCTCGACGTACACCTTGCCGACGGCCTCGCCGAGGACCCCCTCGACGAAGCCGACGCCACGGCGCCACCGGTCGCGCTGCTGCTGCGCGCCGGTGAGCGTGCGCCCGTAGAAGTCGAAGTTCGCCTCGGTGACCTCGTCGGTCAGGTAGGGGGCGCGGGCACTGACCACGTGGTAGGCCAGCCAGTCCTTCCAGTCGGCGAGGGGCTCGCTGGACCACAGGGCCGCGAAGCCGTGCGCGTACTCCGGCTCGCGCACCACGAGGTCGTCCATCGAGCCGGCGGGCGCGCCGAGCGCGGTCGCCCACGCCTGCCAGTCGAACCCGGGGGCGTCGGTCGCCAGCCCCGCGAGGGTCGCGGCGTTGTACGTCAGCTCGGCGTCGCGATCCTTGACCACGTCGTAGTGGTGTGCGGCGAGCTTGGTCTCGAGCCCGATCACCCGTGCCGCCGCGGCCTCGGCCTCGTCGGGCGAGGCCCACCCGCCGAGGGTGAGCATGCGCGCGACGTGCGGGCGGTAGGCGGCGAGGATCGCCGCGTACGTCGCGTCGCGGTAGTAGGCCTCGTCGGGCAGCCCCAGCCCGGACTGGGTCAGGTGGACCACGTACCGCTCGGGGGCCATCGCGTCGTTGTCGACGAAGAAGGCCACCGCCGAGGCGCCGCCCGTGCGCTGCAGCTCGCCGAGCGCCGCGACGAGCGTCGCCTTGTCGGCGGCACCCCGGACGAGGTCGAGATCCTCGGCGAGCGGTTCGAGGCCGAGCGCCTCGATCCGCTCGGTGTCCATGAACGACGCGTACGCGGCGCCGATCTTCGCGGGCTCGTCGGCGGCGTCCCCTGCGTCCCCGTCGCCGGAGCCGACCTGCGCGCCGAGGTCCGTGATGATGTCGCGGACCTTCTCCTGGGCCTCGTCGTGCAGCCGGCGGAAGGACCCGTCGATCGCGCGGTCCGGGGGGATCTCGTGCTCCGCCCACCAGCGGCCGTTGACGTGGCGGAAGAGGTCCTCCGCCGGACGGACGGCGGGGTCGAGCTGGTCGGTGTCGATGCCGCTGCGGGTCATGGGCCCAATGTACGGGCGCGGCCCGACACGACCGGGGGATGGCCCACGGTGCGGCAGGATGACGCCATGCGCATCCACGTCGCCTCGGACCATGCCGGATTCGACCTGAAGGCAGCGCTCGTCGCGCACCTGTCGGCGGCCGGTCACGACGTCGTCGACCACGGTGCCCACGTCCACGAGAGCCTCGACGACTACCCGGGGTTCTGCTTCGCGGCCGGCGAGGCCGTCGTCGCCGACCCCGGCAGCCTGGGCGTCGTCGTCGGCGGGTCCGGCAACGGCGAGCAGATCGCCGCCAACAAGGTGGCCG
>CAZBIO010000215.1:0-9166 GCA_964491965.1 uncultured Cellulomonas sp.
TCTGGCCGCCGAAGTACGGGAACTCCTTCTCCTTGAACGCGTCGGAGTTCAGCTCCGCGGTGGTCGCCGGGAAGGCGCCGCCGTCGAGCCGGATCTGCACGCCGGGGCCGGCGTCGGCGTACTGCAGGAACTTGTACGCCAGCTCCTGGTTGGTGCTGGCCTGCATGACGGCCAGCGACGAGCCCCCGTTCTCTGAGGTGGCCTTGTCGCCCTTGTTCCACTGCGGCATCGGGGCGACCTGCCAGTCGCCGGAGGCCGCAGCCGCGCCGGACTCGAGGTTGGCCGGCATCCACGCGCCGATGACCAGCGAGGCGATGGTGCCGTTGCCGAGGCCCTGGAACCACTCGTCGGACCAGCTGCCGATCGGGGACAGCAGCTTCTGGTCGATCAGCTGCTGCCAGTAGGTGGCCCACTTGGTCGATCCGGCGTCGGAAAGGTCGATCTTCACGTTGGTGCCGTCCACCGTGTACGGGTGGCCGCCGGCCTGCCAGATCATGCTCGTCGTGAAGCCGGCGTCGCCGGTGTCGTTGGTGATGTACTCGTTGGGGTCGGCCGCGTGCAGCTTCTGGGCGTCCGCCAGGTACTCGTCCCACGTCGTGGGAACCGTCAAGCCGTACTTGTCGAACACAGTCTTGTTGTAGAAGAGCGCCATCGGGCCGGAGTCCATCGGCAGGCCGTAGATCTTGTCGCCCTGCTTGACTGAGTTCCACGGGCCCGGGGTGAAGGTGCCGTCGAGTGAGCTCGCGCCCAGCGGGGCCAGGTCGGCCAGCGACTTGCCGATAGCGAACTGCGGCACCGCGTAGTACTCAATCTGTGCGACGTCGGGGACGCCGCTGCCGGCGGCGACCGCGTTCTGCAGGGCGGTGTACTGGTCGTTGCCGGTGCCGGCGTTGACCAGGTCGACCGTCACGCCGGGGTTGTCCTTCTGGAACTGGGTGACGACGGCTTTGAGCGTCGGCTCCCACGCCCAGACCAGCAGGTGCCCGCTCAGCGGTGCAGCAGACGTGCTCTCGCCGCCGGTGGGCGTTGCGGCGCCGGTGGATGGGCTCGCGTTGGTGCCGCCGCCCGAGCAGGCGGTTGTCAGGCCGAGTGCGAGCACGCCGAGAACGGCGACGGCCCGTGCCGGCCGGATGATGCGGTGATGCATGGTCCTCTCCTCACTTCGTCGTCAGGTTGGTGACGTCAACATCTGATGTGGTGCGGTGGTGCAGGTGATGCGGTGGAGGTGGTTGGTGTTACTCCTTGACCGATCCGGCCGCCAGGCCGGACTGCCAGTACCGCTGCAGCAGCAGGAACGCCACGATGAGCGGGATGATCGTCAACAGCGAGCCGGTGATGACCAGGTTGAACACGGCGTCGCCGCCTGCGGTGGTCGCCTGTCGGTTCCAGGCGTTGAGCCCGATGGTCAGCGGGTACCAATTGGGGTCCTTGAGCATGATCAGCGGCAGGAAGTAGTTGTTCCAGGTCGCGACCATGGTGAACAGCAGCACCGTGACGATGCCCGGAGCGAGCAGGCGCAGGCTGATCTGCAGGAACGTTCGCAACTCGCTCGCGCCATCAACGCGCGCCGCCTCGAGCAGCTCCGTGGGGATCGCCTCGATGGCGAACGTCCAGATCAAGTACAGCCCGAACGGCGAGATGAGCGACGGGATGATCACGGACCACGGGGTGTTCGTCAGACCGATCTTGCTGAACATGAGGAACGTCGGCACAGCCAGTGCCGTGCCGGGCACGGCGACGGCGCCGATGACTGTGGCGAACACCGCGCGCTTGCCGGGGAAGTCGAACTTCGCTAGCCCATAGCCCCCGAGCACCGCCAGGGCTGTCGCGCCGAACGCGCCGACAACCGTGTACAGCACGGTGTTGCCAAACCAACGCAGGAAGACGCCGTCGTCGTACTGGAACGTGGCGACGATGTTGTCCCACAGCGCGAAGTGGCCGGAGAACCCCAGTCCGAAGGAACTGAACCGGTTGGCCTGCGTCTTGCTTGCGTTGATGACCAGCCACGCGAGCGGCACCAGCGCGTAGAGCAGGATCAGCCCGGTCAGGACGGTCAGGACCCAGCTCTTGCGCGGGTGTTCGATGCCCAGCTGGCGGCGCCTGGAGGAGCGCAGTCGCGGGACGGCAGCGCGACCGGTGGGCAGAGTCGTCGTGGCCATCAGGATCCCCGCCGCATCCCGCGCAGCTGCACCACGTAGGCGATCACCATCGTGAACACGCCCATGATCAGCGCGACCGTTGCGGAGTAGTTGTACTGCTGACCCGAGAAGGACAGCGAGTAGGCGTAGAAGTTCGGCGTGTAGTACGTCGTGATCGCGTTCGGAGCGAGCTTCTGCAGGATGCTCGGCTCGGTGAAGAGTTGGAAGCTGCCGATGATCGAGAAGATCGTTGCGATGACCAGCGAGCCGCGGATCGCGGGCAGCTTGATCGCCCCGATCACGCGCCACTGCCCGGCGCCGTCGATCTGCGCCGCCTCGTACAGCGAGGTGGGGATCGTCCGCAGAGCGGAGTAGAAGATCAGCATGTTGTAGCCGACGAACTCCCACGTCACGATGTTTCCGATCGCCAACAGCAGGAACTGCGGCGACAACGGCTCCGGCAGCGACCACGACAACGCCTTGTTGATGTTGCCGATCAGGCCGAAGCGCGCCCCATACATGAAGCCCCACATCAACGCCGCGACCACGGCCGGAACCGCATAGGGCAAGAAGATCGATATCCGGAAGAAGTCCCGGCCATACAGCCGGCCGGAGTCCACCGCGAGCGAGACCAGCAGTGCGATCCCCAGCATGATCGGCACCTGCACAACCAGGAACAACGCAACCCGGCCGGCGCCGTCCCAGAACTTCGGATCCGCGAGCACCTGCCGGTAGTTCTCGAACCACACGAACCGGGTACCGCCCACCAGCTGGGTGCGAAACACGCTCAAATACAGCGAGTAGGCGATCGGCGCCAGCAATACGAGCGTGAACACCGCCGTGAACGGGCCGACAAACCCCCATCCCGCCCAACGGCGGGAAGCGTGCCCCGGACGCTTTGCGCCTGGCACCGCGACTGCGGCCGCCACCCGTCACCTCCTTGTGAGCATTGCATGGTGACGTCACCATGCGCTGTTGGGTTCAGGCTGGTCCACCGTGCCCGCGGCTGTCAACTCCTCCCGCCGGCCCGGAGGTTGCAGTTTGGTCACGTCACCATCGAGCGACGCGCCAGCAGGTAGGACGACATGGTGACGTGCCCACCGCTAGGCTCGCTGACCATGGAACGCGCAGAGTCGCGACCCGCCCTGGGGACAGGCCGCGCGTCGGCTACCCGTTGGCCCTCGACGGCCGTCTCGAAGACGGGCCGAGCGCGTCCAGGGCCGTCAATTGGCGATGTCGCCCACCTGGCCGGAGTCTCTCCGCAGACGGTATCCCGGGTCTCCACCGGAGCGACCAACGTCCGCGAAGCGACCCGCCAACGTGTGCTCGACGCAATGGACCAGCTCGGATACTCCCCCAACATGGCCGCCCGCGCGCTGCGCTATGGCCGCTTCGGCACCATCGGACTCATCGCGCACCAGCTCGCCGACACCGGCGAGTCGCGCACCGCCGAAGCCGTCATCGAGGCGGCGCGAGACGAGGGCTACACCGTCACCCTCGTCGACGTCGAGACGCCCACACTCCAGAACCTGGACGCCGCGGTCCAGCGCATGACACACCAGGCGATCGACGGACTGGTCATCACCCACGCCCTGACCGCGACCCCGACGACGTTGTCGCTACCGCCGCGGCTGCCCGTCGTCGTGTCCGACCTGCAATTCCTCGGCCAGCACCCGGCCGTCGGCGCCGACCAGACCGGCGGCATCGCCCAGGCCATGGGGCACCTGCTGCGGCTGGGCCACCGCACCGTCCACCACATCGCAGGTCTCGCCGACTCGGTCCCCACCCAGGTGCGGCTGACCGCCTGGCGCACCACGTTGGTCGCGGCCGGCCGGCCGATCCCCGAACCGCTGTACGGCGACTGGTCGGCCGCCAGCGGGTACCAGGCCGGCCGGGTGCTCGCGCGCGACCCCGACGTCACCGCCGTGCTGGCCGCGAACGACGAGATGGCCGCCGGGCTGCTGCTGGCACTGCACGAGCAGGGCCGCGACGTGCCCGGCGAGGTGTCCGTCATCGGCTTCGACGACATCCCGCTCGCCGCGTTTACCTGGCCGCCGCTGACCACCGTGCGACAGGACTTCCGCGAGATCGGCGTACGCCTCATCGACCTTCTGCTGCGTCAGATGCGCGGTGGAGAGAACCTTGCCGGCCACCACGAAATCGTGCCCACGACATTCATCGAGCGTCAGAGCACGGGGCCGGCCCCTGCGCGGTGACTTGGCCGAGCCGCAGTCAACCGGCACGTGCTGAGCCGAACGCGACGGACGTCGGTCGACGGGCTCTGTCCGCCGTGCGGAACGGCACGTACGGTCTCGCCAGTCGCGGAGGTGGCGCACGCGAGGCCACGGTGAGAGCCGGTCGACGTACGGCTTTGGGGAGGAAACGAGTGACGAGCGAGTGATGACGTACGTCGGCGCTCGAGCTGTGGGACGACGACGGCGCACTGCGGCGGCGCTATGGTTTGACCTTCGCGTCGAGCGATGCCAGCTCGGTCTTGGGATCGGCCCCGCCGGCGATGTTCTGCAGCACGACGCCGAGGTCGTTCTCGAAGGCGGGATCCGTCGAGAGCGGCTTTCGTGCGTACGTGCTGGCGCTCAGCGAGTCGGTGACGAGCTTGACGGAGTCCTTGCCGATCTGCGGCTCGGAGTCGGCGACCTGGATCTCGACGCCGTCGGCCACCGGGAAGCCCTGCAGTGTGTTGACGAACAGCTGCTGGCCGGTGCCACCGCCATGAACTGCACGAACTTCTCGGCGGCGGCCTGCTTGGCCGGGTCGGAGTCCTTGCTCACCGCGATGGCGAAGTCGACGCCCGCGGTCACCCCGGCGTCCTTGGGGCCGATGGTCGGGAAGACGGCCATGCCGACGTCGTCCTTCAGGGAGGCGGCACAGCAAGAACAACCGCTCGCCTCACCGCCGCCTTAAGGGAGTGGAGCAATGAGCTGCCCGCTGGGCTCATAACCCAGAGGTCGGAGGTTCAAATCCTCCCCCCGCTACAGATGAATTACCAGGTCAGAGGCCCTTTCGCTCGATGGAGCGGGAGGGCCTCCGCCGTTCATGTACGCACCATGTACGCAGACTTCACCCGCGGACGGCGTGGTACACGGGCGAACGGGTGCGGCTGACACCAGGACATGCCGCGTGGTTTGGGGCCGTCGCGGTGCCTCGTGAAGTACCGAGAGATCTCCGGGTAGGTCCCCGTCAATGCGTGGAACCCCCGCTGCTCCACGTGTCTGCCTGGCACGCTGGGCGCATGAGCATCCTCGGTGCGAGTCCGACTCCGAAGTCGATGGGCAGGCTGCAGTTCGGTCGGCTGACGGAGGCGTGGAAGGGCGAGGCGAGCGACTTCACGCCCCTGCTGGGCGAGCGGCTCGACCAGCTCGGTGAGGCCATCGGTGTCGACCTGGCATCCGTCGGCCGGACCGAGGTCGCCACCGCCGGCGACCGGCGTATCGACATCGTCGCGACGGACACCGAGGGCGCGGTCCTGGTGATCGAGAACCAGTACGGGCGCGCCGACCACGACCATCTGACGAGGGGGCTGGCCTACGCGGTCGCCTCCCACGCCCGGGGGCTCGTCGTTGTCGCCGAGGAGCACCGAGACGAGTTCCGTGCCGTCGCGCAGTACCTGAACGACCTGGCGGACAACGACCGTGAGCGGGGCATCGCGGTGTGGCTCGTCGAGGCTCGTGCCGTCCGCGTCGATGGCAGCCCCTGGGCGCCGCTGTTCACTGCCGTGGTGGAGCCCAACGGCTTCGTCGCGACAGTCGAGCAGGCACGCCCGGCCGCGCCCACTCCGTTGGCGTCGCTCGACGCCTTCTGGGGCCTCATCCAGACTCCGACCACCCGGCAGGCGGCTGAGACCGTCGTCGCCCGCTGGGCCGAGTTGGGGCACCGCCGCCGCATGGCTCCCAGCTCGGTGGTCCTCGAAGCCGCCGGCCCGTCGAAGTCGGGGGTGCGGACGGTCGTCGCGGTCTTCACCGACGGACGGGTCATGGTTCCGTTCGGCGCCTACGCCGGCACGAACAGCGGCATCGCGATCGAACCACTGACCACCGAGGAGTTCCGCCGGGGCGCGGACGCGCTGTTCGGGTTCAACGGGACAGAGCGCCTGGCGTACACGAAGCCCGGCTGGCTCACCCCTGACCGCGTCGCACCGCTCCTCGAGTTCTGCGAGCAGGTCGCGACTGCATACGCCACAGCTCTGCTCATCTGACCGGGAACGCGGACCGCTCCCGCGCGGGCCAGGTGAGGGCTACCAAGTCAGTGACGGCGGCTGCGCCGCGGTCGGCTCACTCGATGGCAGACCGTTCGCGGTCTGGTTCTTCGTCGATGAGTCCGGCCACGGATGGAGGGGCGGCAGCCGGACGAGTCTGGCGGAGCGCTCGTCGGCGGCGACCTCGAGCCCGGCGTGTTCGTGGGAGCCGGCGGCGTGGGCGAGGGCGGCCAGCACGAGGTCGAGGTTGTCCCGGTCGATGCCGGTGACGACATCGGTGAGGTCGATGCGGCGGGCGCCGGTGGAGTCGGCGAGGGCGGCGACGACGGTGAGGACTCGTCGTTCGCCGCCGGACAGGCCGCCGAGGCCGGCGGCGAGGTACTGGTCATCGAGCCAGGTTGCACCGGTGGATTCGACGCGGATCCACGGCTGGGAGGCGGCGGCGAAGCGGCCGTCGAAGGAGCGGATGAGCAGCTCGGCGGCGGCGGTCAGTGGCAGAGAGCCGCGCGCCCAGGTCCGCAGGCGGTCGTCGAGGTTGGGCGGGTTCATGGCCGTCCCTCGAAGTCGCTGGGGCGGAACAGGCCTGGCGGGTCGTAGTCCGCGGCGTGGATGGGGGCGGGTTGGTAGGGGCCGACGTGTCCGGTGGCGTCGGCGATCGCCTGGTACAGCTGAATCGTCTGGCGGACTCGGGCGGGTGGCGCGACGACGCGCTGGACGCCGGAGAGTTTGGCTTCGGCGGTGCCCGGGTCGTTGCTAAGGATCTCGCCGCTGAGCAGCCGGGTGGGGGTCTGGATCTGCTCGGAGCGCGCCAGGGTGGCGAACGTCGCGCGGTTCATCCGCGCGATCTGCCCTATGACGTCGCATGCGCCGTGCAGCGCGGACAGGGTGTCGCGGGACTGCGCGTCGGGAACCTGCAGGCCGTGGGCGGATCGGTCGGTGGGTGCCAGCTGCGCGAGCATTCGGCAGGCGGCCAGGATGTCGGTGCGGATCAGCGGGTCCGGTGGCCCGGGCGCGACGTAGTCGCGTAGGTCGGCGCTGAGTTCCAGGAACGCGCGCGCGGTGGTCACCAGCCGGTGCGGTGACGGGGTGTGGTGGACGACGTCGATCCCGTGAGCCGCGGCGGTGTGCAGGTTCACGCTCATGCCGAGGCCGGCCAGGTCGTGCAGCGTGACCACCGAGTAGTCGGGATTCGAGCCGGCCAGTCCCCAGGCGGCGTGCCGCAGCCGCAGCATCCGGTCGCCGAGCTCGACGAGCGGATCGCCTTCTCGCACCGGGTAGATGTTGACGGTCATGTCGCGCAGGCCGGGGTGCTCCTGGTGCTTGGCGGCAAGCTCGTGCATCCGGTGGACGAGCTCCTTGGTGCCGGCCCGTTCGGGGAACCACCGGTTGACGGTCTCCCAGGGGATGTCCCGGTGGCGGCAGGCCGCTCCGATCGCCGAGTCCGCCCCGACGGTCACGCTCGTCAGCTGGGCGATGAACGCCAGGGCCCCGCGACGCTGGTGCGGGTCGCCGACGATCGCCGCCTGCTCGGACAGCTCCCGTCCGTCCGGGCCGAGGTGCGTGGCGAGCAGGTCGGCGGCGGCGCCGAGCTTGTCAGCCGCATCACGCCAGGGATGCTCGAAGCCGACATCCGGGTACGGCAGCCACGTGGGCCGCTCGTTCAGCGGTCCGAACGCCCGGAACGCCCGGACGGCCACTGCATCCAGGTCGTCGCGCTCACCGTTCGCCGCAGCGTTCGCGAGGTCGATGGTGCGCACGCGCTGTGGGTCGAGCAGCCGCCAGGTGTGCGATCGCAGGGCAGCGATCAGGTCGTAGTACGCCCCGACGGTGTTCTCGGCCTGCCTGTGGTCGACGAATCCGCGGCGCATCACCCGCATCAACCCGGTGTGTATATCCACACCGGCCGCGCCGACCAGATCGCCGTAGGTGGCGATCATCGCGCCAACTCCGTGATCGCCTCGCGCGCGCTGCGCACCCTCGAGGTGATCTGCCGCGACAGGCTTCGCGCGTCGGGGTCCGGGTCGGCGTCCTGCAGCACGGTCAGCCGGTCGAAGGCCGCGTCCAGCAGGCCGACGAGCACCGCGGCGGCCGCCGGCAGGTCGACGATCGGACCGACGGGGCCCAGGTCTACGGCGATCGCCGTCATCGGCACCCCGGGGTGCGCCCATCTGACCTCGTCGCGCGCCTCGCAGATGTCCATCGCCGCGTAGGCGAGCTCGGCGCCCGGTCCCAGCGGCAGCTGCAGCGACAGGCGGAAGGCTCCCTTGCCGGCCGCGTACAGCAGGGACCACACCCCGTCCCAGTCGACGGCTGTGTGCTCGAGCACCGCGTCGGCGCCCTTGGACCACGTGTACATCGCGACCTCCCGTTGGTTCGTCCTGCAGTGCAGGATCGGCCCCGCCCCACGGCTACGGGCCCGGCGACCGGGAGCCTGTGGACGCGCGACCCGTCACCAACAGGTGTGCACGGTTCGTCGAACACGCGACGGGACCAGACGAGACGAGCCGGCCCGCGCCTCCAGGGACTCGATCTGGATGAAGTTGATCGAGAGCCACCGCTGACCCCGTGCGTAGGGCGTTCAAAGAACACCCGCCCGATTCACACCAAGGCGGACGCTCGTCACTACGGTGTGTGGCGTTGGGAGTCGTTCCGGACATCGCCGTACCGGGCATGCGGGTGGGGGCGTAGATGAGCGAGCAGGATCTGCCTGCCGGCTGGTACGAGGACGAGCACGTTGCGTACGGCGTCCCGTTCCCCCCACTGGGCGAGCGTTTCGACCGGCTTGGGATTATAGCGCGGCGGGCGGTCGGCGCCG
>CAZBIO010000216.1:0-17414 GCA_964491965.1 uncultured Cellulomonas sp.
CCGGTCCCATCCCGAACCCGGAAGCTAAGCCCACCAGCGCCGATGGTACTGCACCCGCCAGGATGTGGGAGAGTAGGACGCCGCCGGACACCCATTCAGAAATGCCCCCCGCACACGCGGGGGGCATTTCTATTTCATGACATATTTCCGACCCCATTACACGACACACTCCACAGCGACAGCAGGCCCCCGACCAGTCGCAGTCGGGGGCCTGCCGCATGCCGTGGGCGAGCGGTCCTCGCTGGACGTCAGCCGGCGAGCACCAGGTCGATCGCCGCGAGCTCGTCGGCCGTGAACTCCAGGTTCTGCACGGCCGCGACCGTCTGCTCCAGCTGCGCCACCGACGACGCGCCGATCAGCGTCGACGTCACCCGCTCGTCACGCAGGATCCACGCGATCGCCAGCTGAGCCAGCGTCTGTCCGCGACCCTTCGCGATGTCATTGAGCGCGCGGGCCGTGGCCAGGTACTCCGGCGTGATCTCGTTCTCCTTGAGGAACCAGTTGCGCGCGGCGCGAGAGTCGGCGGGAATGGCTCCGGACAGGTAGCGGTCGGTGAGGAGACCCTGGTCGAGCGGGGAGAAGACCGTCAGGCCGGTGCCGGCCTCGGCGGCGACGTCGAGCACGGCCGCCCCGTCCTTGGTCGGGTGCTCGATGGCGCGATCGAACATGTTGTAGCGCTCCTGCTGCACCAGGAGCCGCACGCCCTCGTCGGCCAGGATGCGCTGCGCCTGCGCGAGCTGCGGGCCGGTGTAGTTGGAGACGCCGACGTACAGCGCCTTGCCCTGCCGGACGGCAGTGGCGAGGGCGCCCATCGTCTCCTCGAGCGGGGTCGAGGGGTCCCAGCGGTGGTGGTAGAAGATGTCGACGTAGTCGAGGCCGAGCCGCTTGAGCGACTGGTCGAGCGAGGCCAGCAGGTACTTGCGCGACCCCCACTCGCCGTAGGGGCCGGGCCACATGTCGTAGCCCGCCTTCGACGAGACGACGATCTCGTCGCGGTACGGCGTGAGGTCGTCGACGACGAGCCGGCCGAAGTTGGTCTCGGCGGACCCGTACGGCGGGCCGTAGTTGTTCGCGAGATCGAAGTGGGTGATCCCCAGGTCGAACGCGCGGCGCACCACCGCGCGCTGGGTCTCGAAGTCCTTGGTGTCCCCGAAGTTGTGCCAGTGGCCCAGGGAGACGGCGGGCAGCAGGAGTCCGCTGCGCCCCGTGCGGCGGTAGGGCATCCGGCCGTCGTAGCGATCGGCGTCGGCCAGGTAAGGCTCGGACATGCGTGGTCCTCTCCGGGGAATGGTCAGCACCCCGCATGATGCCACCGGCGAGAAGCGGCCCAGGGCCGCTACGGTCCGGGGTGTGCGGAGCGGCATACAGGAGGTAGTCCGGGCGATGCTCGCCACGCAGCGCCACGCGTGGGAGCAGGGCGTGGCGATGCAGGCGCTCGACGCCATCGGCGCGGAGTCGGCCATGCTCGCCCTGGCGCGTGCCGCAGTCGCCACCACCGCCGTGAGCGACGGTCGGGTGGCGGTGATCGACGGTTCCGACACGGGCACGGCGACCGACCCCTGCGCGTGCGGCATCCCCCTGCGCCGTGCCTATGAGCTCACCGGTGACGAGCAGTTCGCGAGGGCGCGAGCCGGCCTCGAGGCCTGGGCGCTCGAACGCGCGCCGCGCCGCGCGGACGGCGTCGTCTACCACGAGGTGGAGCGGCCCCGCATCTGGGTGGACTCGTTCTTCATGCTCCCGCCCTTCCTCGCGGACGGCGGCCACCTCGACGCGGCCCTCACCCAGGTGCGCGGCTACTGGGGCGCGCTGCACGACGAGCGCACCGGCCTGCTGTTCCACATGTGGGACGAGGCCGAGCGACGCCTGGGGTGGCCCAACCTCTGGGCCACCGGCAACGGCTGGGCGCTCGCCGGCCTCGCGCAGGTGATCGACCGGGTGCCGCCGGAGCGGCCCGACGAGCGCGTCGAGCTCGTCGGGCTGGCGACGTCGCTGGTCACCGCCCTGGTGCCCTTCCAGCGCGCAGACGGGCTGTTCCACACCATGGTCGACCGGCCCGAGACGTTCGCGGACGCCGCCGGCGCCTGCCTGGTCGCGTACGGGATGCTCCGCGGGCTCGCCGCCGGGTGGCTCGACGAGGCGCACCGGCCGATGGCCGAGCGCATACGGTCCGCGGCGGACGCGGGCATCGACCGGTACGGGTTCCTCTCCCCGGTGGTGGGTGCGCCCGACTTCGCGCGCCCCGGGCTGTCGGCGGAGGCGCAGGCCGCGTACCTGCTGATGGTCGCCGCGGCGGACGCGGCGACCTGAGCGGAGCGGCCCGGTAGCGGAGCGGCCCGGTGGCGGAGCGGGCTCAGGCGTCGGCGACGAAGATCACGCCGCCCATTGGGGGGATGCGGACCGAGGCCGAGAACGGCCGCCCGTGGTACGGGATGGGGTCGGCGACGACCTCGCCGAGGTTCCCGACGCCCGACCCGCCGTAGTACTCGGAGTCCGTGTTGATCACCTCGCGCCACCGGCCGCCGCCGGGCAGCGCGAGCCGGTAGCGCTCGTGCGGGACACCGGCGAAGTTGACCACCACCACGGCGGTGGGGGTGCCGGGGGCCTTGCGCAGGTAGGCGATGGTGTTGCCGTCGGCGTCGTCGGAGTCGATCCACTCGAACCCGTCGGGCGTGTGGTCGCGCAGCCAGAGCGCCGGCGTCTGCCGGTAGACGCGGTTGAGGTCCGCCACGCAGCGGCGCACGCCCGCGTGTCCCGGGTCGTCGAGCGTGTACCAGTCGAGCTCGCGCGCCTCGGTCCACTCGCCGCCCTGCGCGTACTCCGATCCCATGAAGAGCAGCTGCTTGCCGGGGTGCGTCCACTGGTAGAGGTACAAGGCGCGGCACCCGGCGAGGCGCTGCCAGTGGTCGCCCGGCATCCGGCCGTAGATCGACCCCTTGCCGTGGACCACCTCGTCGTGCGACAGCGGGAGCACGAACTGCTCGCTGAACGCGTAGACCAGCGAGAACGTCAGCTGGTCGTGGTGGTAGCGGCGGTTGACGGGCGCCTCCTGGAGGTAGTGGAGCGTGTCGTGCATCCAGCCCATGTTCCACTTGAGCCCGAACCCGAGACCGTTCGCGTCGGTCGGCTTGGTGACGCCCGGCCACGCGGTGGACTCCTCGGCGATCATCAGCACACCCGGCGTGCGGCGGTACGCGGTGGCGTTGGCCTCCTGGAGGAACGAGATCGCCTCGAGGTTCTCGCGCCCGCCGTTCTTGTTGGGGCGCCACTGGCCCGGTTCCCGCGAGTAGTCGAGGTAGAGCATCGAGGCGACGGCGTCCACGCGCAGCCCGTCGACGTGGAACTCCTCGAACCAGTAGGTGGCGTTGGCGACGAGGAAGTTGCGCACCTCGGCGCGGCCGAAGTTGAACACGTACGTGCCCCAGTCGGGGTGCTCGCCGCGCAGCGGGTCCGGGTCCTCGTAGAGGGACGAGCCGTCGAACCGGCCCAGCGACCAGTCGTCCTTGGGGAAGTGGGCCGGCACCCAGTCGACGATGACGCCGATCCCGGCCCGGTGGAGCGTGTCGACGAGGTAGCGGAAGTCGTCGGGCGAGCCGAACCGCGCGGTCGGCGCGAAGTACGACGAGACCTGGTAGCCCCAGGACCCGCCGAACGGGTGCTCGGCGACCGGCAGGAACTCGACGTGCGTGAAGCCCATGTCCACCAGGTACGCGGTGAGCTGCTCGGCGAGGCCCCGATAGTCCAGCCCGCGGCGCCACGAGCCGAGGTGCATCTCGTAGATCGACATGGGGCCGGCGTGCGGGTCCGTGGCCGCCCGGGCGGCGACCCACTCGTCGTCGCGCCACTGGTGGCCGGACTCGACGACGATCGACGCGGTGGCGGGCGGGACCTCGGTGCCCTTGGCCACCGGGTCCGCCTTCTGCCGCCACACGCCGTCGGCCCCGACGATCTCGAACTTGTAGCGGGAGCCCGCCAGGACGCCCGGGACGAAGAGCTCCCAGACGCCGCAGTCGCCCAGCGACCGCATGGCGTACTGCTGGCCCTGCCAGTAGGAGAAGTCGCCGATGACGCGCACCGCCTGCGCGTTGGGCGCCCACACCGCGAAGGCGGTGCCCTCGACGTCGCCCAGCGGGTCGTCGAACCGGTGGACGTTGGCGCCGAGCACGGTCCACAGCTGCTCGTGCCGCCCCTCGCGCAGGAGGTGCTGGTCGAGCTCGCCGATGGTGGGCAGGTGGCGGTACGGGTCGTCGACGAGCGTGGTGACGCCGCCGTACGTCACCGAGATGCGGTACGCGGGCACGTCGTGGCGGTCGAGGACGGCCACCCAGACGCCCTCGGCCTCGTGGGTGGCCTCGACCTCGCCGTCCGCGGTGACGACGACCACGCGGTCGGCCATCGGGCGCAGGGTCCGCACCGTCACGCCCTCGCGGCCGGGGTGGGCGCCGAGCACCTGGTGCGGGTCGTGGTACCGGCCCGCGGCCACCCGCCGCAGGACGTCGTCGTCGACGGGGACCGGGGCGAGGGCGGCGTCGCTCATGGGGCCAGCCAACCACCAGGTCGCCGCGATCGCCCCTAGGGCAGCAGCCGTGCCAGACCCTCCAGGGGGATGGGGAGCCAGTCGGGCCGGTTGCGACGTTCGTAGACCGCCTCGTACGCCGCCTTGTCGATCTCGAAGGCGCGCAGCAGGCCGGCGGCCGCGCCGGCCCCCGCCGCCAGCGTCGTGCCCGCGTCCTCGTCGTACGCCCGCAGCGCGGCCAGGCGGGCCGACGAGACCCACGCCGCCGCCGCCGCGCCACGCAGGCCGCCGACCGCCGCCGCGTAGTCGAACGAGCGCAGCAGGCCCGCGACGTCGCGCACGGCGTAGTCCGGCCTGGTCCGCTCCGCGAGCGGCGCGAGCGGCTCGCCCTCGAAGTCCGTCACGTACCAGCGGCCCGACGAGCGCAGCACCTGACCGAGGTGGAGGTCGCCGTGGACGCGCTGGCGCGGCGGCACACCGGTCAGGGCACGCAGCTCGTCGACGACGCGCGCCACCCCCGCGCGGCACGCGGCGAGCTCGTCGACCTGGTCGGCGGCCCACGCGAAGCGGTCGGCGACGAACCGCGACACCCCGGCCGTGCCCTCGCCGTCCTCGACGGTGCCGAAGCCCGCGACGAGGGCGACGTGGAGGTCGGCGACCGTCCTGCCGAGGGCCGCGGCGAGCTCGTCGAACGCCTCGCCGCGGCGCGCATAGTCGCAGGCCAGCCGGAAGCCGTCCTGCGCGTCCGGGACGAAGGCCGACAGGACCCCGAGGTGGCCCTCCGCGGTGCCGGACCCGTCCGGCCACCGGCCGGACAGCCACCCCAGCGGCGCGGGGACGCCGTCCCAGCCCACCTCGACGAGCCGGCGCGGCACGTCGACGTCCGGGTTGCCGCCGGCCGCGACGGTGCGCAGCACCTTGAGGATCCCCACCGGCTCGCCGCCGGGGCGCGCCGCGAGGATCACCGAGGTGTTCGACTGCTCGCCGGTGACCACGCGCGCGCTCGCGGGGTCGACCTCGACCCCTCCCCGGTGGAGCGGTCCGTCGGCCGCGCCGAGCCATGCGGCGACGAAGTCCGGGTCCCCGGCGCCGTCCCGCACCGCGACGCCGTCGAGCTCGCCGAGGACGTCGCCCGTGCCGTCCCCGAGCACCAGCGGCACCTGGAGCACGGCGTCGACGTCGAGGTCGGGAGCCTGCACGCGGACCAACGCGACCCGCACCCTCCGGCCGTCCGGGTCGGCCGGGAACGTCAGGATGCCGACCAGGTCGAGGCGGCCGCCCGCGTCCTTCGCCGGGTACCACCGGCGGCGCGGCAGCCACGCCGCCAGCAGCCCGACGAGCGCGTCGTCGGGCGCCGGGGCGGCGACCAGGATCACGTCGCCGCCAGCTCGAGCCAGTAGAACTCGCGCGACCCGAGCGTGAACGCGGCGGCGCCGTCGTCGGGCACCTTCGGGAAGGGGGCCCCGCCGAACACGTCGCGCATGTTCCAGCCGGCGAAGCCGTCGAGCTGCACCTGCGTGGCGCGCGGGGTGGCGGCGAGGTTGGCGACGACGAGGATCGTCTGGTCCACGGTGCGGCGCACGAAGGCCAGGACCGCCTCGTTCTCGCTCCTCAGCATCGTGAAGTCGCCCAGGCCCAGCGCCGGGTGCCGGCGGCGCACCGTCAGCATGCCGTGCACCCAGTGGAGCAGGGACGTCGGCTGCGCCAGCTGCGCCTCGACGTTGACGTGCGCGTAGTGGTAGACGAGCGACTGCACCAGCGGCAGGTAGAGCTTGCCGGGGTCGGCGGTGGAGAAGCCCGAGTTGCGGTCCGGCGTCCACTGCATCGGCGTGCGGACGGAGTCGCGGTCCGCGAGCCAGATGTTGTCGCCCATGCCGATCTCGTCGCCGTAGTACAGGCACGGGCTGCCCGGCAGCGAGAGCAGCAGGGCGTGCGCCAGTTCCAGCTCCTTGCGGTTGTTCTCCAGCAGCGACGCGAGCCGGCGGCGGATCCCGACGTTCGCGCGCATGCGCGAGTCGGTCGCGTACCAGCCGTACATCGAGGCGCGCTCCTCGGTGGAGACCATCTCGAGCGTCAGCTCGTCGTGGTTGCGCAGGAACGTGGACCACTGCGCGCCCGCGGGGATCTCGGGGGTGTCGGCGAGGATGTCGACGATCTGGGTCGCCCGCTGGTCGCGCAGCGCGTAGAAGATGCGCGGCATCACCGGGAAGTGGAAGCAGAGGTGGCACTCGGGCTCGTCGGCCGTGCCGTAGTAGGAGACGACGTCCTCCGGCCACTGGTTCGCCTCGGCGAGCAGGACCCGGCCGGGGAACTCCGCGTCGATCATCGTGCGCAGCCGGCGCAGGAAGGCGTGGGTCTCCGGCAGGTTCTCGCAGTTGGTGCCCTCGGCCTCGTAGAGGTACGGCACGGCGTCGAGCCGGAACCCGTCGACGCCGAGCCCCGCCCAGAACCGGACCACGTCGAAGAGCGCGTCCGCCACCCGGGGGTTCTCGAAGTTCAGGTCCGGCTGGTGGCTGAAGAAGCGGTGCCAGAAGTACTGCCGGCGCACGGGGTCGAACGTCCAGTTGGACGTCTCGGTGTCGACGAAGATGATGCGCGCGTCGGGGTAGCCGGTGGCGTCGTCGCGCCAGACGTAGAAGTCGCCGTACGGGCCGTCGGGGTCGGCGCGCGACGACTGGAACCACGGGTGCTGGTCGCTCGTGTGGTTGAGCACCAGGTCGACGATCACGCGCATCCCGCGCTCGTGCGCGGCGCCCACCAGCGCGGTGAAGTCCGCGAGCGTTCCGTACTGCTGCGCCACCGCCGTGTAGTCGGCGACGTCGTAGCCGCCGTCCCGCATCGGCGAGGGGTAGAACGGCGGCAGCCACAGGCAGTCCACGCCGAGCCAGGCCAGGTAGTCCAGCCGCTGCGTCAGCCCGACGAGGTCACCCGTGCCCGCGCCGGTGGAGTCCGAGAAGCAGCGGAGCATCACCTCGTAGAACACCGCCGTGCGGTACCACTCGGCGCCGCCCGGCAGCTCCGGCGGGTGCTCCACCTGCGGGATGGGCGGCTGCCGGCGGGCCGGGAGGCCGGCCAGGGCGAGCGATCCGGTGGTGGTGGGCGGCTCAGTCACGGCGGATCCGCATGACGTGGGCGCACGACAGCGCGGGGTCGAGTCGGACGAACGGCTCGGCGCTCCAGCGGTACTCGCCTCCGCCGAGCAGGTCGTCGACGACGTACTCGCCGGCCTCACCGGCAGGCAGGTCGAGCGCGGCGGCGTCGAGGTACACGACGCCCTCGCGCGGCCCGGACGGGTCGAGGTTCACCACGACGACGATGGTCTCCGCCGTTCCTGTGGACGAGACCGCCGCCGGCAGGTGCCGCGAGAAGCAGACGAGCGCGGGGTCGCTCGTCGGGTGCACCCGCTGGATGCGCAGCTGGCGCAGCGCGGGGGAGGCGTGCCGGAGCTCGTTCAGTTTCCCGACGAGCAGCGCGATGCCCAGGCGGTCCGCGGCGGACCAGTCGCGCGGCTTGTACTCGTACTTCTCGTTGTCCACCTGCTCCTCGACGCCCGGGCGCGGGACGTGCTCGACGAGCTCGTACCCGGAGTACATCCCCCACGTCGGCGACCCGAGCGCGGCGAGCACCGCGCGCACCGCGAAGCCGCCCAGTCCCGTCGCCTGCAGGTAGGGCGGCAGGATGTCGTGCGTCGTCGGCCAGAAGCTCGGGCGCAGCCACGCCGCCTGCTCGCCCGCGACCGTGGCGAGGTACTCCTCGAGCTCCTCCTTGGTGTTGCGCCAGGTGAAGTACGTGTACGACTGGTGGAACCCCACCTTGGCCAGCGTCAGCATCATCGCCGGGCGCGTGAACGCCTCGGAGAGGAACAGCACGTCGGGGTGCGCGGCGCGCATGTCGGCCAGCAGCCGGTCCCAGAACGGCACCGGCTTGGTGTGCGGGTTGTCGACCCGGAACGCCGTGACGCCGTGGGCGACCCACAGCTCGAGGATCCGGCGGATCTCGGCGTAGATGCCCTCGGGGTCGTCGTCGAAGTTCAGCGGGTAGATGTCCTGGTACTTCTTCGGCGGGTTCTCCGCGTAGGCGATCGTGCCGTCCACCCGGTGGGCGAACCACTCCGGGTGCTCCGTCACCCAGGGGTGGTCGGGGGAGCACTGCAGCGCGACGTCGAGCGCGACCTCCAGGCCGAGCCCGCGTGCCTGCGCGACGAACCAGTCGAAGTCGTCGAACGTGCCGAGGCCCGGCTCGATCGCGTCGTGGCCGCCGTCCGGCGAGCCGATCGCGTACGGCGAGCCCGGGTCGCCCGGCGTGGCCTCGAGCGCGTTGTTGCGGCCCTTGCGGAACGTGGTGCCGATCGGGTGGATCGGCGTCAGGTAGACGACGTCGAAGCCCATCGAGGCGATGCGCGGCAGCTCCTCCGCGGCGCTGCGCAGGGTGCCGGACACCCAGCGCCCGGTCACCGGGTCGCGGTGCGCGCCGTGCGAGCGGGGGAACATCTCGTACCACGCGCCGGCGAGGGCCAGCGGGCGGTCGACGAGCAGCGGGTAGGCAGCCGAGGGCGAGACGAGGTCACGCAGCGGCGTGCGCGCCAGGGCGGCGACGACCTCGTCGGACAGCCCGGCGGCGAGGCGGACGGACGGCTCGTGGCGCTCGTCGGCCACGGCGGCCGCGGCGGCGCGGAGGACGGCGGCGTCCTCGTCGGGGACCTCGGGGCGGTCGGCGGCCCGGTCCAGGAGGCG
Organism: uncultured Cellulomonas sp.; assembly: GCA_964491965.1. Lineage (GTDB taxonomy): Bacteria > Actinomycetota > Actinomycetes > Actinomycetales > Cellulomonadaceae > Cellulomonas. The sequence goes on from CAZBIO010000216.1 coordinate 9,247, forward strand.
GGCGCCCTCGGTGAAGACGAGCGCGATGTCGAGGCCGGCGGTGACCTTGATCCGCGCGTCGTGCGCCCAGGTGCCGTAGGGGTCGCTCCAGCCCTCGACGAAGAACGTCCACGGCCCCTCGGCGTCGGGGACCACCCAGCCCTCGTACCGGTCCAGGCCGGGTGCGACGTCGGCCATGCGGACGCGCTGGTGCACGGTGCCGTCGGGGCGCACCAGCACGGCGCTCGCGCCGAACGCGTCGTGCCCCTCGCGGAACACCGTGGCGCGGACGGGGATGGCCTCGCCGACCGTCGCCTTGGCGGGGTAGCGGCCGCCCTCGGCGACCGGCGAGACGTCGAGCACGGGGATGCGGCCGATGCGGGCGCGCGCCGTGGCCCGGGCCGCGCCGGACGACGACGAGCGCGCGGACTTGGTCTGGGTCGCCACGATGCCGAACCTAGCCGGAGGCCGCCGGAGCGGCCATCTGCAACGCGGGCGGCGTCAGGCTCCCGCGAGGGCCCTCCCGACGGTCCGGCCGGTGAACAGGCACCCGCCGAGGAACGTGCCCTCGAGGGCGCGCTCGCCGTGCACGCCGCCGCCGCCGAAGCCGGCGGCCTCGCCCGCCGCCCACAGGCCGGGCAGCACCGCGCCGTCGGGGCGCAGCACGCGGCCGGAGGCGTCGGTGTGCAGGCCACCGAGGGTCTTGCGGGTCAGCACCGAGAGCCGCACGGCGTACAGGGGACCGTGGGCCGGGTCGAGCAGCCGGTGGGGCTTGGCGACGCGGATCAGCCGGTCGACGACGAAGCGGCGGGCCATCGCCGTCGCGACCACCTGCGGGTCCTTGCCGAGGCCGGTGGCCACCTGCTCGTCGCGCGCCTCGATGGTGGCGCGCAGTGCCGCGGGGTCGATGCGGTCGCCGCCCGTCAGGGCGTTCATGCGGGCGGCGAGCGTCTCGGGGTCGTCGGCGGCGATGAACTCCGGCGAGCGCCGGGCGAAGGTCTCGACGGGGCCGACCGCGCCGGGCAGCACGCGCTGCGCCAGCAGGGGGACGTTCCGGCCGGTCAGGTCGGGGTTCTGCTCCGAGCCGGACAGCGCGAACTCCGCGCCGAGGATCGTCTTGTCGAGGACGAACCACGAGTGGTCGTCACCGCGCCGGGTGATGTGCAGCAGCACGCCGAGGGCGTCGAAGCCGGGGTAGAGCGGCGGCGGGAGGCGGTGGCCGTCGGCGTCGAGCCAGAGGGACGACGGCCCCGGGAGGATGCGGATGCCGTGGTGGCTCCACACGGGGGAGTGGTCCGTGACGCCCTCGGGGTAGTGCCACATCCGGTCGGAATGCACCAGCGCGGCGCCCGCCTCGCGGGCCACGGCGATGCCGGAGCCGTCGACGTGGTCGGGGACGCCGGAGAGCATCCGAGCCGGCAGGCGTCCGGCACCGGCCGGCCACAGCTCCCGGACCAGGGCGTGGTTGGCGCCGATGCCCCCGGTGGCGACGAGCACGTCGTCGGCGTCGACCTCGAAGTGGCCGACGACCTCGCGGCTGGTCGGGACGGCGCGCGGGGCCTCGTCGGGCGCCAGCACGTCGCCCCGGACGCCGGTGACGCGGCCGTCGGTGGTGACCAGGCCCGTGACGCGGTGCCGGAACCGGACCTCGACCAGGCCGGATCGGCGCGCGTCGAGGAGCGCGCGGACGAACGGCTCGAGGAGCCCGGGCCCGGTGCCCCACGTGACGTGGAAGCGCGGCACGGAGTTGCCGTGCCCACCGGGGTAGTACCCGCCGCGCTCGGCCCACTGCACCAGCGGGAACCACCGGACGCCCAGGCCGTGGAGCCACTCGCGCATCGGCCCGGCGGCGAAGCCGACGAACGCCTCGGCCCACGCGCGCCCCATCGCGTCCGAGCCGTCGTCGGCGAAGTGCGCGGAGCCCAGCCAGTCGGCCAGCGCGAGCTCTGCGGAGTCCCGGACGCCGAGCCGCCGCTGCTCGGGGGAGTCGACGAGGAACAGACCGCCGAAGCTCCAGAACGCTTGCCCGCCGAGGGAGCTGCGGTTCTCGGCGTCGAGGAGCAGCACGCGCTTTCCGGCTGCGGTCAGCTCTGCCGTCGCGACGAGGCCGGCCAGGCCGGCGCCGACCACCACGACGTCGTGGGTCTGCGTCATTCCGCGAGGGTACGCGAGCCTCGTTGCCGCCGGCCGCCGGCCGCCGGCCGCCGACTGCACCCGAAACCCGTCGAGTGCACCCGAAGTTTCGGTGGCACTGGGCGGGTTTCGGTGGCACTCGACGAAGTCAGCGCGGGGTGTAGATGCGCAGGGTCAGGGCCTCGAGGGTCACCAGCTCGCCGGGGGCGGGGTGCAGGCCGTTGCCGATGGCGGCGTCGCGGGCCTCGTCGGGGCTGTCCCACACCGAGTCCCAGACCAGCTCCCACGGCCCGGCGACCTCGGGGAGCGTGACGTCCACCGCGCCGAGGGCGCCGTTGACGACGAGGAGCACCGCGTCCTCGTCGGGCACCGGGGCGGTGCGCAGCATCTGGAACGTGCGCAGGGACGCGTCGTGCCAGCGCGCGTGGTCGAACGGGGCGCCCTCGGGCGTGTACCAGCCGAGGTCCGGCGCGCCGCCGTCCTGGCGCGCGTGGCCGGTGTAGAAGGCGGTCGCCCGCAGCGCGGGGTGCGCGCGGCGGATCGCCAGGAGGTGGCGCGCGGTCGCCAGCAGGTCGCGCCGCCACGGCGAGAGCGCCCACGAGACCCACGAGGTGGCGTTGTCCTGGCAGTACGCGTTGTTGTTGCCCGCCTGCGTCCGCCCGATCTCGTCGCCGGTGACGATCATCGGCGTGCCCGCGGCCAGCACCAGCGTGGCGAAGAGGTTGCGGATCGAGCGGCGGCGCAGCGGCAGGATGTCGCCGAACGGCGAGTCGACGAGCACCGGCCCCTCGATGCCGTGGTTCCACGAGCGGTTGTCGTCGGACCCGTCGCGGTTCTGTTCGCCGTTGGCCGCGTTGTGCTTGTGGTCGTAGGCGACCAGGTCGGCCATGGTGAAGCCGTCGTGCGCGGTGACGTAGTTGACGGAGGCGGTTGGCGTGCGCGCCAGGGGCGGCGTCCCGTGCCCGAACAGGTCCACCGAGCCGGACAGGCGCGTCGCCAGGTCACGCACGCGGTGGCCGGGCAGGCCGCGGGAGGCACGGCCCGGGTCGGCGAGCCAGAACGAGCGCACCGCGTTGCGGAACCGGTCGTTCCACTCGCCGAACGGCGGCGGGAACTGCCCCGTGCGCCAGCCGGCGTACCCGACGTCCCAGGGCTCCGCGATGAGCTTGAGGCCGTCCAGCGCAGGGTCGGCCCCGGCGGCGACCAGCAGCGGGTGGTCGGCCGTGAAGCCGCCCGCGCCGCGCGCGATCGCCACCGCGAGGTCGAACCGGAACCCGTCCACGCCGACCACCTCCGCCCAGTACCGCAGCGAGTCCAGCGCGAGCCGGATCACCTCCGGGCGCCGGAAGTCGAGCGTGTTGCCCACGCCCGTCACGTCGACGAGCGACGCGGGGACGTTGCCGTCCGCCAGGTAGTACACGGCGTTGTCCAGCCCGCGCCACGAGACGTGCTGGCCGGTCAGCCCGCCCTCGCACGTGTGGTTGTAGACCACGTCGAGCAGCACCTCGAGGCCCGCCTCGTGCAGCGCGTGGACCGCCATGCGGAGCTCGTCGAGCACGGCGGCCGGGCCGGCGGCGCGGGCGGCCGCCGTCGCGTAGGCCGCGTGCGGGGCGAAGAAGCCGAGCGTGTTGTAGCCCCAGTAGTTGCTCAGCTGCTTGGCGTGCAGGTGGGGCTCGGTGGTGAACGCGTGGATCGGCAGCAGCTCCACGGCCGTGACGCCGAGCCGCAGCAGGTGCTCGATCATCGCCGGCTGGGCCAGCCCGGCGTACGTGCCGCGCGTCTCCGGCGCCACGTTGGGGCCCAGCTGCGTCAGGCCCTTGACGTGGGCCTCGTAGACGACGGTGTCCCGCCAGGGCGTCCACGGCCGGTTGGCGGCGGGGTCCGGCCCCGGCAGGCCGCGCGTGTCCACCACGACGCAGTGCGGCACGTCCCGGGCGGAGTCGCGGGGGTCGGGCGGGCCGTAGGGGTCGCCGGCGAGCCGGTCGTCGACCACGTGGCCGTAGGTGACCGGCTCCTGGGACAGCTCCCCGACGAGCCCGCGGGCGTACGGGTCGACGAGCAGCTTCGCCGGGTTGTAGCGCAGCCCGTGGGACGGGTCCCAGGGGCCGTGCGCGCGGAACCCGTACCGCTGCCCCGCCCCCACACCCGGCACGGACGACGAGAACACGCCGAGCCGCGGGCCGTCGAGCCGGACGCGGCGCTGCTCGGCCCCGGACTCGTCGAGCAGGCACAGCTCCACCGCCTCGGCGTGCGGGGCGAGCACCGCCACGTCGACACCGTCGTCCGTCACGTGCACGCCGAGGCGCGGGGGGCGGCGGTGCGGGGCATTCACGCGGACCATTGTCGCCGCACCCGGCCGTGGCCCCGGACCTAGGACCCAGCCCCGTCGGGGGTGAAGGCCGGGGGTGAAGGTAACGTTGCCCGCCGTGAGAATCGTCGTCGCCGTCAAGCACGTCCCGGACATCCAGGCGGAACGCCGGCTCGGCGACGACGGCAGGCTGGCCCGCGACGGCGGCGACGGCACGCTCAACGAGGTCGACGAGAACGCCGTCGAGGCGGCGCTCCAGCTGGCCGAGGCCGCGGGCGGCGCGCAGGTGGTCGCGCTGACCATGGGGCCGGACGACGCCGTGGACGCCGCCCGGCGCGCGCTGCAGATGGGTGCGGACGTCGCGGTCCACGTGCTCGACGAGGCCGCGGCAGGCTCGGACGCGCTGGGCACCGCGCACGTGCTGGCCGCGGCGGTGCGCAAGGTCGCCGCCGACGGTGTCGCCGTGGACCTGGTGGTCACCGGCATGGCCGCGACGGACGGGCTGACGTCGCTGGTGCCGGCGGCTTTGGCGGCCGAGCTCGGTCTGCCGGCGCTGACCCTGGCCGCGTCCGTCGCCATCGAGGGCGGCGCCGTCACCGTGCGCCGCGAGCTGGACCACGCGGTCGAGACGCTCCGCGCGCCGCTGCCCGCGCTGGTCTCCGTCACCGACAGCGCCAACGAGGCGCGGTACCCGAACTTCGCCGGCATCATGGCCGCCCGCAAGAAGCCCGTCGCGGTGTGGTCGCTGGCCGACCTCGGCGTCGACCCCGCGACGGTCGGGACCGCCGGCGCCCGCACTCGCGTGCTCGACGCCGCGCCCCGCCCGCCGCGCACCGACCGCGTGCTCGTCACCGACACCGGCGACGCGGGTGCGCAGCTCGCCGCCTACCTCGTCGAGCGCAAGCTCGTCTGACGCGAAGGACCGAACGTGACCGTGCTCGTCCTGCTCGACCATGCCGACGACGGCGCCCTGCGCCCGACCGCCCGCGAGCTGGTCGCCCTCGCCCGCACGCTGTCCGACGAGGCGCCGGAGGGCGTCTGGGTCGGCGCCGCGCCGCTGCCGTCGGCCGGCCTCGCCGGGCTCGCCCGGGTGCACCGCGTCGCGGTGGCGCACGACGAGCACCTGGCGGCCACCGTCGCCGCCGCGCTGTCCGCAGCGCTCGACGCGACCGGTGCGGACGTGCTGCTGCTCGCGTCGACGTTCGAGAACAAGGACGTCGCGGCGCGGATCGGCGTCGCCCGCGGTGCGGGGGTGGTCACCGACGCGGACGCCGTCACCGTCGAGGACCGGCGGGTGGTGGCCGGCAAGACCGTCCTGGCGGGCACGTGGACCACGCGGGTCCAGGTGGTCGCGCCGCTCGCCGTGGTGCTGGTCAAGGCCGGGGCGGGTGCCGCGGACGACGAACCCACCGGCGACCCCGAGGTCGTCGAGCACGTCGCGCCGGAGGGCGCCCCGGGCGGCGTCGAGCTGGTCGAGCGCGCCGAGCGGCCGGCCACCGGGCGCCCCGACCTCGCCTCGGCGCAGGTGGTCGTCGTCGGGGGCCGCGGCACCGAGGGCGACTTCACGCCGCTCGAGGAGCTGGCGGACGTGCTCGGGGCGGCTATCGGGGCCACGCGCGTGGCCACCGACGAGGGCTGGATCGCACGCGAGGCGCAGGTGGGCCAGACGGGTGTCACGGTGTCGCCGCGGCTCTACGTCGGCGCCGGCGTCTCCGGTGCGGTGCACCACCGCGGCGGCATGCAGGCGGCGGGCACCATCGTCGCGGTGAACTCCGACCCGGACGCGCCGATCTTCGAGATCGCGGACTTCGGGGTGGTCGGCGACCTGTTCGCGGTGCTCCCGCAGGCGACGGCGGAGTTGCGCCGCCTCAAGAGCTAGTCAGGCCAGCTCGCGCAGCCAGTGCAGCGCGGCCTCGGCGTGCGCCGACTGGAAGGGCCGCAGGTTGGGCACGCCGGGGGGCGCGGGCTGGAGCGAGCCCCAGACGAGCGAGCCCGTCAGGCCCGCCAGCGCGGCGCGCAGCGCGGTTCCGGACACCTCCGGCGCGTGCTCCGCGAACAGCGCCGCGGGGTCGCCGCCGCCCTGCGCGGCGACGGACGGCAGCATGAAGGCCAGGTCGAGCCAGCTGGCGCCGACGGAGGCGTGCAGCCAGTCGATCAGCCACACCTTGCCGGTCTCGTCGATGATGACGTTGTCCGCGCGCAGGTCGCCGTGGACGATCCCCTCGCCCGCGCTGGCGGGCGGCGCGGCGTGCTCCCACCCCGCGAGGTCGTCGAGGTGGTCGAGCGCCCACGCGGCGAGCGCCCCGCCGGTCGCCGCGAACTCGGCGCGCACCTCCGGCGGCGCGTCCCGCAGGCGCAGCCAGCCGGTGAAGTCGGCCGCGACGAGCTCGGCGGTCCGGGGCAGCTCCTGACCCGCGAGCGGGCGGGCCTTGGCGAGCAGGTCCACCGTGTCGAGCACGCGCTCGAGGTCGGGGCGCCGCCACGGGATCTCCGGCGAGTGGCCGCGCACCGACTCGAACCCCAGCAGCACCCAGTCGCCCTCGTCGTGCGACCAGAGCAGGCGGGGCGCGGGAACCTCCGGTGGGAGCGCGGCCGCGACGACGATCTCCTGCCGCGCCTGGGCGAGCGCGACGGGGCTGATCTCCGCGGAGATCGCCTTGACGAACACCGCGCGGCCGTCGGCCAGCTCGAGGACGGCGACGAACCCGGGGGAGAAGCCCTCGGTCGCGGTGATCTCGGCGGTGACCTGCGCCCCCGCCAGGGTGCCGATCCGCTCCCGGACGTGCCGGGGCAGGTCACGCCAGTCCAGCCGCTGCCCGCTGAACGCGTGCGGCAGCGTGACGGCGTCGTCAGCACTCACGGCGCACATCCTGCCAGGCGGGCCTGGCAGGCGAGGGTGTCTGTCCAGGTTCGTAGACTCGATGTCGATGGCGTACCTCGATCACGCGGCCACCACGCCGATCCTCCCCGCCGCGGCAGCCGTGCTGGCCGCGGAGCTGGCGCGCACCGGAAACCCCTCGTCGCTGCACGCCGCGGGGCGCGCGGCGCGCCGCACCGTCGAGGAGTCGCGCGAGAGCCTGGCCGCCGCGCTCGGCGCGCGGCCCACCGAGGTGGTGGTGACGTCCGGTGGCACCGAGGCCGACAACCTCGCCGTCAAGGGCCTGTACTGGTCGCGCCGCGCGGCCGACCCGCGGCGGCGTCGCGTCGTCGTCTCCGCGGTGGAGCACCACGCCGTGCTCGACCCCGCCCACTGGCTCGCGGAGCGCGAGGGCGCCCAGCTGGTGCCGCTGCCCGTCGACGGCGAGGGCCTGGTGGACCTCGGGGCGCTGGAGGACGAGCTGGCCGCCCACGGCGACGAGGTGGCCCTGGTCTCGGTGATGTGGGCGAACAACGAGGTGGGCGCGGTGCAGCCGGTCTCCGACGTGGTCGCGGCCGCCCATCGCCACGGCATCCCGGTGCACTCCGACGCGGTCCAGGCGGTGGGCCAGCTCCCCGTGGACTTCGCGGCCAGCGGCCTCGACGCGATGACCGTCACGGGGCACAAGCTCGGCGGACCCATCGGCGTCGGCGCGCTGCTCGCCCGGCGGGGGCTCGACCTGACGGCGGTGCAGCACGGCGGCGGGCAGGAGCGCGGCGTGCGGTCCGGCACGCTCTCGGCGCCGCTGCTGGCGTCGTTCGCCGTGGCCGTGCAGGCCGCGGTGACCGGTCGCGAGGCGTTCGACGCCCGGCCGAGCGAGGTCGTATTCAC
>CAZBIO010000217.1:0-4314 GCA_964491965.1 uncultured Cellulomonas sp.
AGGTGGGCGGGGGTCGGCCGCAGGCGTTCGGCGGCGCGCAGGCGGACCGACTGCGCGCGGGGGTTGGCGGCGACCTCGTCGGCCCCGGCCTGCTCCGCGCCGCGCGTCAGCAGGCGCAGGTAGGGGGCGTGGTCGGGCCGCTCGACGGGCAGGTCGGGCGGTGCGCTCGACGTCGCGCCGGCGGCCAGCGTCCGCTTGACCATGCGGTCCTCGAGCGACTGGTAGGCCTCGACGACGATCCGCCCGCCGACCGCGAGCGCCTCCACCGAGGCCGGCAGTGCCCGCGCGAGGGCGTCGAGCTCGCCGTTCACCTCGATGCGCAGGGCCTGGAACGTGCGCTTGGCCGGGTGCCCGCCGGTCGCGCGCGCCGCCGCGGGGATCGCCTCGCGGACGATCTCGACGAGCTCGCCGGTGCGCGCCAGCGGCGCCGTCGTGCGGGCGCGGACCACGGCGCGGGCGATGCGCAGCGCGAACCGCTCCTCGCCGTACTCACGCAGCACCCGGACCAGCTCGCGCTCGTCGTACGTGTTGAGCACCTGGGCGGCCGTGCGCTCCGTGCCCGGGTCCATCCGCATGTCGAGCGGCGCGTCGTGCGCGTAGGAGAAGCCCCGCTCGGGTTCGTCGAGCTGGAGCGACGAGACACCGAGGTCCATCAGCACGCCCTGCACCAGGTGGATGCCGAGGCGGTCCAGCACGTCGCGGATCTCGTCGTACACGGCGTGGACGGCGACGAACCGGTCGCCGAAGCCGGCCAGGCGCCGCCCGGCGAGGTCGAGCGCCTGGCGGTCGCGGTCGATGCCGACGACGCGCACGTGCGGGAAGGCCGCGAGCACGCCCGCGGTGTGGCCACCCATGCCGAGCGTCGAGTCGACCATCACCGAACCGGGCGCGGCGAGCGCGGGGCCGAGCAGCTCGAGGCACCGGGAGAGGAGGACCGGGACGTGGCGGTCGGCGGCGGTCACGGCGGTCTCCTCTCGTGCGGCGCGGGCTGTCGCTGGTGGTCGGACGGTCCCTCCTCCGTCCGACCAGATCCCCCTCCGGTGTCTGGCGCCGGGGAAGTGCGTCAGCTCCGGGGGGAGGTCTCGACGGGCGGGGTGGGGCGGGTGGATGGGACGGGGCGGGCCTAGAAGCCCGACGGCGGGAACACCTCCTCGGCGGTGTCCGAGTACGAGGGCTCGGCCTGCTCGAGGTAGGCCTCCCAGGTCGCGGCGTCCCACACCTCGACCCGGGTGCCCATCCCGATGACGGCCACGTCCCGCTCCAGGCCCGCGTACCGGCGCAGCAGCTGCGGGATCGAGATGCGGCCCTGCTTGTCAGGGACCTGGTCCTCGGCGCCCGAGAGCAGCACGCGCAGGTAGTCGCGGACCGGCTTGCTGGTGACCGGCGCCTGCGACAGGTGCTGGTGCATGCGCGCGAAGACCTCGGCCGGCAGCAGGTACAGGCAGCGCTCCTGCCCCTTGGTCATGACGAGCCCCGACGCCAGCTGCGGGCGGAACTTCGCCGGGAGGATCAGCCGCCCCTTGTCGTCGAGCTTCGGGTTGTGCTGACCGAGGAAGGGCGCGCCGGCTCCGAGGACGCCCGAAACGGCCTCCTGGTCCATGTCGCCTCCCCCCGTGCGCACCCCTTCGCTCCAGTGCGCTCCACCGTACCCCACTTCCCTCCACTTTCAAGGGTTCTGGGCATCTCTTTCACCCTGCCGGGCCACATCGACGCAGGTAGCGGCGGTGGAGCGCGGTGGAGGGATCCGGCGGGGCGGACGCCTCGCACGGCCCATCCGGACGCCCCGACAGGCTGCGGGGTGTCGCGTCGGGGCCGTCCGGGCGCCGCGACGGGCTCTCGCGGGGCCCGGCGGCGGCTCGCGGGGAGGGAAGTGGAGGGCTCGTCGGGCCGGGGGAAATCGCTCCGCCGTCCTTCCGCGCGCGGCGGCGTGAGCACGTACGCTCGGCTGGTCACGCACGAGGAGGTGGACATGCTCGCCGCTGTCCCGACGGGGGCCGAACTCGAGGACGTCGTCGACGTCACGAAGCGGATGCGCGCAGGGATCGAGTCCGTGATGACGGGCCGGCCGGACCTGGTGGGAACCAGCCTGGCGGTGCTGCTCGCCGAGGGGCACCTGCTGCTCGAGGACGTGCCCGGCGTCGGCAAGACGACGCTCGCCAAGGCGATCGCGCGGACCATCGACTGCACCGTCGGCCGCATCCAGTTCACGCCGGACCTGCTGCCGAGCGACCTGACCGGCGTGAACATCTACCGGACGCAGACCCACGAGTTCGAGTTCCGGCCGGGACCGGTGTTCGCGCACGTGGTCATCGGCGACGAGATCAACCGCGCCTCCCCCAAGACGCAGTCGGCCCTCCTCGAGTGCATGCAGGAGGCGCAGGCGACGGTCGACGGCCGGTCCTACCCGCTGCCGCGGCCCTTCCTCGTCGTCGCCACCCAGAACCCGGTGGAGATGGAGGGCACGTACCCGCTCCCCGAGGCGCAGCGCGACCGCTTCATGGCCCGCCTGACCGTCGGCTACCCCGCCCCCGCCGCCGAGGTCGAGATGCTCGACCGCCAGGAGACGTCCGACCCGCTGTCCGACCTGTCGCCCGTGACCGACGCGCAGCACGTCGCGCGCATGGCCGACGTGGTGCGGCGCCTCTACGCGTCCCCGTCGGTCAAGCGCTACGTCGTCGCGCTCGTCGGCGCCACGCGCGAGGACCCCGGCCTACGGCTGGGCGCCTCGCCCCGCGCGGCGATCCAGCTGCTGCGCGCCGCCAAGTCCGTCGCCGCGATGGCCGGCCGCGACCACGTGCTGCCCGACGACGTGCAGGACCTCGCCGTCCCCGTCCTCGCGCACCGGCTCCTGCCGAGCACCGAGTCCCGGCTCTCCGGGCGCACCACGTCGGACATCGTCGCCGACGCCGTCACGCGTGTCGCCCTGCCGGAGCCCGCGACCACCCGGGCCCGGCGGGCCACCGGCTGATGCTCCCCCGCCCGACGGCTCGCGGCTGGGCGCTGACCGCCGGCGGCGGCGCGCTCGTCTTCTTCGGCGGGCTCGTCGGCTCGGTGGACCTGGTCCGCATCGGCCTGGCGGCCGTCGCGCTCGTCGTCGGCGCGGGGGCGCTGGTCGCCTGGCACTCGTCCAGCACCAGCCGGCACCGCATCGACGTGTTGCGCACGGTGCGGCCCAACCCGCTGCACGTCGGCGAGACCGCCCAGGTGACCATCCACGTCGCCGCCGGCGACGCGACCGCACGGATGCGGCTCGCGGGGCTGCGCTTCGCCGAGCAGGCCGCCAGCGAGCTGTCGGGCGGGCGGGCCCTGCGCGCCCGGGTCGAGCGCACGGGCTCCGCCGTCAGCGTGCGGTACGTGGTCCGTGCGGCCAAGCGCGGGCGCTGGACGCTCGGCCCGCTCGTCGTGACGCGGGCGGACCTCTTCGGGGTGGTGCGCGCGCCGGCGAATCTCGGCGGCGTCGCCGAGGTCGCGGTGTGGCCCGCGATCGCCAGCCTCCCCGCCCCGGCCTCGGCGCTCGTCGGCGAGCCCGATCGCGTCGCCCTCGGCGCCCGCTCGCCGTCCACCGACGACGCCTCGCTGCGCGACTACCGCGAAGGCGACGACCTGCGCCGCGTCCACTGGCGGTCCAGCGCCCGGCGGGGCTCGCTGCTGGTGCGGTCCGACGAGCGCGCCGGCATGCGGCCGGTCACGGTGCTCCTCGACCAGCCGGCCCGGCCGGCCGCCGTCGAGTGGTCGATCTCGCTGGCCGCGTCGATGGCGGTGGCGATGCTCGAGGCCGGGCACCCCGTGCGCTTCCTCGGCGCCGGCACCGGGCTCGAGGTCGACGAGATGCAGGGCTTCCTGTATGCGCGGCAGGGCCCGGCGTCGCGCGCCGCACTCCTCGACCCGCTGATCGACCTGACCGCGCCCCGCACCGAGGACGAGGCCGAGCGGCGCCTGCTCGGCGCGGTGCGGATGCTCCAGACGTCCACCCGCGGCGACGACATCGTGCTCGCCGTCCTCGGGCCGCTGACGCCGGCGACCCGCACCGCGCTGGCGCGCGTCAGCGACTCCGCACAGGGCTGGGCCGTGGTGCGGGGCGACTCGCGGCAGCCCGGCGAGGCGGCCGCGTCGGAGAACACGCTCCGTGCGCTGCGCCGCGCCGGGTGGCACGCAGCCCGCGTCAACACCGGCGAACCCCTGTCGGACGCCTGGATGCGGCTCCTCGGAGGCCAGCGGTGAGCGGCGGCGCGGAGGGCGGCTCGCTGGGCCGGGGGCCGCGGTCGATGCTCGGCTCGCTGCTCGCCGCCGCGGCGACGTGCGGCAGCCTGATCG
>CAZBIO010000218.1:0-3341 GCA_964491965.1 uncultured Cellulomonas sp.
ACAGGAGGGCGTCGGCGAGCGGGTCGCCGGTGGTGGTGGTCGGCGTGAGGCCGATGCCGCGGTCGGGCGGGTTGCACCAGTCCTGGTTGTCCGGGTAGCCGCCGCCCGCCCACGGGCCCTGGCCGTTGCGGCTGGTGTCGACGACGAAGTGCGTGGTCGGCTGCGTGGTGCCGAGCATGCTCGCGTAGCGCGAGTCGACGCCGACGGTGTTGGTGGGCAGGCCGGCGAGCTCGTCGGCGGTCGGGTTGGCCGGGTCGGCCCACGGGGTGCTGGTCCACTCCGCGAAGAAGTTCATGGGGCTGGCGCCGGTCCAGTTGGTCGCCGGGCCGCCGTTCCAGTACTGGTTGCCACAGTTGTTGCCGAAGTCGTAGCTGGTCGGGTCGGCCGCGGAGTCGCGCTCGGCGAGCGCGATGCACGACGAGACCCACCGGCCGTAGGCCAGCAGGTTCGTCGTGAAGTGGTAGTTCGACGCGTTGAGGAAGAACCCGTCGGCGCGCTGGACGCCGGCCATGAGGAGGCGCTGGGCGGACTCACCGACGTTCTGCCAGCCGACGTGCGTGGCATCGAGGTAGACGGCGGTGCTGGCGCCGGCCTTGAGCGCGTCGACGGCGTAGTTGAGCTCGACGAACCGGTTGGCCGGGTCGACGCCTTCGATGCTGCAGTTCGACGAGCCGTCGATGCGGCTGACGTAGTTGGGGATGAGGCCCAGGCCGTCGGGCTCGAGGATCACCGCGGCGGGGCTGTCGCCGATGCCGCGGGCCAGGCCGTCGATCCACGCCTGGTACTCGGCGGTGCTCTGCGCGCCACCGGCCGAGTACTGGCCACAGTCGCGGTTGGGCAGGTAGTAGGCGACGAGCACAGGGACGCTGCCGTCCTTCTGCGCGGCCTTGACCACCTTGGCCGCCTCGACCTCGACGCGCTTGGGTGTGCCGTCGGTGAACCAGGTGGCGGCGGGGTACTGGGCCAGGAGCGCGGCGTCTGCCCTGGCTGCGCCGGTGAGGTGGTGCATCGCCTCCACCGTGGTGCTGTGGGGATCGACGAAGAGCTCGGCCCCGGGCTGGAGGGGGTTGCCGGGGTCGGCGGCCGGTTGCTTGGCCGCGGCGGGTGCCGCGCTCGTCGCGAGCAGGACGAGCGCGGCGGCGGCTGTGAGGGTGAGGAACTTGCGTGCTGGGTTGAGTGTGTCTGCTGGTCGGGGCGTGCCTACTGGCTTGGGCATGAGAGCGCTCCCAGATGGACGGGCCGACGCGACGCCGCGCCGGACTGTTTGGGTTCTGTGCTGGTCTCTTGTATGAGCGGGACTCGCGCACGTCGGTGTGCGGGCGCCTGCCTCCGTCAACGCTGGGGCACCGTGGGAGCGCTGTCAACAGGAACGGACAAACCGGATCGGCTGTCGTCGCGTCCTGGCCGGTAGGCTCGTCGTTGGTCCGTGACGCGCCCCTGCGGGCGGACTCGGGCGGCTCCGCCCGACGCGCCTGTAGCTCAGGGGATAGAGCACCGCTCTCCTAAAGCGGGTGTCGACGGTTCGAATCCGTTCAGGCGCACGGGACCCCAGTCGGATGGTGTTGGTATCATCTGAGTTACTAACAATTGTGATACTATCTAACCTGGCATTAACCAGGAGGCGATAGTGGCGAAGTTCATCGGCCGGACCCGCGAGTTGGCCCTTCTCGATGGCCAACTCAGCATCGTCCGACGTGGCGGTCGGGACGCCAGCGGTGTCGCCGTCCTCATCCGTGGTCGCAGACGCATCGGCAAGAGTCGTCTCGCTGAGGTGTTCGCCGAGCGGTCACGACTGCCCTACCTCGTGTTCCAAGCAGCACGCGCCTCGACTCCCGAGCGTGCGTATGCCGACCTTGCCGCGTCGATCGCGGACTCGAACCTCCCGAATGCGGTGGTCGCAGCGGGACAGGAACCTCGATCGCTGACCGCCGCGCTGACGCTCCTCGCTGGTGCACTGCCGACGGACCGGCCGGCTGTGGTCGTCCTCGACGAGCTCCCGTGGCTCTTGGAGGTCGTTCCTGGCGGCGCGGGTGAGCTCCAGCGAGTCTGGGATCAGCAACTCTCACGTCGTCCTGTACTTCTACTTCTGCTCGGTTCAGACCTCGCGATGATGGAACAGCTGACCAAACCGGACCAGCCGTTCCACGGTCGCGGGACCGAGATGACCCTTCGGGCGCTGACCCCCGGTGAGATCGGCACGATGACTGGTCTAGCCGGGATGGACGCGTTCGATGCGTACCTGATCACCGGTGGGCAACCGCAGATCGCCGAGACCTGGCGGGAAGGCGAGACCCGCACGTCGTTCCTCGAGCGGTCGTTCTCGACGTCTTTGTCCGCGCTGGTTGCGTCGGGTACCCGTGTCCTCGACGGCGAACTCCCCGAGGGCGTGCAGGCGCGAACAGTGCTCGCTGCGATCGGCGGGTATGGCGAGCGAACGTTCTCCGGCATCCAGCAGGCGACAGGGGGCATGCAGCCCACATCCCTGTCGCGCGCGCTGGATCTGCTGACTGCCAAGCGCATCATCGCCGTCGACCAGCCGCTCTCCACGAAGGCGCAGAAGGAACCCAGGTACCGAATCGACGACCCTGCGCTGCGGTTCTGGCTGCCGTTCGTCGAACCAGCGCTATCCGAGGTCGACCGGGACCGAGGCGACCTTGCCCTCGCTCGCGTGAACGACGATGCCTTCGGGTCGTGGCGTGGTCGAGCGATCGAGCCCGTCGTCCGAGCGTTCCTGTACCGGGCACTCGTCGGCACCCCTTGGGCGCATGTCAGCGAGATCGGCGGATGGTGGCCACGGTCCAACAACCCTGAGATCGACCTTGTCGGTGCTGACCGTCGACCCGCGCGCGAGCTCGCGTTCGTCGGAACCATCAAATGGCGCCCCACACCTATCACCGCCGCGGACATCCGCAAGCTCAGCACCGACGCCGCCGCCATCCCGGGGTACGGGACCGGCACGCCTCTCGTGGCGGTCTGCCCCGGCGGAGTGGCCGACAACGCCAGAGTCGAGCAGGTATGGACCGCTGACGACCTCCTGGCTGCCTCGCGCTGAGCGGCGGCCGGCCGCTGCGTGATGGGGCGGGGCGGCGGGGCTGCGGCATTTCGATGCGTCGTGGTTCCTCTGGGCACGCGGTGGGGGCGATGCTCTACCTCGTCGCGATCGGGCTGCATCTCAAACGGCAGGCCGCACCCCCCGCACCGCATATCGATGCAGCGTCACGCCGTCCTCGTACGTCGCCTGCTCCAGCAGGTCCAACTGCAGCGGTTCCTCGAGACGGTCGAACAGCGGCCGCCCAGCGCCGAGCACCACGGGGTGCGTGAACAACAACAGCTCGTCGAGC
>CAZBIO010000219.1:0-5656 GCA_964491965.1 uncultured Cellulomonas sp.
CCACCACTCGTCACACCCCAACGGATCCACCGGCAGCTCACCGGTCAGTAGATCCGACTCCCGCACGTCCCACGGCGCCAGGTCCTCCAGCATCACCTCGTCGGCCGGCACCCGCAACGCGCCCTCGTCCTCCGGCAACCACCCCCACGGCACCCCGGCTTGCGGCGGCACGATGCCACCCTCACCGACGCTTGCCATGGGCTCGAACACATGTACGATGATAGACCATGCAATGACAAATGTCCAGGTCACGACCCGTTTCCCGACGCGGGCGACGAGTGGTCAGGAATCACGACGGGTGGTCAGGCGTGGCGAGCCTCGCCGGATGAGCGCCTGGCGACGCCTCGTGCCTCATGCGTCGATCAGGGCACTGGCGGGGGTTCGTCGACGAGGCGTCACCAACCCGTGGCACAGCCACGGTGAACTCGTGGCAGGTCCGCGGCGACCGCAACCCGCCGCCTTCAGGACGGGCGGGACCTCATGTCGGAGGCCCGTGATGCCGGACGCCCGTGCTCACGGCCCGGACCCACAGCCCGAGCCTCAGCGCCCGCGCATCCCGCGGCGGTCGGGCCGCGCGCGCAGCGGGTCAATCCCCTTCGGGATGGGCAGGCGCGCCCCGCCGAGCGCGGTGAGCCGCTTGCCCACCTCGCCGACCTCGGCCTTCGTCAGCTTCGGCTTGAGCTTCTGCACGGTGCGGGGCAGCTTGCGCAGCGGCACCTGGCCGGCCTCGTTGCCGGACTGGAGCACGACGATCGGCACGCTGGACAGTACGCGGGCGGTGCGCTTGCGCTCGGCCTCGAGCAGCTTGCCGACGCGGTGCGCCGGCCCCTCGCCGACGAGCACCACGCCCGGCCGGCCGAGTCCGCGGAACACGAGGTCCTGTGTGCGCGGGTCCACCGCCACCGGCTCCTCGGCGAACGTCCAGCCGCGACGGATGGTCGACAGCGCGGACAGCGACGCACCCGGCTTGCCCTCGATGCGCGAATAGGCAGCCGTCTCGGCGCGGCGCGCGAGCACGTACATCCCCGCGAGCGCGGCGAAGGGGATCGCCATGAGCATGAAGTAGAGGAGGTTGTGCGCCAGCACGCCGATCACGGCGCCCAGCGCCAGCACCCCGACGAACGACCCGAGCACCCACCACGTCACCGATGGGTCCGTCTCGCGGGCCATCGTGTACGCCATCCAGAGCTGCTTGTACCAGCGGACCTTCGGCGGGGTGTCGTCGGCCTTGCCCGAGCCCTTGCGGGCGGGCGCCGGAGGTGTGGTGGACGCGCGTGCCATGGCGCGAGAGTCTACCGAGGAGCCGGCGCCTGACCGTGCCGTGCGAGCAGGGACGCGGCCTCCTGGCGCGCGGTGCCCGGCTCGGCGAGATGGGCGAGCGCCGCCGGGATCTCACGCCCCGCGCGCGCCATCGCCTGCGCCCAGAGCCGGCCCGCGCGGTACGACGAGCGGACCAGCGGCCCGGCCATCACGCCGGCGAACCCGAGCCCCGTGGCCACCTGGGACAGCTCGACGAACTCCTCCGGGTGGACCCAGCGGTCCACCGGGTGGTGGCGGACGGACGGGCGCAGGTACTGCGTGATGGTGATGAGGTCGCACCCGGCCGCGCGGAGCCGGCCGAGGGCGTCGACCACCTCGTCGGTGGTCTCGCCCATGCCCAGGATGAGGTTCGACTTGGTGACCATGCCCTCGTCGCGCGCCGCGGTGAGCACGGACAGCGACCGCTCGTAGCGGAAGCCGGGGCGGATGCGCTTGAAGATGCGCGGCACGGTCTCGACGTTGTGCGCCAGCACCTCGGGCCGCGAGCCGAAGACCTCGGCCAGCTGGTCCGGCTTCGCGTCGAAGTCGGGGATCAGCAGCTCGACGCCGGTGCCGGGGTTGACGGCGTGGATCTGGCGGACGGTCTCGGCGTAGAGCCAGGCGCCGCCGTCCGGGAGGTCGTCGCGCGCGACACCCGTCACGGTGGCGTACCGCAGGCCCATCGCCTGCACGGACGCGGCGACGCGGTTGGGCTCGTCGGCGTCGAAGTCGGCCGGCTTGCCGGTGTCGATCTGGCAGAAGTCGCAGCGGCGCGTGCACACCTCGCCGCCGATGAGGAACGTCGCCTCGCGGTCCTCCCAGCACTCGAAGATGTTGGGACAGCCGGCCTCCTCGCAGACGGTGTGCAGGCCCTCGCGCCGCACCAGCTGCTTGAGCTCGCCGAACTGCGGGCCCATGGTCGCCCGGGTGCGGATCCACTCCGGCTTCTTCTCGATGGGGGTGGCCGCGTTGCGGGCCTCGACCCGCAGCATGCGCCGGCCTTCGGGAGCGATCGTCACCGAGCAACCCTAACCGGCTCTTCGGCCGTCACATGCCCTGGCGGGGACCTCCGACCCGCGCGGCTCGCAGTGCACCGTGTCACCCTGTACCCCACGTGGGGGACGGGCGCCGGGCAGCGCCGCCGGGTGCCGGACGGGGAGGTTCGCGATGCGGGTGCTGGTGTCGGTGGCGTCGCGGCACGGCGGGACGCTCGAGATGGGTGAGCTCGTCGCGCAGGTGCTGCGGGAGGCCGGGCACGACGTCGACGAGTTGGAGCCGGACGAGGTCGAGCACGTCGACACGTACGGCGCGGTGGTCCTGGGCTCGGCGGTGTACGTCGGCCGGATGGCGCTGGGGATGCGCGACCTCGTCGAGCGCCAGGCCGGGCAGCTGCGGGAGCGGCCGGTGTGGCTCTTCTGGTCGGGCCCGGTCGGAGAGCCCCCCTCGGCCAGCGTCACGCCCGACGATGTGACCTCGGTGGCGACGAGCGTCGCGGCACGCGACGTGCGGATGTTCGCGGGCCGGCTCGAACGGTCGCAGCTCAACATCTCCGAGCGGGCACTGGCCGCGCTGGTGCACGCCCAGCAGGGCGACTTCCGGGACCTCGACGACGTCGCGGAGTGGGCCGCGGGCATCGCGTCCGAGCTGGGGAAGGCCGGGCACCCGACCGCGGGCCGCGCCTACTGACGTCCGGTCTGGACGACCGCCGGGGCCTGAGTGACGACGGGGGCGAGCGCGTCCGCCAGGTGCCCCTGCACCAGCGGCAACACCTCGGCGATCGCCACGTGCCGACCGGCCTCCCGCGTCAGGCTCGTGACGTCAGCGTCCGGGATCCCGCACGGGACGATCCGCTCGTACCACGACAGGTCGCAGCAGCAGTTGAGCGCGAACCCGTGCATCGTCACGCCCCGCGCGACGCGCACCCCGATGGCGGCGACCTTCCGGTCGCGACCCGGGCCGCCCGTGAACCACACGCCACTGCGCCCCTCGACGCGGCCTGCCGCCAGGCCCAGGTCGGCGCACGTGGCGATCAGCGCCTCCTCGAGCGCTCGCACGTAGGCGACGACGTCCACCGGCTCGGCGAGCCGGACGATGGGGTAGCCCACCAGCTGGCCGGGGCCGTGCCACGTGATGCGCCCACCGCGGTCGACGTCCACCACGGGCGACCCGTCGACGGGACGGTCCGCCGCCCGCGTGCGCTTGCCGGCCGTGAAGACCGGCTCGTGCTCCAGCAGCAGCACAGTGTTCTCGCGCTCGCCATCGGCGACCGCGGCGTGCACCTCGCGCTGGAGCTGCCACGTGGGGAGGTACGGGAGCAGCCGCGTACCGACGTCCAGCACCTCGAACCGCATGGACGGCAGGCTATCTCCCCGTTGGCCTGCCACCGTCGGGCGTCCCGTCTAGGGTTGACGCCGTGGAGCATCTGCGCGTCGGTCTGGTCGGCTACGGGGCTTCGGGGCGAGGAATCCACACACCACTGCTCAAGGAACTGGGGCAGCACGTCACCGTGGTGGTGACGCGGACCCACGCGGAGCAGGTGAAGGCGGACTGGCCCCGGGCCACCGTGGTCCCGGACGTGCCAGGGCTGCTCGCCCACTCGTCGGTCGTGGACCTGGTGGTCGTCGCCAGCCCCACCGGGCAGCACGCCGCCGATGTCGCCGTGCTGGTCAAGGCCGGCCTGCCCGTGCTCGTCGACAAGCCGCTGGCCACCACGGAGCGGTCCGCGTTCGAGCTGGTCCGCCTGGCAACCCAGCACGGCGCGCGCCTCACCGTGTTCCACAACCGGCGGTGGGACCCGGAGCAGCTGACGCTGGCCGCCCTGCTGAAGCGCGGCGAGCTGGGGCGAGTCCACCGGTTCGAGCGCCGCTGGGAACGGTTCCGGCCGATCCCGCTCCAGCGGTGGAAGGAGCTCGACCCCGACGCTGGCGGCCTGCTCCTGGACCTCGGCTCGCACCTGGTCGACTCCGCGGTGCAGCTGTTCGGCCCGGTGGCGAGCGTGTACGCCGAGCTGCGCACGCTGACCACCCCGGCGGTCGACGACGTGTTCCTCTCCCTGAGCCACGCGCCCGACGATGAGGGCCACCAGGTGATCAGCCACCTGACGGCGAGCGGGCTCGTCGGCGCGCCGGGTCCGCGCACGCGCGTGCTGGGCGACAAGGCCGCCTACCTCGTCACCCGCTTCGAGTCTGAGCCGACGCCGTTCGCCGTGCTCGACGAGGGCAAGAGGGTGCCCCCGCACGAGGGGTGGCTGGTGCGGGGTGCCGAGCGGGAGCCCGTTCCGGTCGAGCCCGGTGGCCACGCGGACCTGTATCGCGCCGTGGTGCACTGGGCCGTCGAGGGTGGACCGGCGCCTGTCGACCCGCTCGACGCCGTGCGGGTGGCGCGCGTCCTCGACGCGGCGCGGGTCGCCGCGAAGGAAGGCCGGCCGGTCAAGCTCGCGTAGGGGCTGTGGACGGGCGGCGACGCCCGGACGCGCTTCTCGGTTCGATGGGGCGCCATGAGCCCCCTTGCTGTGCCCGACGACGTCACGCGCGTGCTCGCCGATCTCGGCCTGCGCCCCACTGGGGCGCTCGGGCCGTCCGGGGGATGGGTGGCGGCGGAGGCGGCGGGCGGCCTGGTCGAGCTCGTCGTCCGCGCCGGGGTGCCCGACGAGGCCGCGGCCCCCGCGTTGACCGCGGTGCGCCACGGGCACCTGGTCCCGGTGGACGCCGTGCTGCCGATGCCAGGCGGGCGAACCGGCCTGCTCGTCGGCGTGGGGCCCGGGCTGTCGCTCGCCGCGGTGGGGCGGGCGCGTGTCCCGTTGACCGACGGCGAGGCGGCCACCGTGGCGATCCCGCTGGCGCAGGCGCTCGATGCCTTGCACGCCGCCGGGCTGGCCTACGGTCGGCTGGACGCCGGCGACGTCCTGCTGACGGCCGACGGGATGCCGGTGCTCGCGGCGCCGGCCCAGCCGCTCGGGCCGCCCGACGAGGACGTTCCGTCCCTGCTGACCGCGCTGCTCGGTGTCATGGCGCCGC
Organism: uncultured Cellulomonas sp.; assembly: GCA_964491965.1. GTDB lineage: Bacteria > Actinomycetota > Actinomycetes > Actinomycetales > Cellulomonadaceae > Cellulomonas. Next base: position 5,316 of record CAZBIO010000219.1, read on the forward strand.
GGACCGTCGCGCTGACCACCGGGGCGCGCGACGACTGGGACGGCGACGCGGGCCTGCGCGAGGTCTTCGAGGCGCTGGTGGCCGCCGGGTGCCGGTCCGGCGACGAGGTGGTGCGCGCGTGCACGGAGGCGGTGCGACCGGAGGCGCTCCGCATCCCGGCCGAGGCGATGGCGCGGTGCGTCCGGCCGGAGGATGCGGCGGTTCCCCACGCGTCGCCGGGGCTGCCGCTGCCGGCCGACGCGCCGCGACGCGCGTCCGAGCCGTCACCCGGCGATGCGGCCCGCCGCGCGTCCGTCCGGCTGCCGCGCCGGCACGTGCCCGGTCGGTCCGCCGCCGCGGAC
>CAZBIO010000220.1:0-14155 GCA_964491965.1 uncultured Cellulomonas sp.
TGCCGTGCGACAACGAGTCGGTGAACACCAGACCGAGCGCGTTCTGCTTGCCGGTTCGAAGCCTTCGCGCGATGGGATCGGGTCCGGTATAGCCGATCTCCTCGGCCGCGCGAAAGATGCGCTCGCGCAACTCGTCCGACACGTGATCGGGACGGTTGTACGCGTTGGACACAGTGGAGCGAGAAACCCCGAGCTGTTGGGCGATCGCCTTCAGTGTCATGTCTGGCTCCAGAAGAAGGTTGGGATGTCTGGAAAGCGTGCCCAAACGGAGCGGATCGTCGCCTCAATCTGTGCCCTGGCCTGATTCTAACCCGGGGTTCCAAGGAGTGCGATCGATCCACCGGCATGTTGCTCGATCCGTCAGTTCTCAGAGGTGCTCAGACGGCCGTGAGTCCAGGTCTCGTTGATCGATCCACTCGATCGGACTAGGGTGCGGACGTACACCGCAGTCCCGATCGGGCGGTCGCGCGCCCACTGCTCGCGCGACCGCTGGTCGGGAGGATCCCTGGGCGGGCCCCGTGCCGTCCATTGGTGTGGGTCCTGGCTTCCCGCTCTCGCGGATGACGGGTCCCGCCGCGGCGGTGGTCATCGGGCGCCGGGCCCGGACGACGAGAGAGGAAGTTGCTGTGAATGTGATGGATGCCTTCTCCCTGGACGGCAAGGTTGCGCTGGTCACGGGAGGAAGCCGAGGCATGGGTCGCGCATTCTGCGCGGCGCTCGCCTCTGCGGGCGCGAACATCGTGTTCGTCGCCCGCAACCCCGAGGCGTCGAAGACGACCGTCGAGCTCGTGAAGGACGCGGGCAGGGACTGCCTGGTCATCCTCGAAGACGTCACCGACCCGGCGACTCCGTCGAGCGTGCTCCAGCAGTCCGTGGACACCTTCGGCGCCGTCGATGTGCTGGTGAACAACGCCGGGACCTGCGTCGGCAAGCCGGCTGCGGACGTGACCGAGGCCGACTGGCGCAGAGTGATGGACCTCAACCTCGACGCACTGTGGCGGATGTCCCAGACCGTCGGGCGACACATGATCGAACGCAGGTCGGGCAGCATCGTCAACATCGGGTCGATGTCTGGCCTCATCGTCAACCGGCCCCAGTTCCAGCCCGGTTACAACGCCTCGAAGGCCGCCGTGCACCAGCTGACCAAGAGCCTGGCCGCCGAGTGGGCGCCGTTCGGCGTTCGGGTCAACGCCCTCGCACCGGGGTACGTCCGGACCGACCTGTCTCCCGTCGACGCCCCGCGCTTCCGCCGTCACTGGATCGAGGACACGCCGATGCAGCGCGCGGCCGACCCGCACGAGATGGGGCCGGCGGTGGTCTTCCTCGCGTCCGAAGCGTCGTCCTTCGTCACCGGGTCGGTGCTCGTCGCGGACGGGGGCTACTCGATCTTCTAGGCCCCTGCCGCTCGACGAGCGCCGTGTCCCGCGGCCCGGCCTACAGCCACCCCCGCCGCTTGAAGATCTGGTACAGGACGCCGCTCACCGAGAACATCAGCACCACGGCCAGGGGATACCCCACGAACCAGTGCAGCTCCGGCATGTGGTCGAAGTTCATGCCGTAGACGGTGCCGACGAGCGTCGGGGCGAAGAGGATCGCGGCCCACGCCGAGACCTTCTTCACCTCCTCGCTCTGTGCGTAGCTGGCGACGGTGAGCTGCCGGATCTCCTCGTTCTGCGCCTGCGACACCAGGGTGGCGTTGAGCGTGAGGATGTCGGACAGGGTCTGGCGGAAGCCGTCCACCCGCTCGGCGGCCGTCGTGGCGTGGTCGGTGACGTCGGCGAGGTACCGGCGCAGCTCCTCGTCGGTGCCGTACTTGTCGAAGCCGGCTTCGAGGGCCATGAGGATGCCGAGCAGGGGGCGCGTCGCGCGCTGGAACTCGATGACCTCGCGGGACAGCTCGTAGATGCGCCGGGTGACGCTGGGCTCGCCGCCGAACACCTCGGTCTCGATCTCGTCGATGTCGTTCTGGAGCCCGGCGACGACCGGTGCGTAGCCGTCGACGATCGAGTCGAGGATGCCGTAGAGGATCGCCTCCGGTCCCCGGGCGAGCAGCTCCTGCTCGGTCTCCATCCGCCGCCGGACCGCGGCGAGGTCCGGAGCTTCGCCGTGCCGGACGGTGAGGACGAAGTTGGGCCCGACGAAGACGTGCAGCTCCGCGAAGCGGACCTCTTCCACGTCGTCGAGGTAGCGCGCGGCGCGCAGCACGACGAACAGCGTGTCGCCGTACCGCTCCACCTTCGGACGCTGGTGGGCGACGATCGCGTCCTCGATGGCCAGCTTGTGAAGGCCGAACTGCTCGGCGGCGGTGAGCAGCTGCTCCTCCGCCGGCCGGTACAGGCCGATCCATGCGAGCGACCCCGGCTGCTGCTCGAGGCTGCGGTAGGCGTCGGTCAGCGTCGGCGGGCGCTCCACGCGCCGGCCGTCCCGGTAGATGCCGGCGTCGACGACGCTCGCCTCCACGCGGAGCACGGGGGTCGAGTCGGCGCGGGGGTCCATCGAGAGCTCGGGCGGTTCGGGCTCGTGGTGGACGTCGGGACGTCGCAGCATTCTCGGGCGCATGCGGACGCGCCAGGATTCGGACATTGCAGTCTCCGGGACGATGAGTCGATCGCGGGCAGCGGCGGACCGCGTCTGCACGGGTCCGCGCGCCTCGGGGGCCGGCCTCATCGGGCCGGCTGCGTCTGCGGACTAGGAGGTCCGCCGGGGATGACTACTACCGCCTGCGTCCATGGCGGTGCACCCCCTCCGGTCGTGGCCTTGGCCAGCTCGTCGTGCGGCCGCCGCCTACCGTAGTCGATCCCCAGGCGACGCCGCCGCCCCGACCATGCCGGGTCGACCAGGCAGGTCGTTGGCAGAATGTGCCGGTGCTGAACGTCCGCGTCACCGCGCCCCACGGGCTCGTCGAGGCGCTGCGCGACGAGCTCTCCCGGGAACCGACCGTCGTGGACCTGGCCGTGGTGCCGGGGGCCGCGATGGACGGCGACGGCGACCTCGTCTTCTTCGAGGTGGCGCGCGAGAACGCGGACGCCGTCATCGAGGTGCTGCGGCGCGCCGAGGTCCCCGTCCGGGGCTCCGTGGTGGTGAGCGAGCCGCTGGCGGTGCTGTCCGACGCCGCGACGGCCGCGGAGCGCGCGGCGCCCGGCCATCCGGCCGACGGGGTGCTGTGGGCGCAGCTCGCGGACCGCTCCCGCGAGGATGCCCGCCCGTCGTGGAGCTTCTTCGCGTTCCTCCTGCTCGCATCGCTCATCGCCGGCATCGGGCGGCTGCTCGACCAGCCGATCCTCATCATTGGAGCGATGGTCGTCGGCCCGGAGTTCGCCCCGATCGCGGCGATCTGCTACGCGATCGTGCGCCGCAAGCGCAGGGTGGCGCGCTGGGCCCTGGCCACGCTGTTTGGTGGCTTCGCCGTGTCCGTGCTGCTCACCTGGCTGGTCTGGTCGATCGTCTACGCCCTCGGCATCATCACGTTCGAGCAGGCGACGACGGGTCCGCTGACGGACTTCATCATCGCGCCCGACACGTGGTCGTTCGTCATCGCGGTGCTGGCCGGGATCGCCGGAGTCCTGTCGCTCACCACGGCGAAGTCGTCGGCGCTGGTGGGCGTCTTCATCTCGATCACCACGGTGCCGGCGGTCGGGACGATGGGGCTGACGCTGGCCGTCGGCGCCTGGGGCGAGTCCCTGTCGGCGCTGACGCAGCTGCTGGTGAACGTGGCGGGCCTCATCGTGGCCGGGACGGCGACGCTCTTCGTGCAGCTGGTGTTCGGGCGCCGGCTCAGCTCGCGTGTCGCCGGACACCGGGCGGGCAGGGCGCTCGACGCCTGACTCCGCCCGCGCGGAGGCGAGCGGGCGTGAGGATTCCGTCAGGGATCGTTCGGATGTCGTTCGGAAGCCGTTCGGATCCCAGCGGCCGGGCGCCGGTGGACGCACACTGGCAACGTGCCAGTGCTGGGCGATCGATCGGAGCCTCCGGGACCGCGGCGCACGTCCGCCGCTCGTGACGGGGGCGCACGCAGTCAGTGGACGAGCGTCGTCGTCGTCCTGGCGGTGGCGGTGCTGACGCCCGCCCTCGTCGGGATCGCGACCGCGCTGGGCCTGGACCCGTGGGCGGCGACCGCCGGGGCGGCCACCGCCTTCCTGGTGTTCGGCGGTTGGCTGCTCGCGGCGCACGCCGCGTTCGGCGTGATCCTCTCGTGGTGCCTGGTGACGGGCTTCTCCCTCGACGGCGACGCCGCACCGACCCTGGGGAGCGGGGACCTGTGGCGATTCGTCGTCCTGACGACCGCGGCCGTGCTGGGGCAGCTGGTTCGACTCCGCGGAACGCACCGCCGGATGGCGGGGCGCGTGGCGCGCTGAGCCTGTACTCAGATCGGGCTTCAGATCGGGCTCAGGACTCGTCGTCCTCGTCGCCGATGCGGTCGGTGACGTCGTCGGGAACGCCGTCGCGGTTGATGTCCGCCGGGCGCGTCCGCGCGGCGTCGAGCCGGAGCGTGATCGCGGCGCCGATGGCGGACAGCACCGAGCCGGCGAGGACGGCGGCCTTGGCTCCCTCGGTGTGGGTGCCGTCGGGGAACGACAGCTCGGCGACGAGCAGCGCGACGGTGAAGCCGATGCCGGCGAGCAGCCCGACGGGCAGCAGGTCGCGCATGCCGATGCCCTGCGGCAGCCGCAGCGGGGTGAGCCGGGTGACGAGGGCGGTGACGCCGAGGGCGCCGACGAGCTTGCCCAGCGTCAGTCCGACGACGACCGCGAGGACGACCGGCTGCCAGACGATGGCGCCCGCCCCCGCGCCGTCCACGAGCGAGACACCCGCCGCGAAGAACGCGAACACGGGCAGCGCGACGCTGGTGGACCAGGGCCGCAGGGCGCGCTCGTAGCGCGTGGCCCGGGCCATCGGCTCGGAGCGCAGGCGGGTTGCCGGTACGACGAGGCCGAGCATCGCCCCGGCGATCGTCGAGTGCACGCCGGACGCGTGCACCAGTCCCCACGTGGCCAGGGCGATGACGGGCAGGGCGACGAGCGTGAACCGCGGCGCCCGTGCGGCGAGCGCGAACAGCAGGACGCCGGCCAGCCCTCCCGCCAGGTAGGCGAGGTTGAGGTGCTCGGTGTAGAAGACGGCGATCACGACGATGGCCAGGAGGTCGTCGACCACGGCGAGCGTGAGCAGGAAGGTGCGCAGCGCGGACGGCAGGCCGCGACCGAACACGGCGAGCACGGCCAGGGCGAAGGCGATGTCCGTCGCCGTGGGGATGGCCCAGCCGTGCAGTGCCTCGTGGTCGCCGGCCAGCGTCGTGACCAGGGCGAAGATCCCGGCGGGAAGTGCCATGCCGCCGACCGCGGCCAGCGCGGGCACGGCGGCGCTGCGCACGTCCCGCAGGCTCCCGGCGACCAGCTCCTGCTTGAGCTCGAGCCCGACGACGAAGAAGAACAAGGCGAGCAGGCCGTCGGTGGCCCATGTCTCCAGGGTCAGGTCCAGGTGCCAGGAGGCGGGGCCGACGACCGTCTGGGAGAGGGCGGTGTAGCCGTCGCGCCAGGGGGAGTTCGCCCAGGCGAGGCCGACGGCCGCCGCGCCGAGGAGCAGGAGTCCACCGGTCATCTCGCCCGACACCAGCCGACCGACGCGCGGACGTCGCACGCGGGTGGGGGCGGTTGCGGTGTTCATCGGGCTCCGGTTCGTCGAACAACGCCCACCGGACGTTCGACCGATGGGACAGCCGACCAGACTTCCCGGCACACCAGGGCCTCAGGTTACCGGGCCGACGGGTTCTCGCCGAATGCGCCCGAAGCCCGTCGAGCGCTACCGAAACTTCGGGCGCACTCGGCGAGTTGCGGGCGCACTCGGCGCGGGGGGGCGCGCGGCAGGGTCGCGCAGCGGCGCGTTGGCACGCGGAATGTTAGTGACTAACATTTGGTGGGTGACCGCACGTGAGACGGCTCCCCTCACCGGGACGAAGGCCGGGCGGACGCGCGCTCGCCTGGTCGCCGCGGCCTACGAGCTCTTCGGCGAGCAGGGGTACGACGCGACGACCGTCGCCCAGATCGCGCGCCGCGCCGGCGTGACCGAGATGACGTTCTACCGGCACGTCGGCAGCAAGGAGCGGCTGATCGTCGAGGACCCCTACGACCCGCTGATTGCCGCGGCGATCGGGCGGGAGCCGGTGGACCTGCCGCCGCTGGTGCGGGCCGTTCGCGGAGTTCGGTCCGCCTGGGAGGGCAGGCCGCTCCTGGTGGACGACGAGACGCGGGCCCGGATCGCCATCGGGGCCGACACCGCGAGCCTCCAGCCGGCGATCCGCTCCAACACCGCCGCCACCGAGGCGGCCATCGCCGCCGAGCTCGTCGCGGGCGGCACCGACCCGGGCGACGCCGCCGTGTGTGCCTCCGCCGTGCTCGGCGCGCTCATGACCGCCCTGTTCGCCTGGGCCGGCCGGGCGAAGACCGACCCGACCACCGACCTGGGCGCCGCGCTCGTGCGGGCGCTCGACCTCCTGGAGGGTCATGCCTGAGACCGTGCTGTCGTTGCGGGACGTCACGTACCGGTATCGGGGCGGCGCCGGCGTGGGCGGTGTCGACCTCGACGTCGCCGCTGGGGAGGTCCACGCGCTCGTCGGGCTCAACGGCGCGGGCAAGTCGACGCTGATGAAGATCGCGCTCGGCATGCTGCGCCCGCAGGGCGGTGTGGCGCAGGTGCTCGGATCCGACGTCGGCACGGCCGGCGCGAGGGTGTGGGCGCAGGCGGGCGCCTTCGTCGAGCACGCCCTGACCTACGGCGAGATGGACACCGCGACCAACCTCGCGCTCGCGGCGCGGCTGCACGGCGTCGCCCGCCGCGACGTCGCCGACGCGGTCGCCGCCGCGCTCGTCGAGCTCGACCTGTCCCGCTACGCGCGCGTGCTGGTGCGGCGCCTGTCCGCCGGCAACGCCCAGCGCGTCGGCCTGGCGGCCGCGATGGCCCACGGTCCGCGGCTCCTGGTGCTCGACGAGCCGACGAGCGCCCTCGACCCGGCGGGCATCATCACGCTGCGCGAGGCGATCCGCCGCCGTGCGGACGCCGGCGCCGGCGTGCTGGTCTCCAGCCACCACCTCGACGAGGTCGCGCGCATCGCCGACCGGATCTCGGTGATCGCCGAGGGCCGGATGGTCGGCTCGCTCGACCCCGGAGGGATCGACATCGAGCGCGCGTTCTTCGCCAAGGTCCACGAGGCGGCGACGGCATGACCGGGTTCACCACCGCGCTGGCCGTCGAGGCGCGCAAGGCCGTGGCGTCGACGACCCTGCGGGCCACCGGGCTGCTGCTCGCGATCGGCGTCCCGGCCATCGTCGCGGCGATCCTCGCGGCGGCCCGCGGCGGCGGTACCCCGCAGGCTCGCGCGCAGCTGCTCGCGAAGCTGGGGCCCGAGATCTCCGCGGCCGACTGGCACGCGCTCGTCGTCGCGTCGACGCAGGTGACGGCCGCGGCCGCGGTCTTCGCGTTCGGGACCGGCGCCGCCTGGATCTTCGGCCGGGAGTTCGCCGACGGCACCGCGCCGGCGCTGTTCGGGCTGCCGGTGAGCCGGCCCGCGATCGCGGCGGCCAAGATCGTCGTGCACCTGTGCTGGTCGCTGCTCGTCTGCCTGGTCCTCGCCGTCGCGCTCGCGGTCGCGGGGCTGGCCGTCGGCCTGGGGCGCCCGGGCGGCGAGGTGGCCGACGGCCTCGCCCGGATCGTCGCGCTGGGTGCGTTCACCGCGCTGATCGCGCTCGCGGCGGCCGTCGCGGCCACGCTCGGACGCGGCGTGCTCCCCGGCATCGCGGTGGCGGCGATCACGATCGTCGCGGCGCAGATCTCGGTGTTCGCGGGCGGTTCGGCGTGGGTGCCGCTGGCGACACCGGCCCTGTGGGCGATGCACCCCGGCACGGTTCCCGCAGGTGCCCTGGCGCTCGTCGTCGGCCTCGGTGCCCTGTGCGCCGCGCTGACGATCGACGCCTGGCACCACCTCCGGCTGGCGCGCTGAGCGGGGTCCGGGGCGGCACTCCGGGGCACGGAGCGCCGCCCCGGCGTCAGGATCCGGGCGCCGGGCGTAAGGAAACCGTCAAGATCGCCGCGGTCCCAGGCCGCCCAGGTGTGCGCTCGTGACGTGTCGGACTACGTCTCGCTGCCCAAGCGACTGCTGGTGGGGCGCCCGCTCGCCTCGGCCCAGCTGGGGGAGACCCTGCTGCCCAAGAGGCTGGCCCTGCCCGTCTTCTGCTCGGACCCGTTGTCGTCCAACGCGTACGCGACGGAGGAGATCCTCCTGGTCCTGTCCGTCGGTGGACTGGCGCTGCTGCACATGTCGCCGTGGGTGGCGGCGTTCGTGGTGCTCCTGCTGGTCACGGTGGTGGCGTCGTACCGCCAGACGTGCCACGCCTACCCCTCCGGCGGCGGCGCCTACGCCGTCAGCCGCGCGAACCTGGGCCAGCGGGCCGCGCTGGTCGCCGCGTCGGCCCTCCTCATCGACTACGTGCTGACCGTCGCCGTGTCGGTCGCGGCGGGCGTGGCCAACTTCGTCTCCGCGGTGCCGTCGCTCGCGCCCTACTCGGTGCTGCTCTCGGTCGGCATCGTCGGCGTGCTGACCGTCGCGAACCTGCGGGGGCTCAAGGAGTCCGGGACCGCGTTCGCGATCCCGACGTACGGGTTCGTCGTGGCGATCTTCGTCATGATCGCGGTGGGCCTGTTCCGCGTCGCGACGGGCTCCACGCCGGTCGCCGAGTCGGCGTCGATCGGCATCGCCGCCTCGGCGGACCAGCTGACCGGCCTGGCGCTGATCGGCATCCTGCTGCGGTCCTTCGCCTCCGGCTGCACCGCACTGACCGGCGTGGAGGCCGTGAGCAACGGCGTGCCCAACTTCCGCCCGCCGAAGAGCCACAACGCGGCCGCGACGCTGGCGATCATGGCCACCCTCACGGTGACGATGTTCGCCGGGCTGACGGTGCTCGCCCTGGTCAGCAAGGTGCACCTGGCGGAGGATCCCGCGCAGCTGATCGGGGCGCCCGCCGGGTACCACCAGCGGACCGTGATCGCGCAGATCGCCGGCGCGGTGTTCGGCATCGACAGCATCGCGTTCTTCCTGGTGCAGGGCTTCACCGCGCTGATCCTGGTGCTGGCCGCCAACACCGCGTTCAACGGGTTCCCGATCCTCGCGTCGATCCTCGGCCAGGACGGCTACATGCCGCGGCAGCTGTCACGGCGTGGGGACCGGCTGGTGTTCAGCAACGGCATCCTGGTGCTCGCCGCCGCGGCGATCGGGCTGCTGGTCGCGTTCGACGCCAGCCCCACCCGGCTGATCCAGCTCTACATCCTCGGCGTCTTCGTCGCGTTCACCCTCAGCCAGGCGGGCATGGTCAAGCACTGGACCGCCGAGCTGCGGGTCGCGCTGGCGTCGCGTCACGGCCACATCCACCGGGCGCGGGCGATCAACGCGTTCGGGGCGGCGCTGACGCTCGTCGTGCTCGCCGTGGTGCTGCTGACCAAGTTCACGCACGGCGCCTACCTGGTGGTCATCGCGATGCCGCTGCTGTACCTCGGCATGGAGGCGGTGCACCGGCACTACGCGGAGGTCGACCGCGCGCTGACCCCCGGCACGGAGGGTGTGCCGCTGCCGAGCCGGGTGCACGCGATCGTGCTGGTGTCGCGCCTGACCACCCCGGCGCTGCGCGCGCTGGCGTTTGCCCGGGCGTCGCGCCCGTCGACGCTGGAGGCGCTGACCATCCGCACCAACCCGGCCGAGACGGAGCGGCTGATCGCCGACTGGCACGCCCGCGACGTCCCGGTGCCACTGACGGTGCTGGACTCGCCGTACCGCGACATGGCGCGCCCGGCGGCCGACCACATCGCCGACATCCGCCGGCGCAGCCCGCGCGACGTCGTCGCCGTCTACGTCCCCGAGTACGTGGTGGAGCACTGGTGGGAGCAGCTGTTGCACAACCAGAGCGCGTTGCGGCTCAAGACGCGCCTGCTGTTCCAGCCGGGGGTGATGGTGACGAGCGTGCCGTACCGGCTGGGCGCCGGGAGCGCCCCGTCGCCCGTGGAGGCCGATGCCGTGCCACGCTGAGGTCCATGGTCGACCGCATCGAGGCCGCGCCGCGCGCGCTGCCACGGCCGACGGCCGGGTTGTCGTCGCGCCGGCGGAGCGCCGGCTTCGTGCTCGTCCTCGTCGGGCTCCCCGCGCTGACGGCCGTGCTGGACTCCACGCGCGGCGAGCTGGCGCTGGGCAGCGTGCTGCTGCTCTACCTGCTGGTCGTGGTGCTGACGGCGGCGGTCGGCGGCTTCTGGCCGGCCCTCCTGGCGGCGATCGGCGGGCTGTTCGCCGCCAACTGGTTCCTTACGCCGCCGTACCACACGTTCGTCGTCCACGGCCGGGATGCGCTCGTCGAGCTCGCCGTGTTCGGCGTCGCCGCGGTGGTGGTCGCGGTGCTGGTGGAGCTCGCGGCACGCGACCGCGGCAGCGCGGCGCGCAGCCGCCGCGAGACCGAACTGCTGTCGCAGGTGGCCGCGGCGCCGAGCGACCCTCACTCGCTGCGGGACGCCCTCGAGGAGGTCCGGACGACGTTCGGCATGCACGCCGCGGCCCTGGTCCGCACCAGCGAGGCCGGCGAGTCGTCCGTCGTCGCCTCGGTGGGGTCGTCGTCCGACGAGGACGAGTCGCTGCGGGTGCCGGCGAGCGGCGACCTCGAGCTGGTGCTCCACGGCCCCGCGCTGTTCGCCGAGGACCGGTCGGTGCTGGCGCGGCTCGCGGCGGCGGCGGCGCGCGCCTGGGAGACCCAGCACCTGGCGCGGCTGGCCGACCAGCTGACCGAAGCGGACCAGGTGCGCTCCGCGCTGCTCGCCGCGGTGGGGCACGACCTGCGCACGCCCCTGGCGGGACTCAAGGCCGGGGTGTCGAGCCTGCGGCAGCACGACGTGGAGTGGGAGCCGGAGGCGCGCGAGGAGCTGCTCGCGACCATCGAAGACTCGACCGACCGGCTGACCGCCCTCATCGCCGACATCCTCGACGCCACCCGCATCCAGGTGGGCGCGGTGACCGCGCGGCCGGTCGGGGTGGCCGTCGACGAGGTCGCCGCGACGGCGCTGCTCGACGTGGCGGCCGGCGCGGTCCGCATGGACATCCCCGACGACCTGCCGCTGGTGCGCGTCGACCCGGCGCTCCTCGAGCGCGTCGTGGCGAACCTCGTCGACAACGCGGTCAAGCACTCCCCGGGGGGCACCGCCGTCGACGTGGCCGCGCGCCTGGACGGCACCGCCGTGGAGCTGCGGGTGGCGGACCACGGCGCGGGCGTGCCGCCGGAGCTGTGGGAGGCGATGTTCGCGCCGTTCCAGCGGCTGGACGACCGGGGGAGCGGCGCCGGGACCGGGTTGGGCCTGGCGATCGTCCGCGGGTTCGCCACGGCCATGGACGTGCCCGTCGTCCCCTCCCAGACGCCCGGTGGTGGCCTGACGATGACCCTGCGACTGCCGTTGGTGGAGACGTGACCCGCATCCTCGTGGTCGACGACGATCCCGGCCTGCTGCGCGCGCTGGCGATCAACCTGCGGGCGCGCCACTTCGACGTCGAGACCGCGGCCGACGGCGCCTCGGCACTGCGCCGCGCGGCGGACACCCATCCCGACCTCGTCGTGCTCGACCTGGGGCTGCCGGACCTGGACGGCGTCGAGGTGGTGGCCGGGCTGCGCGGCTGGACGAGCGTGCCGATCGTCGTGCTCTCGGCGCGGGACGGCGAGTGGGTGAAGGTCGATGCGCTGGACGCGGGGGCCGACGACTACGTCACCAAGCCGTTCGGCATGGACGAGCTGCTGGCGCGGATCCGCGCGGCGCTGCGGCGGGCGGCGCCCGAGCCGCCGACCCCGATGGTCACCACGCCGGCCTTCACCGTCGACCTCTCCGCGCGCCGCGTCACCCGCGGCGGCGAGCCGGTGCGCCTCACGCCGACCGAGTGGCACCTGCTGGAGATCCTGGTCCGCAACCCGGGCAAGCTGATCACGCAGCAGCAGCTGCTGCGCGACGTCTGGGGACCCGCGTACGACGGGCAGACCAACTACCTGCGCGTCTACCTCGCGCAGCTGCGGCGCAAGCTCGAACCGACGCCGGCGCGGCCCCGGTACCTCGTCACCGAGCCCGGGATCGGGTACCGCTTCGAGCCGTGAGCAGCGGCGCCGGCCGGGTCAGGCGTTAGCGCTCCGTCAAGGTCGGCGCGTCCGGCGTATGCGTCCCGTGAGGGACGCTCCGCGGCGGCGCGCGTCGGCCGACGCTGGTGACGTGGTCGACTACGCGCGCTCGCTGACACTGCGGCTCGCGGAGTGGGGCGCCCGCCTCGTCGACGGGGAGCACCCGTGGGGGTCGGCGGCGACCTACCCGGAGCGGTACGGCGTCACGCGGTTCCGCCTCACGGTCTACCCGCCCGCCAGCGACGCGGGCGCCCGACGATGCCTGCGCGCCTGGCGGGCGTGGCCCGCCCTGGGCCTCGCCTGCGTGCTCGTCGCGGTGCCGCTGGCGACGAGCATCCCGTGGGGCGTGGCCCTCGCCGCGGCGCTCGCGTGCTACGCCGCGGGATTCGCGGTGCTCGCCTCACTCTCCGCGCCGGAGCGGCGCGCCGTCCACGAGCTGTGGGCGATGGATCCGGGCGAGTCCGCGACGGCCGACGAGCTCCTCGCCTACTCCCGCGCGCGCGTGCTCGGCGACCTGCTGTGCGCCGCCGACGAGGCCCTCGCGCAGGGCACCCTCAGCGCCGCCGGACACGCCCGGGTCTGGGGGCACGTGTACCGCGAGCTGGGCGAGGCCAGGCTCGAGACGCTGCCACAGTGACCCGGGAGTGGTGCGGATCACTCCGGCGTCTGGGGACCGTCAGCGTTGCCGACCCGGGGCGTATGGGTTCCGTAAGGACGGCCGAAACGGCGCCGGGAGCGGTGTCTGATCGGGTCTTGCGCCTGATTCACGGCGCGCGGGCCGCGCGGCGGCCCGCCCCCTTCGAGACGGAGCTACTCGTGCTCGACGTCGTCTTCGTGCTGGGTGTCATCGCCCTGTTCGTGCTTGTCGGCTTCCTGGCGGAGGCGGTGGAGAAGCTGTGATCGTCGTCGAGATCATCGCTGCCGCGCTCGGCGTGGCGGGCCTCGTCTACCTCGTCTACGCCCTCGTCAAGCCGGAGCGATTCTGATGCCCACCTGGCTCCTGGCGACCCTGTCACTCCTGACGGTCGCCATCCTGCTGGCCGCGGCCTACCGCCCGCTGGGCGACTACATGGCCCGCGTCTACACCACGCCGAAGGACTGGAGGGTGGAGCGCGGGCTCTACCGGGTCATCGGCGTCGACCCGAGGTCCGAGCAGTCCTGGAAGGCCTACACGCGGGCGGTCCTCGCCTTCTCCGCGGTCGGCGTGGTGCTGCTCTACCTGCTGCAGCGGTTCCAGCAGTGGCTGCCGTACTCGCTGGGCCTGACCGCCCCGTCCGAGCACCTGTCGTTCAACACGGCGGCCTCGTTCGTCACCAACACGAACTGGCAGTCGTACTCGCCGGAGACCACCCTCGGCTACACGGTGCAGCTCGCCGGCCTGGCGGTGCAGAACTTCGTCTCGGCGGCGGTCGGCATCGCGGTGGCGATCGCCCTGGTGCGCGGGTTCGCGTACCGGCGCTCGGGGACCATCGGCAACTTCTGGGTGGATCTGGTCCGCGGCGTCCTGCGCATCCTGCTGCCGATCGCGGTGATCGGCGCGATCGTGCTGATCGTCGGCGGCGCGGTGCAGAACTTCGACGGCTTCACCGACGTGACCACCGTGACCGGGGCGACGCAGACCCTCCCCGGCGGCCCGACGGCCTCCCAGGAGGTGATCAAGGAGCTCGGCACCAACGGTGGCGGCTTCTTCAACGCGAACTCCAGCCACCCGTTCGAGAACCCGACGGCCTGGACGAACCTCGTCGAGATCCTGCTGATGCTGATCATCCCGTTCTCGCTGCCGCGGACGTTCGGCCGGATGGTCGGCGACGACCGCCAGGGCTACGCGACCCTCTCGGTGATGGCGCTGCTCTACACGGCGTCGTTCGCCATCCTGGCCACCCTGGAGTCCCGCGGGCTCGGCACCGCGCCCCAGCTGGCCGGTGCGGCGATGGAGGGCAAGGAACAGCGCTTCGGCGTCATCGGGTCCGCGTTGTTCG
>CAZBIO010000221.1:0-3719 GCA_964491965.1 uncultured Cellulomonas sp.
GGGTCGGGCACTCGTCGGATCCGACTGTCGGTAGCCGGCAAGATCCTGTCTTTGGTGGCGCTCGCCGGGGTCGCTCTGGCGGCCATCGGCATCTTCGCCGGTACCACGATCACGCAGCTCAGAGCGGACACGGACCGCCTCGCGTCCACCCAGGAGAACGTTTCCACCTCCCTGACGAAGCTGAAGGACGTCCTCTGGAGCGTCCGCCAGCAGCAGGTCGCGGTGGCCGCCTATCCGAAGGCGCAGAAGCAGGCACAGCTCGAGGACCTGCAGTCCAGGTACGACGAGCTCGACGCGGCGATGTCCACGTTCCTCGACGCGTTCGTCGCCTCCTCCGCCACCGGCAGCGAGCCCGCCAGCTGGGCGAAGTTCACCGACACGCTCGGCCTGTGGCGCCAGCGCGTCGACGAGCAGCTCACGCCGGTGGCGATGGCCGACGACCGCGAGGCGTGGGTGGAGATCCGCGACGGCGAGGGGTCCGAACGCGGCGACGAGATGGTCGCCAGCCTGACCGAGGTCGAGACCGAGGTCGCCGCCGACATGCGCGACACCGCGGACAGCGCCCACAGCGCCGCCTCCACCGCGATCGTCACGACCATCGTGGTGATCGTCGTCGCGCTGGCCGCCACGACCGCGCTCGGGCTCTACATCGCGGGCGGCATCCGCCGTTCCGTCGGGCGGGTCAAGAACACGGTCGACGCCCTCGCACGCGGCGACCTGACCGTGGTGCCCGACGTCCGGTCGGGGGACGAGCTCGGTCAGATGGCGCGCGAGATGACCATCGCGCTCGCCACCTTGCGGGATCTGATCGGCGGCATCGTGAACACGGCCCAGACCGTGGCGTCGTCGTCGGAGGAGCTGTCGGCGGCGGGGACGCAGGTCGCGGCCGGGGCGGAGGAGACCTCCACCCAGGCCGGGGTGGTCGCGGCGGCCGCCGAGCAGGTGTCCCGCAACGTCCAGGCCGTCGCCGCCGGTGCCGAACAGATGGGCGCCAGCATCCGCGAGATCGCCCAAAGCGCCACCGAAGCAGCCAAGGTCGCCAACCGCGCCACCGAAGCCGCCGCCACCGCCACCGACCAAGTCAGCCGCCTCGGCACCTCCAGCCAGGAGATCGGCGAAGTCGTCAAGGTCATCACCACCATCGCCGAACAAACCAACCTGCTGGCACTCAACGCGACCATCGAGGCCGCCCGCGCCGGAGAAGCCGGCAAGGGCTTCGCCGTCGTCGCCGGGGAGGTCAAAGACCTCGCCCGCGAGACCGCCAAGGCCACCGACGACATCGCCCGCCGCGTCGACGCCATCCAGGCCGACACCGGAGGCGCCGTGGCCGCCATCGAACAGATCGCCGCCATCGTCACCTCCATCAACGACCACCAAGGCACCATCGCGTCGGCCGTCGAAGAACAAACCGCCACCACCAACGAAATGTCACGAGCCGTCACCGAGGCCGCCACCGGCGCCGGCGAGATCGCCGCCAACATCACCGGCATCGCCAGCGCGGCTCGGACCACCAGCGAAGCGCTCACCCAGGTCGACCAGGCAACCGGCGGGCTCGCCGAACTCGCCACCGGCCTGCAAGACCGCGTCGCGACGTTCACGGTCTGAGGTCACGGTGGGCGGGCGCCCGGTTCACGCCCACCCGCCGTCGGGCCGGCTCCCGGATGCCTCTTCCGGGAGCCGGTCCACCCTTGGCCGGCGGTACACGGGGCCCCATCGGGCCGCCGCGGGGGCCGGACTTTAGTCTGCCCAGCCCCCTGCAACGACCGGTTTCACCCGTTCGCGCCGCCGATGCGCGAATCTTCTGTGCGCCGGAGCGCTCAGCACTCGTCGTCTCGATCCGAATGGGCGGGCCGTAGGGGGCAACGACGCTCGACGAAAGAGGCGCACCACTCATGAACCGCGATACCGCCGCCCCCGGCGGTCCCCCCATCCGCTCTCGTATCCGGCTCTCCGTCGCCGGCAAGATCCTCGCCCTCGTCGCTGCCGCGGCGGTCGTCACGGCGGCCCTCGGGATCTACGCGAGCATCACCATCAGCAGCGTCCGTTCGGACACCGACGATCTCGCCGACATCCAGTCGACCGTCTCGAAGTCGCTGGCAGACCTGACGGGCGCACTCTGGAACGTCCGGAACGGGATCAGCGCCATCGGGTCGTACCCACCGAGCGGCAAGCAGGCCGCCACCGACTCGCTCGACGCCGGCTACAAGGCGCTCGACGCCGCGATCGAGACCTTCAACGCGGACTACACCGCGGAGTTCGGGGCCCCGCCCGAGTCCTGGGACGAATTCACCACCGCGTTGGCCTCGTACCGCGAGGCCGTCGACACCAAGCTCGTCCCCGCCGCCGTGGCCAACGACCAGGAGGAATGGGCGCAGGTCCGGGACAACGGCGTCACGGAGCTCGGTGACCAGATGGTGGCCACCCTCGCGTCCGTCGACTCCGAGGTCACCGCGGCGACCGACGAGGTCGCCGTCGCCGCCGACCGCCAGGCCAGCACCTCCATCGTCATCACCATCATCGTCATCGTCGTCGGCATCCTCGCCACCACGGCCATCGGCCTGGTGATCGCCGTCGGGATCCGCCGGTCCGTCACCGAGGTCAAGCGGTCGGTCGACGCGATGTCGCGGGGCGACCTCACCGTCGACCCGAACGTGCGCTCCGGCGACGAGCTCGGCGAGATGGCGCGCGGGCTGTCCGCCGCCATCGACACCCTGCGCGACCTCATCGCGGGCATCGTGCAGAGCGCGCAGACCGTCGCGTCCTCGTCCGAGGAGCTGTCCGCCGCCGGCACCCAGGTCGCGGCCGGGTCCGAGGAGACGTCGACCCAGGCCGGTGTCGTCGCCGCGGCGGCCGAGCAGGTCTCCCGCAACGTCCAGGCCGTCGCCGCCGGCGCCGAGCAGATGGGCGCCAGCATCCGGGAGATCGCGCACAGCGCCACGGAGGCGGTGCGGGTCGCGGGCCGGGCCACCGAGGTCGCCGCGACGGCGACCGACCAGGTCAGCCGGCTCGGCACGTCGAGCCAGGAGATCGGCGAGGTGGTCAAGGTCATCACCTCGATCGCCGAACAGACCAACCTGCTGGCGCTCAACGCCACCATCGAGGCCGCACGTGCCGGCGAGGCCGGCAAGGGCTTCGCCGTCGTCGCCGGGGAGGTCAAGGACCTCGCCCGCGAGACCGCCAAGGCCACCGACGACATCGCCCGCCGCGTCGAGGCGATCCAGGCCGACACGAGCGGCGCGGTCGGGGCGATCGAGCAGATCGCCACGATCATCACCTCGATCAACGACCACCAGGTGACGATCGCCTCGGCGGTCGAGGAGCAGACCGCGACCACCAACGAGATGTCGCGCTCCGTCTCGGAGGCCGCTGTCGGCGCCACCGACATCGCCTCGAACATCACCGGCGTCGCGACCGCCGCACGCACCACCGCCGAGGCCGTGGAGCAGGTCGAGGTGGCCACCCGCGACCTCGCGAACCTCGCCACCGGCCTGCAGGACAAGGTCGCGAGCTTCTCGGTGTAGGGCCACGGCCGGCCGTGACCTCCCCCTGGTCAGCCCGCGGCCGCCCGTCGCGCGGGTCGACACCCCTGGTCGACCCGCCGTCGGCCGGTGGCGGTTCCCACGTGAGCGTCAGCATGCTGCCGCTCACCGAGCCCGCCAGGTGCTGCGGCGCGCCGGGCACGCCGTCCGCCTTGGCGCAGCCGGAGACACCGACCGTGT
>CAZBIO010000222.1:0-3173 GCA_964491965.1 uncultured Cellulomonas sp.
GTTGTCGTTGCCGATCTGCAGCAGCGAGCCGACGAGGATGATCCCGGAGATCGCGTTCGTCTGGCTCATCAGCGGCGTGTGCAGCGAGTGGCTGACGTTCGAGATGACGTAGTAGCCGACGAACACCGCGAGCACGAACACCGTGAACGTCACGAGTGTCTCGATATGCGTGAACGGCAGCAGGGCCGCGAGGATCACGCCGGCAACGATCATCAGCCAGAAGTTGCGCCGGCCCTTCGCCGCCTTGGCCGCGGCCTCGTCGGCCGCCTTCTGCTCCGGCGTGCGGGTGTCCGACGAAGCCGCGACCGGGCTCGCGGGCGCCGCGGACACCGAGATCGCCGGCGGCGGCCACAGCACCTCGCCCGCCTTGGCGACCGTCATGCCCCGCTGGACGGGGTCGTCGAGGTCGAGGACGACGAGGCCGTCCTTGGCCGGTGTCAGCAGCTTCATCAGGTTGACGACGTTGGTGCCGAACAGCTGCGAGCTCTGCTGCGGCAGCCGGCTGGTCAGGTCGGTGTACCCGATGATGGTGACGCCGTTCTCGGTGACCACCTTCTCGCCGGGGACCGTCAGCTCGCAGTTGCCGCCGCCGACCGCGGCCAGGTCGACGATCACCGAGCCGGGCTTCATGTTCGCCACCATCTCGGCGGTGATGGTGCGCACCGCGGTGCCGCGCACCAGCGCGGTGGTGATGACGATGTCCGCCTTGCTCGACTCCTCGGCGTACAGCGCGAGGGTCGCCTTCTCCTGGGCCTCGGACAGTGCCGCGGCGTAGCCGGTGGCCGACTTCTCCTGCATGGCCGCCGCCGACGCCTGGACGAACTTGGCGCCCATCGACTCGACCTGCTCGCCGGCCTCGGGCCGGACGTCGAACCCGCGCACCTGCGCGCCGAGCGAGACGGCCGCGCCGATCGCCGCGAGGCCCGCCACGCCCGCGCCGATGACGAAGACCGTCGCCGGGGGCGTCTTGCCCGCGGCCGTCACCTGGCCGGTGAACATGCCGCCGTACTCCTCGGCCGCCTCGATCACGGCGCGGTAGCCGGCGACGTTCGACATGCTCGACAGCACGTCGAGCGCCTGCGCGCGCGAGATGCGCGGCACGGCGTCGAGTGCCAGGGCGGTGACGCCCCGGTCCGCGAGCGCCGTGACCAGCTCGCCGCGCGAGTGCGGGGCGAGCTGCGCGACGAGCATCGCGCCGTCGCGCAGCCGCTCGACGGACCCGTCGGACGGCGCGTTGACGGAGGTGACGACGTCGGCGCCCCATGCGGCAGCGGCGTCGCCGATCGTCGCTCCCTCGGACTCGTACGCCGCGTCGCCGAAGTTGGCGCCGGCACCGGCGCCCGACTCGACGACGACGTCGTACCCGAGCTTGCGGAGCTGGGCGACCGTCTTGGGGGTGGCGGCGACGAGCCGCTCCCCCGGTCGGGTCTCCTTGGGAATGCCGATGAGCATCAGCTACTCCTCGTCTGGGTGCGGTGGACAGCGCACCGGGGCTGGGCGGCTAGGGGACGGAGGCGTCGATGCCCAGGTCCGGAGCCACCGAACAGCGTGGTGGCAACCAAGACGTGGGATGACGGACTTAGGGCCCATCGTCTCGGACTTTGGACCCATCTCCGACGCGCCGCGCGGATGGGAGCGGGGGTCACGCCGTTCCCCGGTCCTGGTTGCGGTCCCGCTCCTGCGCTCTGAGCAGGCCTTCGAGCGCGGCGGTGGCGCGGCGCAGCTCGCCCTCGGCGTCAACGCCCTCCGCCTGCGCGCGCAGCGCGAGCGCGAGCAGCTGCGCCCCGAGCGGCGTCGATGGGAGCGCGGCGACGGCGGCTGCGAGGTCGAGGTCGGCGCGCGCCGCGCGGGCGGCCACCTTCTGCGCACGGGCCAGCGCCGGCAGCGACCCGGGGATGCCGTCGAGCGCCGACTCGCGGCCCTTCTCGGCCTTCTTGATCGCGTCCCACTGGACGTGGAGCCGCTCGGCCGGGGTGTCCGCGCCGGCGAACACGTGCGGGTGCCGGTGCACCAGCTTCGCGACGAGGTCGCGCGCGACCTCGTCGACGTCGAACGGGTCGTCGGGGTCCTCCTGCGCTACCCGCGCGTGGAACACCACCTGGAGGAGGACGTCGCCCAGCTCCTCGCGCAGCCCCGCGCGATCGCCCGTGTCGACGGCCTCGGCGACCTCGTGCGCCTCCTCGAGGAGGAAGGGCACCAGCGACGCGTGCGTCTGCTCCGCGTCCCACGGGCACCCGCCCGGCGAGCGCAGGCGGTCCATGACCGCCACGAGCTCCCGGAAGGGGTCCGCGGTGCCGTCCGTCACGACCCGGCGGCCATCCACGACCAGGCCGCCGCCTGGCCCACGCTGCCCGTCGTGGGGTCGAACGTGCCGAAGCGCGGGTTGACGGTCACCTTCAGAGCCTTGATGCGCTCGCTCAGCGCGGTGTTGATCTCGGTGGTCTTCGCGGAGTTGGCCGCGTCGGTGAACTTGGCGACCACCGCCTGGTAGCGGCCGATCGCGATGGCGGCGGGCGAGAACTGCTCGGGCGGCTGCGCGCCGGCCCCCTTCAGGTCGGACGTCAGCCGGGCGATCCCGTCCTCGTCGGACACGCCCAGGCCCTCGTCGGACGCGACCTGGGTCAGCGTCGGCTCGATGATCAGCGCGCTGAGGTAGGCCTGGACGGAGACGCCCTGGTAGGCGGGCCCGAGCTCGTCGACCACCCCGGTGATGTCCGACGTTCGGATCGTGTGGCCGTCCACCACCGCCGCGGCGCCGGGCCGCGAGGAGCAGGCGCCGAGGAGCCCGACGAGCGCGAGGCCCGCCGCTCCCGCCGCGACGATCCTGGTGCGAGCGGTCGCGTGGTGCCTCGTCACTGGTCCTCCTGGGCGATGGTGCGGTCCGCCGGACATGGTAGGCCCCGCGGCACAGTGCAGCGTCAGCGGGTACCGACCGCGGCGGCGGCCGCGACGTCGCCCCGCAGCACCGCGTCGACGAGCTGGCGCGCCCACGTCAGCAGCGCCGCGCCGCCCAGCGGCGTCCCGCCGATGCGCGACGTCGTCGGGAACGGCACCAGCACCGTGCGGATCGCCGGCTTGAGCACCGACCCCGGGTACAGCCGCTTGAGCCGCAGCTGCGCCGACTCGGGCAGCTCCACCGGCGCGAAGCGGATGAACTTGCCCTGCGCCGTGAC
>CAZBIO010000223.1:0-23025 GCA_964491965.1 uncultured Cellulomonas sp.
CGCCCACCGCCGGCCGCCGGCGAGCACCGCCCGCCCGGCGACGCCGAGGAGCGCCGCCGCCCCCAGCGCGAGCACGGCGAGGGCGGCGCTCGCGCCCGGCATCTGCGCACCGCGGACGAGCACGACGACGAGGGCGACGGCGGCGGCGACGCACGCGGCCGCCTCGGCCCAGACGAGCACGACGGCGACCCACACCGGGGCCGGGGGACGCGTCACGGAGAGGACCCTACCGAGGCCGCATACACCAATCCCGCAGCCCACCGGCCGCCGTATCGAGCCGTGGACGCCGGTGGACCAGGGACGCAGGTCCCGGTCGGGTCGGCCCACAACATCACCCAGAGTTAGGACCAAAGTCCCTACTCGGCTTTCGGGCCCTCTCGGCGCAGGTCAGACGCCCGCCCGGCCGTTTCATAGGATGATCTGCGAGAACGCCCGCGAGGCCCCGCAAGCGCCTCGCGCGGTGTGACGAAGGTCTCTCCGGCCACCGTAGCGAAACGTTCCGGTAACCCTTGTGCGGTTCCGAACACGGTGTGACCCTTGACGTCAGCACGATCCACCAACGAACTCCGTGTCACCCGCCACGCCCACACCCTGGGCGGCCGGACGGACGCGCGCCCAAGGAGACTCCCTATGGACTGGCGCCACCGCGCTGCTTGCCTCGACGAGGACCCCGAGCTCTTCTTCCCCATCGGCAACACGGGTCCGGCCCTCGTTCAGATCGAGGACGCGAAGGCCGTCTGCCGTCGCTGCGAGGTCGTCGACACCTGCCTCAAGTGGGCGATCGAGACCGGCCAGGACGCCGGTGTCTGGGGCGGCCTCTCGGAGGACGAGCGCCGCGCCCTCAAGCGCCGCACCGCCCGCCAGCGCCGCGCCGGCTGACACCCCTGCGCTTCCGGGCTTCCGCACTTCCGCAACGTCCGAGGATGTCAGGGTTCTACCCCTGACATCCTCGGACGTTGCGTTGTTGGCCGGACGTCAGGCCACCGTCGCCGCGTCGCGGTTGACGCGCAGCCGGCAGTGCAGGTCCACCCGGGTGCCGCCGCCGGTGCGCTGGCTCCAGTCGATGGTTCCCCGCAGCTCGTTGCGCACCAGCGTCGCGACGATCTGGGTCCCCAGCCCCGTGCCCGCACCGTGGTCGTCGGGCACCCCCACGCCGTCGTCGGCCACCACGACGTGCAGCTCCTCCCCCGACCGGCGCACGTCGATCTGCACCGTCCCGGACGCCTGACCGGCGAAGCCGTGCTCCACGGCGTTGGTCACCAGCTCGGTGAGCACCAGCGCGAGCGCCGTCGCGTCCTCGGCCAGCACCAGCCCGAACGACCCGTCGACCCGGGTCCGCACGTGCCCACCCGCCTGGGTCGCGACGTCCGCGGCGAGGCGCAGGCTGCGGCCGATGAGCTCGTCGAACTCCACCGTCTCATCGAGCGTCTGCGAGAGCGTCTCGTGCACCAGTGCGATCGTCGCGACGCGGCGCTCCGCCTCCGCGAGCGCGGCGCGGGCCTCGGCGCTCGTCGTCCGGCGCGACTGCAGGCGCAGCAGCGCGGCGACCGTCTGGAGGTTGTTCTTCACGCGGTGGTGGATCTCGCGGATCGTCGCGTCCTTGGTGATGAGCTCGCGCTCGCGCCGCCGCACCTCGGACACGTCGCGGCAGAGCACCACCGCACCGGTGCGCTCGCCCTCCTCGGTCAGTGGCACCGCCCGCAGCGCCAGCGCCACCCCGTGCGTCTCGACGTCGACGCGCCACGCCGCCTTGCCCAGCAGCACCAGCGGCAGCGACTCGTCGACCGACTCGTCGATCAGCTCCGTCACCACCTCGATGAGCGAGCGCCCGACGAGGTCGCCCATCGCACCGAGCCGGTGGAACCCGGACAGCGCGTTCGGCGAGGCGTAGAGGACCTCGCCCTCGGCGTTGAGGCGGATCAGGCCGTCGCCCACGCGCGGCGCCCCGCGCTGCCGGCCCGACGGCGAGTCGGCCGTCGGGAACTCGCCGCGCGCCACCATCCCGAGCAGCTCGTCGGCCGCCTCGACGTAGTTGAGTTCGAGGCGGCTCGGCGTGCGCGCGCCGCCGAGGTTGGTCTGCCGCGCCAGCACCGCGATCGCGCGGTCCTTGCGGACCACCGGCACGGCCTCCTCGCGCACGGCGTAGTCGCCGAACCAGCGCGGCTCCCGCGAGCGCTGGATGCGCTGCGTCTCCAGCGCGGCCACCAGCTGCGCGCGCTGCCCCTCCGGCACGCGGGAGCCGACGACGTCGTCGTAGTGCACGGTCGCCGCGGTGGACGGCCGCACCTGCGCGACGGCGACGAAGTCGTCGTCGGTCGTCGGCAGCCACAGCACCAGGTCGGCGAACGCGAGGTCGGAGACCATCTGCCAGTCGCCGACCAGCAGGTGCAGCCACTCGAGGTCGGCCGGCCCGAGCGAGCCGTGCCGCTCCGCGAGGTTGCTCAGGGTGGACACCCGCCAAGCGTAGGCGCGCTCCCAGACGTCGCCCCGATTGTCCGCCGCGAGGCACTAGGCTCCCGGGGGCAGGGACCCGGGACGAGCCGGGACGAGGAGGACCGATGGCCGGGATGTCGCGAAGCGGCCCCCCACGCCCGGCAGTGCCGACGCTCGAAGAGGTGGCGGCGCGCGCCGGGGTCTCCCGGTCCACCGCCTCCCGCGCGATCAACGGCGGCCTGCGCGTGTCACCCGAGGCGCTGGCGTCCGTGGAGCAGGCGGTCGCCGAGCTCGGCTACTCCCCCAACCGCGCCGCCCGCTCGCTCGTCACGCGTCGCACCGATTCCATTGCGCTCGTCGTCCCCGAGCCTGACGAGCGCGTGCTCTCCGACCCGTTCTTCGCCGGCACGCTGTCCGGCATCTCCGCGTCGCTCCAGGGCACCGACATCCAGATGGTGCTGGTGATCGTCCGCCCGGGCGACGCCGAGCGCGCCCTGCGGTACCTGCGCGCCGGGCACGTCGACGGTGCGATCGTCGTCTCGCACCACCGGGCGGACAACCTCGACCGCGAGCTGGCCGCGTCGCGCCTGCCGAGCGTCTTCGTCGGGCGCCCGCTGTCCCTCAACGACGACGGCCTGGACCTCGCGTACGTCGACACCGACAACGTCGCCGGAGCGCGGCTGGCCACCGAGCACCTCATCGGCCTCGGCCGCCGCCGCATCGCCACCATCGCGGGACCGCAGGACATGGCGGTGGGCGTCGACCGGCTCGCCGGGTGGCGGGTGGCCCTCGCGGCCGCCGGCCTGGAGGCCGACGCCATCGCACACGGCGACTTCTCCTCCGAGTCGGGGGCGGAGGGCGCGCGCCGGCTCATCGAGGAGTTCCCCGACGTCGACGCGGTCTTCGTCGCCTCCGACCTCATGGCGACCGGGGCGCTGCCGGTGTTCACCGAGCTCGGCCGCCGGGTGCCGGAGGACATCGCCGTGGTCGGGTACGACAACTCCCCCGTCGCCGCGACCACCAGGCCGCCGCTGACGTCCGTGGTGCAGCCGGTCTCCGCGATGGCGCGCGCCGCGGGCCTGCGCCTGCTCGACGAGCTCCAGGGCGCGCCCGTCGGCCCGCCGCTGATCTTCGCCCCCGAGCTCGTCGTCCGCGTCTCGGCCTGAGCCCGGCGTCGGACCTTCGGCCTGCCCCCGCTGGCCCCTCGGCCCGACCCCGCCGCCGGCTCCTTCGCCTGAACCAGTCGTCCGCGCCTCGGGCCGGGCCGTCTCGCACGGCCGCGCCTGCTGCGCCCCGCCCGGCGGCGATGGCACGCTGTCCGACATGGCGGACACCTCCCCGCTCGCAACGGCGCGAGCGCAGCTGGCGACGGCAATCGGAATCCTCGGCTACGACGACGGCATGCACGCGATGCTCGCGACGCCGCGGCGCGAGATCCACGTGGCGGTGCCCGTGCGGCGCGACGACGGCACCGTGGAGCTGCGCCACGGCTACCGGGTGCAGCACAACATCTCCCGGGGGCCCGGCAAGGGCGGCCTGCGGTACGCCCCCGCCGTGGACATCGACGAGGTTCGCGCCCTCGCGATGCTCATGACGTGGAAGTGCGCGGTGGTCGACCTGCCGTACGGCGGCGCCAAGGGCGGCGTGGCGGTGGACCCGCACGCGTACTCCGCCGCCGAGCTCGAGCGCCTCACCCGCCGCTACACCAGCGAGATCATGCCGATGATCGGCCCCGAGCGGGACATCATGGCGCCGGACATCGGCACCGACGAGCGGACGATGGCCTGGGTGATGGACACCTACTCCGTCAACCAGGGCTACACGATCCCCGCCGTGACCACCGGCAAGCCGCTCGCGGTCGGCGGCTCGCTCGGGCGGGCCACCGCGACGAGCCGCGGCGTCCACCACGTCGCCGCCGCGACGCTCGAGGACGCCGGTGTCGACCTCGCCGAGGTCAGCGCGGCCGTCCAGGGCTTCGGCAAGGTCGGCTCCCACCTGGCGCGGTTCCTCGCCGAGTCCGGCACGCGCGTCGTCGCCGTGTCCGACGAGCACGGCGGGGTGCGTGCCGACGACGGGTTGGACATCCCGGCGCTGCTCGGCCACGTTGCGGCCACCGGCACGGTGGTCGGCTTCCCGGGCGGCGAGCCGATCGACAACGCGACGCTGCTGGCCCTCGACGTCGACGTCCTGGTACCGGCGGCGGTCGAGGGCGTGCTCGACGAGACCACCGCCAGGAGCGTCAAGGCGCGCTGGGTGGTGGAGGCGGCGAACGGCCCGACGACCACCGCGGGCGACCGCGTGCTGGCCGAGCGTGGTGTCGTCGTCGTGCCGGACATCCTCGCCAACGCCGGTGGCGTGGTCGTGTCCTACTTCGAGTGGGTGCAGGCCAACCAGGCGTACTGGTGGACGGAGGCCGAGATCGAGGAACGCCTGGCGCACCGGATGCGCGGGTCGTACCGCGCGGTCGCCGACGTCGCCCGCGCCGAGGGGCTCCCGCTGCGCGACGCGGCACTGGTGATCGGCGTGCGCCGCGTCGCCGAGGCGCACAAGATCCGCGGGCTCTACCCCTGATCCGCCTCGAGGCCTGACCCGGCGGGCCGGGCCTCGTCGGGCTCCGCCCGTGGCCCGGGCTCCCCCTGCGACCCGGGCCCTGCCTGCGATCCGGGCTCCCCCTGCGATCCGGGCTCCCCCTGCGGCCACAGCAACGCCTCGGTGCCGTCCCCCGCGACGAGCCGCATCCCGCCGTCGTCCACGGCGAGCGCCATCGGCTCGCCCAGCAGGGTCAGCAGGGCGCGCTCGGTCTCCATCGCCGCGGGCGGGCCGAACATCGTCGTCGAGACCACCGGGCCGAGCGTCAGGCGGTCGGAGTCGTCGAGGGACCACGTGGCGCGCACGCGGTTGACGCCCGCATTGCCGTAGACCACGCCGTCGCCGTCGAAGGTCAGCGTGACGGGACCCCGGGTGTCCGCCGCGGGCGGGTGGCCGTCGATGAGGACGAGGCGCCACGTGCCGGTGGGGTCCGTCATGTCCAGATCCTGCCGCTCGCGCCGACCGGCGGCCAGTGCTGACCGGCTATCCCTTGACGGCCCCGCTCATGCCGGCGCCCGACAGGAACATCCGCTGGAACACCAGGAACAGCGCGATCGGCAGGAGGGTGGCGATGGCCAGGGCCGCCATCAGCACCCCCATGTCCGTCGTCGCCTGCAGCGACGGCAGCCGGACGGACAGCGGCTGCAGGTCGGGGTTCCGCAGCACCAGCAGCGGCCACAGGAAGTCCTTCCAGGACGCGATGACCGCGAACACGGACACGACGCCGAGGATGGGGCGGCTCATCGGCAGGACGAGCGACCAGAAGAGCCGGAACGGCCCCGCGCCGTCCACGCGTGCGGCCTCGAAGATCTCGCGCGGAAGGTTGTCGAAGAACCGCGTCATCAGCACCACGTTGAAGGCGCTCGCGCCGGCCGGCAGCCAGACCGCCCAGAAGGTGTCGACGAGCGAGTGCCCGACGAGGGGCGGGTGGACGACGACGAGGTAGACCGGCACCAGCAGCACCACGGCCGGGACGAAGAGCGTGGTGAGGATCGCCGCGTTGAGCGCCCTCGACCACCGCGGCCGCAGCACCGAGAGCACGTACCCCGCGCTCGTCGCCACGATCATCTGGCTGGCCCACGAGCCGCCGGCGAGGACCAGCGAGTTGACGAAGTACCGGCTGATGCCGATCCCGTTCCACGCCTCGTCGAGGTTCGACCACGCGACGCCGTTCGGGAACACCGCCAGCGGGTCGGACAGGATGTCCTGCGTCGGGGTCACCGCGAACTTCAGCAGCAGCAGGAGCGGCCCCACGCACGTGACGACGAGCGCGGCGAGCAGGAGCCCGTGCGTGATCCGCCACGGCACCCGCACGCGCGGGCGGCGCCACTCGCCCGGGGAGATGGCGGTCCGGATGTCGCTCACGTGGTGCTCCAGCGGCGGGTCAGGCGGAAGTAGACGATGGACAGGATCGCCAGGACCACGGCCAGCATCAGCGACAGCGCGGTCGCCTCGCCGTACTTGCCGCCGAGGCTGGTGCCGAACGCGTAGCGGTAGATGAGCAGCAGCACCGTGACGGTGGCGTTGTTGGGGCCGCCGCCGGTGAACAGGTACGGCTCGAGGAACACCTGTGCGGTGGCGATCACCTGGAGGATCAGCGTGACGAAGAGGACGCCGCGCAGGTGCGGCATCGTCACGTGCCAGACCTTGCGCCAGACGCCGGCGCCGTCCACCTCGGCCGCGTCGTACAGCTCGGGTGGGACGCTCGTCAGGGCGGCGAGGTAGATGATCACCGTCCCGCCGGCGCCCGCCCACGTCGCCTCGAGCACCAGCGACGGCATGGCGATGGTCGCGTCCTGGAGCCACGGCACGGGGCCGAGGCCCACCCAGCCGAGGATCGTGTTGAAGACGCCGGTGGGCCGCGGGTCGTAGAACAGCTTCCACAACAGCACGGCGACCACCGGTGGCACGACGACCGGCAGGTAGGCCAGTGCCGAGAACAGCCCCCTCATCCGCCGCACCTCGTTCATCAGGACGGCGCCGACGAGGGGGACGGGGAAGCCGAAGAGCAGCGCCAGCAGCGCGAACCACAGGGTGTTCCGCACGGCGAGGGGCAGCACCGGGTCGGCGAACACCCGCTGGAAGTTGTCCAGGCCCACCCACGCGGTGGTGATCAGGTTGGTCTTCTGGAAGCTCATCACCACCGCGCGGACGATCGGCAGCCACGAGAACACGCCGAAGATCACCAGCGCGGGGACGGCGAACAGGAGCGCCGTCGGGCCACCGCCGCGCACCCAGGTCACCGGGGTGTGGCGGACCTTCCTGGCCGGCCGGAACCTGGCGACCCGTGCCCGGCGCGTCCGGCGCCCGGTGACCCGGACCTCGACAACGTCGTCGGTCACCATCGCCAGCCTTCCTCGGTTCGTGGTGGTGCGCCCCGGCCGGGCGGGCGGGCCGCCCGGCCGGGGCATGTGCGGATCCGCGCGCAGCGGTGCTACGACGCCTGGTCCAGGACGGCCTGGGCCTGCTCGTTCGCGGCGGCGAGCAGCGCGTCCACGTCCGCATTCTGGTCGGTGAGGACCCCCTGCACGACGGGGAACAGCAGCGCGTACAGGTCCTGCGTCGAGCCGCTGGCCTCCGGGATCACCTGCTGGCTGAACATCTGGCTCGTGTAGCCCTCCATGTTCTCGAGCGGCACGTTGATGTAGTCGGCGATCCACTCCAGCGAGGTCTCGTACTTCTCCTGGCTGAAGATCGGCAGCACCGGGGTGCCGAGCGCCTGCCCGTTCTCCGACTTCACCTTCGCGTCGGCGAGCGCCTGCTCCTGGTCGCGGAGCTTGGCCAGGTACCACCAGTCGATCCACTTGATCGCGGCGTCGACCTGCTCGGGGGTGGCGTTGGGCGAGACCGCGGCGAACACGCCGCCGCCCAGCGCGCCGCCGTCGTTCGACGTCGGGATCGCCGTCAGGCCGTAGCCCCAGTCGGCCGTCAGGCCCTGGGTCTCCACGAGCGCGGTGTAGACGTCGGAACCCGACGTGTACATCGCCAGCTGACCGCCGGCGAAGGCGGCGTTGATCTCGCCCCAGCCCAGCGTCGTGTCGGGGTAGATCGAGTCGTCCTCCCAGCGCAGGGCCTTGAGCCACTCGAGCTGCTCCTTGACCGCCGGGTCATCGAGCGTCGCGGTGAAGGTGCCGTCGGTGTTCGTCGTCTCGATGACGCCGCCGCGCGAGTTCGCTGCCGCGGCGAGCTGCCAGCCGCCGGAGTTGTCGAGCGCCATCATCCCGTAGCCGTAGACGCCGGTTGCGTCGTGGATGGTCTCGGCGTAGTCGCGGATCTCGTCCCACGTCGTCGGCGGCTTGTCCGGGTCCAGCCCGGCCTGCTCGAACAGGTTGCGGTTGTAGTGCAGCGCCTGGGCGTAGAACGACATGGCCGGGAGCGCGTAGAAGTGGCCGTCGGCGCCCTTGACGTTGGCGAGCAGCGCCGGGTTGAAGTCGTCGGCGTAGTCGAGATTCGCGTTGACCGCCTCGTCGATGTCCGCCAGCTGGCCGTTCTCCATGAGCGTCTTGATGTCGCTCATCGGGATCTGGAACACGATCGGCAGCGTGCCGCCGGCGAGCTCGGCCGTGAAGGTCGAGGCGAGCCAGTTGTACTCCTGCGGCTCCACGGTGATGTTCGGGTACTCCGCCTCGAACTCCTCGACGCGCGCGTTGAGCGCGGCCACCGCCTCCTCCTCGGCGCCGGGCTGCAGGCCCGCCACCGTGATGGTGACCGGCTCCGCCTCGGGAGCCTCGCTCTCGGTCGCGGTGTCGCCCGCGGTCTCCTCGGGTTCCGTGCTCGTGCCGCCCTCGCCCCCGCCGGAACTGCAGGCGGCGAGCAAGCCGATGACGAGCGCGCCGGCCACGCCAAGCGCGGTCGTACGTGAGGACCTCATCGTCACTCCTCCTTCGTTTGTCCCGGGATCCGGGATCTCTCTCGGTGTCGAACCGTTACCCGTGCTGGGTCGTGCGCAGCCACCCCGCGGTGTCGCGGGGCAGCCGACCTGCCTCGAGCGGGCCGCTCAGGAGCAGGACGTCGTCGTGGGGCGGGAGGTCGATCGGCTCGACCCCGAGGTTCACCAGGCAGAGCACGTCGCCACGGGTGAACGCCAACACGCCCTCCCCGGCATCCACCCACGTCAGCGGGCCGTCCCCCAGCCCCGGCTCGGTGCGGCGCACCTCGATCGCCCGCCGGTACAGCGCGAGCATCGAGCCCGTGTCCGCCCGCTCGGACTCGACGGTCAGGCCCGCCCAGTCCGCCGGCTGCGGCAGCCACGGCTTGCGGTCGGCGTCCGGCGGGCTGAACCCGAACGGCGCCGACCGGCCGGACCAGGGCAACGGGACGCGGCAGCCGTCGCGGCCGGGGTCGGTGCCCCCGGACCGGTAGTGCATCGGGTCGTCGAGCAGCTCGAGCGGCAAGTCCTCGACCTCCGGCAGGCCGAGTTCCTCGCCCTGGTAGACGTACCAGCAGCCGGGCAGCGCCGCGGTCAGCAACGCGGCGGCACGGGCGCGGCGCGTCCCCAGGGTGAGGTCGCTCGGCACGCCGAAGCGCTTGCTGGCGAACGCGAACGACGAGTCCTCCCGCCCGTAGCGCGTCACCGGCCGCGTCACGTCGTGGTTGGACAGCACCCACGTCGGCGGCGCGCCGACGGGCGCGTGCGCGGCCAGGGTCTGGTCGATCGACTCGCGCAGCGCCTTGGCGTCCCAGGGCCGGGCCATGAAGTCGAAGTTGAACGCGGTGTGCATCTCGTCGGGCCGCAGGTAGCGGGCGAACCGCTCGCGGTCCTCCAGCCACACCTCGCCGACGAGCACACGGGTGTCCGGGTACTCGTCGGCCACGGCCCGCCAGCCGCGGTAGATGTCGTGGATCTCGTCGCGGTCGACGTGCGGGTGCTCGCCCGGCCCGGGCTGCTCCGGCACCTCGCCCAGCCCCGGGTCCTTGACCAGCAGCGCCGCCGAGTCGATCCGGATGCCCGCCGCGCCCCGGTCGAACCAGAACCGGAGGATGTCCAGGTGCTCGGCGACGACGTCCGGGTGGTTCCAGTTGAGGTCGGGCTGCTCGGGCGTGAACAGGTGCAGGTACCACTCGCCCGGCGTGCCGTCGGCGTTGCGGGTCCGCGTCCACGTGGGGCCGGCGAAGCTGGACTGCCAGTGCGTCGGGATGCCGTCGCCGCGCGGGCCCTTGCCCGGGTGGAACCAGAACCGGGCCCGCTCCGGCGACCCGGGCACGGCCGCGAGCGCCGAGACGAACCACGGGTGCAGCGCCGAGACGTGGTTGGGGACCACGTCGACGATCGTCCTGATGCCGAACGCCCGGGCCTCGGCGATGACCGCCTCCGCCTCCTCGAGCGTGCCGAACACCGGGTCGATCGCGCGGTAGTCGGCGACGTCGTAGCCCCCGTCCGCAAGCGGCGAGGCGTACCAGGGCGTCACCCAGATCGCGTCGACGCCGAGCTCCGCGAGATACGGCAGCCGGGACCGCAGGCCGGCGAGGTCGCCGATCCCGTCCCCGTTACCGTCCGCGAAGCTGCGCGGGTACACCTGGTAGATGACCGCGTCCCGCCACCAGAGCGGATCGGACTGCGCCTGCACCAACGAAGGCCCCATTTCCCTGTGCCCCGAACGCGGAGCGTCATCGGCTGTCGCCGCGGCCGACACTAAAGGTTCCGACGGGATGCACGCAAGAACTTGACAGTCCGTAATCGATTCGCGGCGCGAGTCGTGTCGAAATCGTCACCGAGTCGTCCGATGTCTGCGCCGGCTCGGGGACCGCGCCCCGTCCCCGCGCCGCTAGCCGGCGGTGACGCCCGCCAGGTCCGCCGCGGAAACCGGCGCGGTGGACCCGCGCACCACGAGCTCCGGCTCGAACAGCAGCTCGTCCGTCGTGGTGACGTTCCCCGCGATCTGCCCGACGAGCAGGTCGATCGCCGCCCGCCCCATCGCGTCGATCGGTTGGCGCACGGTGGTCAGCGGCGGCTCGGTGCAGTTCATGAACGCGGAGTCGTCGTACCCCACCACCGACACGTCGTCGGGCACCCGGAGGCCGGCCCGCCGGGCGGCGCGGATCGCCCCCAGCGCCAGCGGGTCGCTCGCACAGACGATCCCCGTCACGCCCTCGCGCAGCAGCCGGGTCGCGGAGGCCTGGCCCGCCTCGAGCGAGTACGACGAGCGGACGACGACGCGGTCCGGCACCTCGATCCCCAGCCGGCCGGCGACCGCGCGGGCCGCGCCCAGCTTGCGCTCGGACGGCACGTGGTCCTCCGGGCCGAGCACCAGCCCGATGCGCGTGTGGCCCAGGGACGTCAGGTGGCCGAGCGCCTGTTCCACCGCGACCTCGTCGTCGCAGGAGACGCGCGGGAACGGCAGATCCTCGATCGCCGCGTTGATCAGCACCACCGGCAGGTGCAGGCGGCGCAGGCGCTCGTAGTGGTCGTGCGAGGCGCTGCGCTGCGCGAAGTGGCCGCCCGCGAAGACGATCCCCGACACCTGCTGGGCGAGCAGCAGGTCGACGTAGTCCGCCTCGGTGACGCCGCCCGCGGTCTGCGTGCAGAGCACGGGAGTGAACCCCTGCTGGGCGAGCGCGCCGCCCACCACCTCGGCGAACGCGGGGAAGATCGGGTTCTGGAGCTCGGGCAGCACCAGCCCGACGAGCCGGGCGCGCTCGCCGCGCAGCTTCGTCGGGCGCTCGTAGCCGAGCACGTCGAGCGCCGACAGCACCGCGGCGCGGGTCTGCTCCGAGACGCCGGGTTTGTCGTTGAGCACGCGGCTCACGGTCGCCTCGGACACCCCGACCTTGCGCGCCACGTCCGCGAGCCGCCTCGACATGGGCCCAGCGTACGACAGATGAGCGCAAGTGGCTTGCAGGATGGTGCAAGTCTTGCGAAGGCGTTGCCGTCGCGCGTCAGGTGGTGTCGCGCTCGGCGCCGGACGGCGTCAGACGGTGGCGGGGCGCTGGACGCCGGCCGGGCGGCCGCTAAGGTCGTCGGCCACGCCGATCGCCCAGGCACGCACCGCCGCGAGGTCGCGGTGGTCGCCCTCGCGGGCACGGGCACCGGCGATCGCCGCGCGCTCGGCGAACGAGAGCGCCTGCCGGTCGAGCCGGCCGCGGAACGAGCGGTGGCCCCGCGCGCCGATCCTGTCCCGCAGGGCCATCAGCTCCTGCGGCGAGTTGGCCGCGGCGGCCGGCTGCGTGGCCAGGCCCGAGGAGAACAGCCACACCGGCATGGCCCGGAGCTGCTCGGCGAACCGGTCGGCGAAGTCACGCGCCGCGGGCATCCAGTGCGCCAGGTACACGGCCGAGCCGAGCACCACCGCGTCGTAGCCGTCGATCGTCGTGACGTCCTCGGGGGCGGACCGGTCCACCAGGTTGCCGCGCGACGCGATGGCGTCCGCGACCACCTCACCGATCTCCCACGTCGCCCCGTGCCGGGAGGCGACCACGACCAGGACCTTCATCAACCCTCCCCGGGGCCTCGTGACGACGTTCGCGCAAGTCATGGTGCATCGGCGTGCCGACGGCGCCTTGGGCCAGAGGTCCCGCGGCCGCTCGCAGACCGCCGGTTACGCCCCGCCGAGGGGGTCCACGGGCCCGTGCGGTCGTGGGCGTTAGGTCCTAGCAACCCCCCGTGCCCTGGACCGCAGCTTGTCGAGCAGCTCCCTCAGCTCCGCGAGCTCCTCGGCGTCGAGCGACTCGCCGACCACGCGGTCGATCGCGAGCACGTGCCGGGCGCCGACCAACCGCTGGAGCCGCAGCCCCTCGTCGGTCAGCCGCACCGCCACGCCGCGCGCGTCGCCCGCCACCGGCCCCCGCACGACGAGCCCCGCCCGCTCGAGCCGTTCGACCATGCGCGAGAGGCTCGGCTGGGTCAGCAGGCTCCGCTCGTGCAGGTCGCGGATGCGCGCCGTGCGGTCCGGGCTGGTCGCCAGCGTGTAGAGCACGTCGTACTCGCCGAGCGTCAGCTCGTGCCACACGTCGTCGTGCTGGAACCGTCGCAGCAGCTCGACCTGGGTGCGGAACAGGGACTCCCACGTCTCCGAGGCCTCGCGGGGTGTCGCACGCCGCGCCGGCTCGCCCGGGATCCGCCCGTCCTGCGCGCGGGCGTCTCCCGCCGCACCCGGCCCCCGCGCCGTCGCCTCACCCACGCCCGCAAGTCCACCACACCCCGGCGCGCACAGGGGTCGATCGACCGGGCAACCGGGACGTAGGCCCGCTGGCAGTGGGCTCGTCGGAGCGGCACAGTGGGGCCCCATGGGGGACGTGCTGGTCGCATTGCTGCGAGCCGTCAACGTCGGCGGCCGCACCGTACGCTCGGCGGACCTGCGGGCCGCGGCCACGGAGCTCGGGCACGAGCGCGTCGCCACCTACGCGGCGAGCGGCAACGCCGTGCTGGTGCCCCCACCCGACGCGGACCCCGCGACGATCGGACCCCGGCTGTCCCGCGCGCTGGGCCGGCGGGTCGGGATCTCCGTTCCCGTGCTCACCCGCACCGCCGACGAGTGGGACCGCCTCGTCCGCGACGTCCCGTGCCCCGAGCACGCGCTCGACGACCCCTCGCGCCTGACCGTCGTGGTGTGGGACGGCCCGCCCGACGAGGAGTCCACCACCGCCTTCGACCCGTCCCGCTACGGCGAGGAGGAGGTCGTCTGGCACGGCAGCGAGACGTACGTCTACTACCCGCACGGGATCGGCCGGTCCCGGCTGACGCTCGACGTCCTGTCCCGCGAGGCCGGGCAGGTGGGCACCGCCCGCAACTGGCGCACCGTGCTGGCCCTGCAGGCGCTGGCCGACGAGCGCCGGGGCTGACGCGGGCAGCTAGCCTGCCTGCATGGCCACCCTGTTCACGCGCATCATCGACGGCGAGATCCCGGGACGGTTCGTGTGGGCCGACGACGTCGCCGTGTCGTTCCTGACGATCGCGCCGATCGCCGACGGGCACGCGCTCGTCGTGCCCCGCGCCGAGGTCGACCAGTTCACGGCGGCGGACGACGAGCTGCTGGCCCACCTCGTCTCCGTGGCGAAGGTGATCGGGCTGGCCCAGCAGGCCGCGTGGGACGCGCCGCGCGCGGCGGTGCTCGTCGCCGGCTTCGACGTGCCCCACCTGCACCTGCACGTGCTGCCGGCGTGGGGCGAGGCGCACCTGTCGTTCGCCAACGCCCGGCCGGACACACCGGCCGACCAGCTCGATGCCGCCGCCGCGCGCCTGCGCGCGGCGCTGCGCGACGCCGGCCACGGGGACCACGTGCCGGCGAGCCTGGGCTCGGCCGCCCTGTGAGTCAGTCGCCCGCGTAGGTCTCCGGCACGGGGTTCTCCCGCCCGCCGGGCCAGTCCAGGGGCTGCGTCCGGGTGCGCGGGAGCCCGCCCGGCTGCTCGCGGACCACCCATGCGGCCAGCCCTTCGCGCACCTCGCAGCGCAGGCTCCACAGGCCGCCGGAGTCGCGGGCGGACACGAGCGCCCGCAGGCGCAGCGCCCCGCCGGTGGCGTCGGTGACGTCCAGCCGCGCGGCGCGCCCGTCCCAGTACTGCGACGCCGTGAGGATGCGGTCCAGCTCGGCGCGGGCCGCGGGGATCGGCAGCGACCAGTCGACGTCCAGCTCCACCGTGCCGAAGAGCTCGTCGGCCTTGTGGCTCCAGTTCTCGTACGGCGTCGTGGTCAGGTGCGTCGACGGCAGGATCACGCGACGGTCGTCCCAGAGCCGCACGACGACGTAGGTCAGCGTGATCTCCTCGACGCGGCCCGGGCCGTCCGGGCTGACCACCACCTGGTCGTCGATCCGGATCGCGTCGCTGAACGCCAGCTGGATCCCGGCGAAGACGTTCCCGAGCGAGCTCTGCGCGGCGAGTCCGGCGACGATCGACAGCAGGCCGGCCGACGCGAACACGCCGGCCCCGATGGCGCGCACCTCGGGGAAGGTCAGCAGCGCGGCGCCGACGGCCCCCACGACGACGGCCGCGACCACGATGCGGCGCAGCATCTGCGCCTGCGTGCGCACGCGCCGGTACTGGCGCTCGTCGCCGTCGCCCGCGGTCGCCCTGCGCACGGCCGCGTCCTCGAGGACCCGCGCCAGCCCGACGCCGAGCCACGCGACCGCCGCGATGAGCGCGATCGCCAGCGCCTGCGACACGCCCCGACGCCACTGCGCCGCGCTGGTGCTCGCCAGCAGGGCCACCCAGCCGAACACGATGACGAGGATCGCCGCCACCGCGCGGTGGCAGCGCCGGCTCAGGTCGGCGACGAACTGGGAGTGCCGCCCGACACGGCGGGCGACCGCCGCGATCGCCACCACGACGACGAGCGCCAGGACGACGGCAGCCGCGACGGCGACCACGGGGACGACGACGTTCTCGACGTCGACGGCGGCGACTGTCACCCGGACAGCGTAGGCGGTGGGCGTGGCGACGCCCCGCCCCCGACTCGGGAGCGGGGCGTCGACGGGAGCCGTCTCGCCGGCACGAGGCGTGGCGGACACCGTCACCCTTGCGGGCGGCCCGGCTCTCGCCGGGCCTCGAACGAACAGGCCGCACCGCACGGCCCGGTGTCACAGTTGTAGCACGGGACCGTCACGTTCGCACCCGGATTGGCGGCCCGAGTCTCATGTCTTTTCCAGGACTCCGGCACCCGCGGCCGCTCAATGTCCGCGAAACGTCAAGTCATGGCAATATCGACAGCTCGCTGGGCCGAACGGATGACGCGCGGCTCCGAATCGGTGACGAGCGCGTCACGATCGGGACACATCGCCCACGCGACGGGCCGGTGCCGCCCTAGCGTCCCCCTATGACGACCGACGACGGCCCGATCAGCACCTTCGTCCCCGTGCACCGCCGGAGGTGGGTCCTCGCCCCCGTGGTCGTCGGGCTCCTGCTGCTGTCCGGCTGCTCGGGCTCGGGCGCCGCTGGGGGGACGGACCTGTCCGCGGCCGAGGACACGGTCGCCGCCGAGGCCGGCGGCGCCGCACCGGGCGACGCCGGGGCCGGCGAGGAGTTGGCGCCCGGCTCGGCCTCCTCCACCGAGCGGATGGTGGTCAAGGACGGCGAGCTCCTCCTGAGGACCGAGGATCCCGTGGCCGCCGCGGCGCAGGTCGCGACGACCGTCGAGCGGCTCGGCGGACGCGTCGACAGCCGCGAGATCCAGGCGGGCTTCGAGGGCGCGCCCGGGTCGGCGTCGCTCACCGTGCGCGTCCCCGCCGAGTCCCTCGACGAGGCCGTCGCCGACCTCGGCACGCTCGGCGAGGTCGAGCGGTACAGGGAGTCGACGCGCGACGTCACCGACGCCGTGGTGGACCTCGACGCCCGGATCGAGGCGGGCGAGGCGTCGGTGGCACGCGTCGAGGAGTTCCTCGCCCGCGCGCAGGACGCCACCGAGCTGCTCGCCACCGAGCGCGAGTTGTCCCAGCGCCAGGCGGACCTGGAGTCGCTCAAGGCTCAACGCGCGGCGCTGGCCGGCCAGGTGGCGATGTCGACCCTCTCCGTGTCGCTGGCCGCCCCCGGCGGCGCGGTCGTCGAACGACCGGGACCGCGGACGTTCGGCGACGGGCTGTCCGCGGGCTGGCGCGCGCTGTGGAGCGCGCTGCGCGGCCTGACGGTCGTCGTCGGGGTGCTGCTCCCCTGGCTGGCGCTGGCGGCGATCGTCACCGTCGCGGTCACCATCCCGCTGCGGATGACGCGCGCCCGCCGCACACCCCCGACTCCCCCGGCTCCCCCGGCTCCGCCACCGCCGCAGCAGCCGGTCCCGCCGGCCGCGCCCGCCGGCGACCCCACTCCCGTCGGCGCGCCGCCGCAGCCGTAGCGGGCAGCGGGTCGAGGGACCCCGGCGGCGTTCAAAGGTCCCATGAATGGGCCCTTGCCAGCCCGTAAGGTCGACCTCACGTTCTTGCCGTTCAATGGGACCGCACAGCCGGTTTCCGGCGCCTTCCACCGGCTCTCCGCCGTCCGGCGCCGCGTCGACGAAGGAGCAGCCGTGAGCGTCACCACGAGCACCCCACTGGCCGCCGTCACCCTCCCCGAGGAGGTCCGTGCTGCGCTCGATGCCAGCCCGCGGCTGATCTTCCCCGAGTCCCGCGCCGACCTCTACGCGCTGGCGCTCGGTCCGGCGGGCGGGCCGGAGTTCTCCGTCGAGTACGACGTGGACGGCACGCTGATCCAGGAGGCGATCGTCACCCGGTGCCGCAACGGCATCGCGGTGAACTTCGTCGAGGACTACATGCGGCGCCGCGACCCCGACTGCATGCGGATCGCCGACGACCGCCCCACCGACAAGCCGCGCTACGCCGACGTCTACGGCGAGCCGTTCGCCCCCGTCCGGCAGAAGACCCTCGACTGGCTGGGGACGCAGGAGCTCGTCGTCGTGCCGTTCAAGGCGGGCGGGCCGATCTACGGCTACCCGTCGCTGGCGATCGTGCCCGCCAACTCGGCGTTCTTCGCGCTCATCCTGGCGGACCTGCAGGGCTGGGTGACGTTCGACGAGATCGGGCCCTTCTCGCCGCGCTCGATCCTCTACGTCGCGCCGCCGTTCCGGCACACGCAGTTCCAGGGCCGCCAGGCGGTGGTGCACAACCGCAGCGAGACGCTGCACGAGGTGTTCGCCTACAACCTCTACCCGGGGCCGAGCGCCAAGAAGGGCGTGTTCTCGGTGCTGCTGGACATCGGCGACCAGGAGGGGTGGGTCACCACCCACGCGTCGAGCGTCTCGGTGACCACGCCGTACGAGAACGAGACCGTCATCATGCACGAGGGCGCGTCCGGCGGCGGCAAGTCGGAGATGACGCAGGAGATCCGGCGCGAGGAGGACGGCCGCATCCTCGTCGGCGTCAACGTCAACACCAACGAGCCGTACCACATCACCCTCGGCGAGACGAGCGCCCTGGCGCCGGTGACCGACGACATGACGCTGTGCCACCCGTCGATCCAGCACGGCAACGGTCGCCTGGTCGTCGCCGACGCCGAGGCCGGCTGGTTCGTCCGCGTCGACGGCATGAAGAGCTACGGCGAGGACCCGCTGTTCGAGCGCGCGGTGATCCACCCCGCCGAGCCGCTGGTCTTCCTGTCGCTCGACGGCGTCGCCGACGCCACGATCCTGCCCTGGGAGCACACGCTCGACTCGAGCGGCAAGCGGTGCCCCAACCCGCGCGTCGTCATCCCCCGGAGCTTCATCCACCACGTGGTCTCCGAGCCGAAGGAGGTCGACGTCCGCACGTTCGGCGTGCGGATGCCGGCGTCCACGCGGGAGAAGCCGAACTACGGCGTCATGGGGATGCTCCACATCGTGCCGCCGTCGCTCGGCTGGGTGTGGCGCCTCATCGCCCCGCGCGGCGACAAGAACCCGTCGATCGGCGAGAGCGCCAAGGAGGCGGCGGCGATCGCCCACGGCGGCCTGGTCGCCGAGGGCGTGGGCTCGTACTGGCCATTCTCGACGAACACCAAGGTCGGGTCGGCGAACCTGCTGCTGCGCCAGATCGCCGAGAACGACCGGACGCGCTACGTGCTGATCCCCAACCAGCACATCGGCGCCTACAAGGTGGGCTTCGCGGCCGAGTGGCTCTCCCGCGAGTACCTCGCCCGCCGCGGCGGCGGCCGCATCCGGCGCGACGAGCTGGTGCCGGCCCGCTGCCCGCTGTTCGGCTACCGGCCCAAGGAGATCAAGATCGACGGGCAGCAGATCCGCCCGACGCTGCTCCAGCCGGAGTTCCAGTCGCAGGTGGGCGTCGAGGCGTACGACGCGGGCGCGGCGATCCTCTCCGGCTTCTTCAAGGACGAGCTGTCGCAGTTCCTCACCGACGAGCTCGACCCGCTGGGCCGGCAGATCATCCAGGCCGTGCTCGACGACGCACCGGTCGAGGCCTTCGAGGAGTTCACCCCGCTCTACATATAAGGAGCGGAGCCGTGGCGCGCCGCCCGGTCAGCGGCCAGTCTGGGTGCTGACCAGGGCGGCGCATCACGGATCGGGTGGGCGATGGGCACGACCAGCGCGGTGGAACGAACCCTGCTGCCGTTCGCGGAGCCGCCCGACGTGGTGCTCGCCGCCCTCGAGTCGAACCGGCACGGGCTGACCACCGCCGAGGCCGAGCGCCGACTCGCCGGCGCGGGTCCCAACCGCCTGCCCGACCCGCCGCGCAAGCCGGCGATCCTGCGGTTCCTCGCGCACGTCGACGACGTCCTCATCTACATCCTGCTCGCGGCCGCCGTGCTCAAGGCGCTGCTCGGCGACTGGGTGGACTTCGCGGTGATCCTCGCGGTCGCGGTGGCCACCGCCGTGGTCGGGTACGTCCAGGAGGGGCGCGCCGCCAGCGCGCTGGCCGGCATCGCCACCCTGCTCTCGCTCGACGCCCACGTGCGCCGCGACGACGCCTGGCAGGAGGTGGGCGCGGAGCGGCTGGTCCCCGGCGACGTGGTGCGCGTGCGCTCGGGCGACAAGGCGCCCGCCGACCTGCGACTGCTCGAGGCGACGAGCCTGCAGGTCGACGAGGCGGCGCTGACCGGGGAGTCGGTCGCCGCGGTCAAGGAAGTCGACCCGGTGGGCACGGATGCCGGGGTGGGCGATCGGACGTCGATGCTGTTCTCCGGCACGATCGTCGTCGCCGGCCGGGGCGTCGGGGTGGTCACCGCGACCGGCGAGGCCACCGAGATCGGCCGGATCCGCGCGCTCGTCGCGCAGGCCGACCGGATCGAGACTCCGCTGACGCGGCAGCTGGCGCGGCTGGGCAAGCAGCTGTCCCTCGCCATCCTCGGCATGGCGGCGGTGATGCTCCTCGTCGGGCGCCTGGTCCACGACGTCGCACCGGTGGACCTGATCTCGGCGGCCATCGGGTTCGCCGTCGCCGCGATCCCCGAGGGCCTGCCGGCTCTGGTGACGATCACGCTCGCGCTCGGCGTGCAGCAGATGGCCCGGCGCCGCGCCATCACGCGGACGCTGACGTCCGTCGAGGGCCTGGGGTCGGTGACGACGATCTGCTCCGACAAGACCGGCACGCTGACGAAGAACGAGATGACGGCCCGGACGGTGGTGACACCCACCGGCCGGTACGACGTCGAGGGCGCCGGCTACGAGCCCGCCGGCGCCATCTCGCGTGACGGCTCCCCCGTGGACGCGTCGGCGCACGACGACCTCACGGCGCTGCTGCTCACCGCGGCGGCCTGCATCGACGCGCGGCTCGTCGAGCGCGACGGCGCGTGGTCGCTCGTCGGGCAGCCCACGGAGGGCGCGCTGGCGGCCCTGGCCCGCAAGGGCGGCGTCACGTCCGCCGGGGCGATGCGGCTGGCACAGGTGCCGTTCGAGTCGGCGACGAAGTTCTCCGCGACGCTCGACGAGGTCGACGGCCTGCGGTGGGTCCATGCCGTCGGCGCACCGGACCGTCTGCTGGAGCGGTGCGAGGCTCCGGACCTCGCCGCATGGGACGCGGTGATCGACGAGCTCGGCGCCCGGGGGCTGCGGGTGCTCGCGGCGGCGCGCCGCCCCGCCGGCGCCTCGGCATCCCTCGGGCTCGGCGACGTGACCGGCCTGGAGTTCCTCGGGCTCGTCGGCATCGTCGACCCGCCGCGCCCCGAGGCGGTGCACGCGATCGCCGAGTGCCACCGCGCGGGCATCGCCGTGAAGATGGTCACCGGCGACCACGCCGGCACCGCGACGGCGATCGCGCGCGAGCTGGGCATCGTCCACGCGGAACAGGTGGACGTGCTGACCGGCGCCCGGCTCGAGACGATGTCCGACGAGGAGTTGCGGCGCGTGGTGCGCGACGTCGACGTGTTCGCGCGGACCTCCCCGGAGCACAAGATCCGCATCGTCCGCGCCCTCCAGGCGCGCGGCGAGGTCGTCGCGATGACCGGCGACGGCGTCAACGACGCCCCCGCGCTCACCCGCGCGGACGTGGGCGTCGCCATGGGGATCAAGGGCACCGAGGCGACGAAGGAGGCCGCGGACATCGTCCTGGCCGACGACAACTTCGCGACGATCGAGCGGGCCGTCGAGGAGGGACGGCGGATC
The DNA here is from genome assembly GCA_964491965.1 of uncultured Cellulomonas sp. GTDB lineage: Bacteria > Actinomycetota > Actinomycetes > Actinomycetales > Cellulomonadaceae > Cellulomonas. Next base: position 20,972 of record CAZBIO010000223.1, read on the forward strand.
TACGACAACGTCCGCAAGTCCGTCGTCTTCCTCCTGCCGACCAACGGCGCGCAGTCGCTCGTCGTCCTCGTCGCCGTGCTCGCCGGGATGGCTCTGCCGCTGTCGCCCGTGCAGATCCTGTGGGTCAACCTCGTCACCGCGGTGACGCTCTCGCTCTCCCTGGCGGGCGAGCCGGCCGAGCCGGACATCATGGACCGCCCGCCGCGCTCACCGACGGCGCACGTGGTCGCCCGGCGCTCGCTGCTGATCATCGCCGTCGCGTCCGTGACCATCGGCGCCGCGACCTTCGCCGTCTTCGTCCTTAAGGATCGGCTCGGCGGCGACTACGGGCGGGCGCAGACCACCGCCGTGTGCATGCTCGCGCTCGGCCAGATGGCCTACCTGTTCAGCTGCCGGTTCCTCGGCCGGTCCAGCCTGACGCCGGCCGTGCTCACCGGGAACCGGCTGGTCTGGGTCGCGTGCGGGGCGCTCGTCGTGCTCCAGCTCGTCTTCGTCTACACGCCGTTCATGCACGCGTGGTTCGGCTCGGCGCCCATCCGGACGCGGGACTGGGCGCTGGTGCTCGCGGGGGCCGTGGTCGTCTTCCTCGTCACCGAGGCGACGAAGGCGCTGGCCCGCAGAACGGACGAGTCGCCTGCGGGCGTGGCCGCCGGTGGGTCGTAGGTCACACCACACGCCGGGGACCCGCTCATAGCGTGGAGCCGACAGCAAGGTCGCTTTCATCTTCAGGATCGGACCGTGAGCACCCATATAGCGTCACTCTCCAGCCTTCTGGCCGCCGGCAACGAACCGCACGGCGGCGAGGCCAGCCTCGTTCTTCCGGATCTGTCCGTCGTCGAGACCGTCGGCGGCGTCTCCGGACGACTCCTCCTCGTCGTCGGACTCGTTCTGTGCGTCCTCGGCCTCGGCTTCGGCGTCATGGTGTTCACGCAGCTGCGCAAGCTGCCCGTGCACGCGACGATGAAGGAGATCTCCGAGCTCATCTACGCGACGTGCAAGGCGTACCTCGCCAAGCAGGGCAAGTTCCTGCTGACGCTGTGGGTGTTCATCGCCGCGGTCATCGTCGTGTACTACAAGGCGCTCCAGGACATGAGCTGGGGGCGCGTCTTCATCATCATCGCGTTCAGCCTGCTCGGCATGGCCGGCTCCTACGGCGTCGCCTGGTTCGGCATGCGCGTCAACACGTTCGCCAACTCGCGCACCGCGCACGCGTCGCTGTCGGGCGACCCCGTGCCGGTGCACCGCATCCCCATGAAGTCCGGCATGAGCGTCGGCATGGTGCTGATCAGCACCGAGCTGCTCATGATGCTGGTCATCCTGCTGTTCCTGCCGGCGGACATCGCGGGCGCCTGCTTCATCGGCTTCGCCATCGGCGAGTCGCTCGGCGCCGCCACGCTGCGTATCGCGGGCGGCATCTTCACCAAGATCGCGGACGTCGGCTCCGACCTGATGAAGATCGTCTTCAAGATCAAGGAAGACGACGCGCGCAACCCCGGCGTCATCGCCGACTGCACCGGCGACAACGCGGGCGACTCGGTCGGCCCCTCGGCCGACGGCTTCGAGACCTACGGCGTCACCGGCGTCGCGCTGGTGACGTTCATCCTGCTGGCAGTCGCGGACCCGTCCATCCAGGCCACGCTGCTCGTGTGGATCTTCGCGGTGCGCGCGGTCATGCTCGTCGCCTCCGCGCTGTCGTACCTCATCAACGACGCGATCGTCCGGGCGCGCTACACCAAGGCGACCCGGATGAACTTCGAGGCGCCGCTGACCCAGCTCGTGTGGCTGACGAGCATCGTCAGCATCGTCCTGACCTTCGTCACCACCTGGTACGTGCTGGGCGACCTCACCGGCGACGCGGCGGGCGCGTGGTGGAAGTTCGCCATCATCATCAGCTGCGGCACCCTGGCGGGCGCGATCATCCCCGAGCTGGTCAAGGTGTTCACGTCGACCAAGAGCAAGCACGTCCGCGAGGTCGTCAAGTCCTCGCGTGAGGGCGGCGCGTCGCTCAACATCCTGTCCGGCCTGGTCGCCGGCAACTTCTCCGGCTACTGGCT
>CAZBIO010000224.1:0-18879 GCA_964491965.1 uncultured Cellulomonas sp.
CCGACGGCACCCTGCGGTACGCCGGCCGGGTCGGCACGGGGTTCAGCGACGCCGACCGCCGCGCGGCGGCGACCCGACTGGCGTCCCTCCACCGGGCGAGTCCGCCGCTGGAGGGCGTGCCGTCGATCGACGCGCGCCACGCGCGCTGGGTGCGGCCCACCCTCGTCGGCGAGGTCGAGGCCGCCGAGTGGACCGCGGACCCGCTGACGGACCCCGACGCGCGGCTGCGCGCACCGTCGTGGCGCGGCTGGCGGGAGGACAAGAAGCCGGCCGACGTCGTCGTGGAGTGAGTCAGCCGGTCTTCTTGCGCGCCGAGCGCGCCCGCCGCGGCGTGGCCGCCTCGGGCTCGTCGGACTCGGCGCCCGCGGACCGCTTGGACCTCGCCTCCGCGACGCTCTTGCGCAGCGCGTCCATCAGGTCGATCACCTCGGCGCCGCCCTCGGCCTCCGCCTCGGCACGCTCGCCGAACGTCGCGGCGCTGTCCACGGACTCGCCCCGCTCGAGCTTCGCCTCGACGAGCTGGCGCAGCTGCGCCTGGTACTCGTCGGTGTACTGCTCGGGGGCGAAGTCACCCTCGAAGCTGGCGACCAGCTGCGAGCTCATCGCCAGCTCCTTCTGCGAGACCTCGACGTCCTCGCGCAGCGACGGGAAGTCCGCCTCGCGCACCTCGTCGGCCCACAGCAACGTCTGGAGCACCAGCACGTCCCCGCGCACGCGCAAGGCCGCGAGACTGGTGCGTTGCCGCAGCGCGAACTTCACCACGGCGGTGCGGTCGGTCTCCTCCAGCGTGCGCCGCAGCAGCACGTACGCCTTCGTCGACTTCGACGCCGGCTCCAGGTAGTACGTGCGGTCGAGCATGATCGGGTCGATCTGGTCGCTCGGGACGAACTCCACGACCTCGATCTCGCGGTCGCGCTCGGCGGGCAGGCCCGCGAGGTCCTCCTTGGTCAGCACCACCGTCCGCTCGCCGTCGTCGTACGCGCGGTCGATGTGCTCGTACGGGACGACCTCGCCGTCGAGCTCGCACACGCGCTGGTAGCGGATCCGCCCGCGGTCGGCGTCGTGGACCTGGTGCAGGGACACGTCGTGGTCCTCGGTCGCGCTGTAGAGCTTGACCGGCACGTTGACGAGGCCGAACGTGACGGCCCCGGTCCACATCGCACGCACGGGACCATGGTCACCCGGCGCAGTGGAGCCCGCCACCGCGCGCGGGCCGCTGACCAGTCGCTGGGCTCGCGATCAGTCGTTGGGCCGTGAGGCGCCGGGCCCGCGATCAGGCGTCGGGCTCGCGATCAGTCGTTGGGCTCGCCGGCGGAGATCTGCCCGAGCACGGACCCCGGGTCCCGGGCGACCGCGAGGTCGCCGAGCGACACGATGCCCACCACGTGGTCCCCGTCCACCACGGGCAGGCGTCGCACCGTGTGCTCGGCCATGATGCGGGCGGCGTCCGCGGTGTCGTCCTCGGACGAGACGGTGACGAGCTGGTCGCTGCAGGCCTCACCGATGGCGGTGTCCGGGCCCTTTCCGGCGGCCAGGACGCGGACCACGAGGTCGCGGTCGGTCACCAGCCCCATCAGCTCACCGTGCTCGGTGACGACCACGGCGCCGATGTCCGCCTGGCGCATGAGCGCGGCGGCGTCCCGGACGGTCTTGGTGTCGCTGACGGTCATGACGCCCGGCGTCATGACGTCCTTGACGATGGTGGTCATGGCTCCGCCTCGACTACTGGTCCTCGTACCGGGTCTCCTGGACCTCGGTGCCCGTCACGGGGTCGCGCTGGGTGACCCGGCGCGAGGCGACGCTGCGCCGGCGGGAGAGCACGAGCGACAGGACGATCGACACGAAGCCGCCGGCCATGAGGATCCAGCCGACCATGACCATGTCCACGCCGCTCACGTCGAAGTCGGTCGCGAAGGCGAGCACCGCCCCCGCGACGAGCAGCACGATCCCCAGTCCCACGTACATGTCGGTCCCTCCCGTCGCACGGCCCTGACTCGGTACGCCTGGCTCGGTCCGCTCGGCCCTGGTCCGGTCTGCTGGGTTCGGCCTGCTGGGCGAGTACCCGGACCGGGGCCGACGAAGGGGCGGGCCGTGGTCTCGACCCGCGTTCGGCCGGCGTCGTCGGGCGACGCGCCGGTCGCTGCCTCGGGTCGCCGCGCCGGAACGTGGGCCGCGGTGACCCTGCCCTGCCACGGTAGCCCGCCGCGTGGACCGCCGCCCGGTGGGGCCCGAGCCGTCCGCCGCCTGGCCCGGGTCGTCCGCCGCCCGGGGCTTCGCGCGGTCCGCCGCCTGGCAGGCTCCGGGTGCACCCGCGAACGGGCCGTGCCTAGCGTGGACGCACCGACGAGCGAAAGGGGACGCAGATGCAGCAGCCGAACCCGATGAACCTCAGCGGCAAGAAGGTCGCCTTCCTCCTGACGGACGGCTACGAGGACAGCGAGCTGACCAGCCCGTGGGAGGCGGTCGTGGAGTCGGGCGCCCAGGCGACGCTCGTCTCGCCCGCCTCCGGCGAGGTGCACGGCGAGATGGGGTACCACCAGGCCGTCGACCTCGACGTCTCCCGGGCGTCGGCCGACGACTTCGACGCGCTGGTGCTGCCCGGCGGCGTCGTCAACGCCGACCACCTGCGCATGGACGCCCGCGCGGTCGGCTTCGCGCGGGGCTTCTTCGCGCAGCACAAGCCCGTGGGGGTGATCTGCCACGGCGCGTGGACGCTCGTCGAGGCGGGCGTGGTGGACGGGCGGCGCATGACGTCCTACCCCAGCCTGCGCACCGACCTGACCAACGCGGGCGCCCACTGGGTCGACGAGGAGGTGGTCGTGGACGCCGGGCTCGTCTCGAGCCGCACGCCGGACGACCTCCCGGCGTTCGACTCCGCGCTCGTCGAGGAGATCGGCGAGGGCGCGCACGTGGCGCAGCGTGCGTAAGTCCACCGAGCCGCACGGGGTTGCGGTGACCGCCGTCCGCGCCGTCACCGCCGAGACGTGGGGCGACTACGTCCGGCTGTTCACGTCCCGCGGCGCGCCGCACTACTGCTTCTGCACGCCGTACCGCGTGGCGGGGAACGCCGACCTGACGCCCGACGAGCGCCGGGCGGCGATGGACGATCTGGTGCATGCCGGGACCCCCATCGGCGTGCTCGCGTACGAGGGCGACGAGCCCGTGGGCTGGTGCTCGGTGGCGCCGCGGGAGTCGTACGCCCGGCTGGCACGCTCGCGCACCATGCCGCGCGTCACGCCGCAGGGGACGGCGACGTGGACGGTGCTGTGCTTCTTCGTCGTGCGCCGCCTGCGTGGCACCGGCGTGACGCGCGCCCTGCTCGACGGCGCCGTCGAGTACGCGCGGTCCCAGGGCGCCGATGTGGTGGAGGGCTACCCGTTCGACGCGGCCGGCCTGTCCTCGACGCACCGCGGGCACTCGTCGGTGTTCGCCGCCGCGGGGTTCGCCGCGGACGGCCGCCGCTGGTCCCGCACCTTCTGACCCCTCAGGCGGGCGCCGCGCCCGCCGATCTGGGTGCGACGAGCCGTCGACGCAGGTGGAGCGGGGCCATGGCGCTGTACTGGGGCATGCTGCCCTTCCAGCTCGCCTTCACGTGGCTCGACGTGTCGCGGCAGCGCGCCCCGGTCGGCACCTGGCGCCGCGTCGTCGCCGCCCGTCGGCAGCTGTGCCTGGTGCCGGGGTCCGCCCTGGCGTACCTCGTCGGGCTCGGCGCGGCGTTCATGCTGCTGGAGACCGGTCCGGAGGACGCCCATCGGATCGTCGGGCTGGCCGGGTCGGGGGTGCTCCTGGTGTCCGCCTGGCACGACGCCGAACGTGCCCTCGAGGCGTGGCACGACAGCCGCTTCTCGGGCTGGTGGCGCCGGCTGCGGCGGCGGGTCGCCGCCCGCCTCGCCGGCCTGGCGCCGCGGCCCGCGCCGGTCCCGATCCCGATCCGGTGGGAGTCGCGGGCGGTCCCGATCCCGAGCCGGTAGGGGGGCGTAGCCCGATTCCGATCCGGATCCGGTAGGGGCACGGGCGGGCCGTGGGATGAGGTCAGAGGAACTTCCGCGCCTCGAGCGCGAGGGCAAGCACCAACCGGCCGCGGGGTTCGCGGAGCCTCGGCCCGACCAGCTCGTTCACCTGCGCCATCCGGTGCTTGAACGTGTTGTAGTGGATGTACAGCTCGCGGGCCGCCTCCGCGCCGTTGCCGAGGCTGAGGTAGGCGGCGAGGGTCCCCCGCAGGTCGGTTCCGTGCGCGGCGTCGTAGGCCGTGAGCGGGCCGATCGTCGACGCGGTGAAGGCCTCGAGCGTCTCCCGCGGCACCGCGAGCAGCAGGCGCTCCATGCCGAGCTCGTCGTGCCACGCGACGGGGCGGCCCGTCCTCTCGGCGATCGTCAGCCCCTCGTGTGCGCTCGCATGGCTCGGGGACAGCTCGGCACTCGTGTGGGCCACGGTCCCGACCGCGACGACGGTGCCGCCGTCCCCGAGCCCGTCCAGCGCCAGCCGCCACCGGTCGGGCAGGTCGCGGCGCCCGGTCAGCACGTCGCGAGGGACGATCGCGACCACTTCCCGGCCGCGCGACCACGCGACGGCGCGCGACGACAGGATGGTCGACGCCTGGACCACCGCGGCGTCCGAGAGCTCGGAGGGGGCCCGCGCCAGCAGGACGACGGACTCCGTCGCCATCTCCCAGCCGTACAGGCGTGATCGCTGGAGCACGACCTGCGGGTCGAGGTCCGGGCGCGTCACGAGGTCTTCCAGGAAGACGACGCGAAGACGGCGATCGAGTTCGAGGGTCGCCATGGCCTGCGCGATGTACATCCCGGCCGCGAAGCACGCCTGGCGAATCAGCCTGCGCTGCCCGAGCGTCGGCTCGTCCTGGCCTCCGACGAGCAGCCGGCCGCGGTTCGCCCCGGCGACGGTGATGGGGTAGGCCCAGGGGGTCGATGCGACAGGCTCGGCCGGCCCACTGCTGCTGCCCAGGACCTCCTGGTCGCGGTCGACGACGACGACCTCGCGGTCCAGGGCCCCGGAGAGCGCCCGCGCGATCTCCTGCAGGCCGCCGCCGGCGAGTGCGACGCCGGTCAGGCGCTCCCGGATGGCCTCCGCGCGGGCCGGTTCGGCGCCGTACTCGGCGAGGACCACGGCGAGCACCGCGCCGATGACGTCGTTGAACGACGTGTCGTCGGGCAGCACCAGCACCGGGAACTCCTGCTCGTCCGCGACGGCGACGAGCATGTCCGGGATCTTGTCCAGGTACCGCATCGGCTTGATCGCTAGCGCGGCCAGTCCGCGGGCGGCGAGGACCGGCACGAGCTCGACGAGCCGCTCGGGGTGGTCGCGCACGGGATAGGCGGTCGTCAGGAGCAGCTCGCCGCTCTTGACGTAGGCCTCGATGTCGGGCACCTCCATGACGTTGACGCCCGTGACGAGCCGATCGAGGCCGGCCGATCCCGCCAGGACCGCGGTGCCTCGCAGGGCGGGCAGGGTCATGACGTCGCGAACCGTCGCTTCGACCACGACACCCTCCATTGTCCGAAACGGACGAGGCGGCCCCGCAATCGAGGCCGATCCGGACGTTGTCCCTGCGATGGACATCCTGCCAGCCTCGTGGGCGTGGGTTCAGTCAGCGTCCGCGCCCCATCGCGTGTGGACGTGCCTGTCGGCAGTCTCGACTCACCTCCCTGGCTACGTCGGCCTCCATGGCAGGTGGTCCATGTCGGACAATCGGCCGTCCTCCTCGCCGGGCCCGACGACCGGCTCCTGCCCGTGTCGACCGGTGTGCGTGGCCTGGTCGCGGGCGGGGTCTTCTTGCCCCTGCCCGACGACTTCGGCGCGGTGCGTCTCGCCGCGGCCACCGCCGGGGGCGACCCGGTGGACCTGTCCGGATGGCGCGCCCTGCCGCCCGCGGCGGTCCACGGCGTCGACCTGAGGCTCACCCCACAGCGCCTGGACGACCGCGCCGCCCGCGCGATGCTCGAGGGGCTGTCCGCGGCGGGTCAGGACGTCGACGGGCTCGTCGCGATGGACCCCCGCCCCCTGCGTGCGCTGGCGCCCCGGCTGGCGTCGGCGGCGCTCCGGGGCGACAGACGGGCGCTCGGTGTGATCGCTTCACGCCTGATCGGCGCCGGCCCCGGCGCGACACCGGCCGGTGACGACGTCGTCGTCGGCGTCCTCGCCGGCCTCCGCGCCTCCGATGCCGGCCCGAATGCGCTCGCCGCCCTCGCCTGCGTCGTTGCGCCGCTGCTGCCGCGCACGACGCGCGCGTCACGGCACGACCTCCGCGCGGCGCTCGAGGGCGAGTTCTCGCAGCACGTCCACGCGCTCGTTCGAGCCATGGGCGACGTCAGCCTCGTGCCGCAGGCGCTGCGCGCTGCCCACGCCTGGGGCGCGACCTCCGGCCTCGACCTCGCTGCGGGGGTCGCATGGTCCGTCGACGTCGCACGGCGACCCCGCGGCACGACAGACCTGGACGACGCGCCCGCACTCGGCGCGCCGTCTTCCATCGACAAGCAGAGGTGTGCATGAACGCTCAATCGTCCGTCCTGGCAACCCGGGTGTTCCCGCGCTTGTACAAGGACTCGGTCACGCTGATGGCGCTGGCCAGCCAGATCGAGAAGCGCGCGGGTGTCATCCGTGTCGGCGCGATGATGGCGACCCCTGCCAACCTCGAGATCCTCGACCGGTCCGCCATGGTGCCCGCCGGCCTGACGATCGCACCCGACGACCTGCTGATCACGGTGCGGGCCGAGGACGACGCCACGGCCGAGTCCGCCCTGGCCGAGGCCGCCGACGGGCTGACCGTCGTCGAACAGGCCGCGGGTCATGCCGAGGACGCGCCCCCGGCAACGGTCCACGAGGGGATGGCCACGGACCCGGGGCTGACGATCGCCGCGGTGTCCACTCCCGGCGTCAACGCCCCCGTCGTCGCCGAGCAGGCGCTTCGTGCCGGCCTGCACGTCTTCTGCTTCTCGGACAACGTGCCGCTCGCGGACGAGCTGCGCCTCAAGCGCCTGGCGGTCGGCCGCAACCTCCTGTTCATGGGTCCCGACTGCGGGACGGCCGTCATCGACGGCGTGCCGCTCGGGTTCGCGAACGTGCTGTCGTCCGGTCCGGTCTCGATCGTCGCGGCCTCGGGGACCGGCGCCCAGGAGGTGTCGTGCCTGCTGGATCGCGCCGGGGTCGGGGTCCGCCAGGTGATCGGCGTCGGTGGCCGCGACCTGTCGGCGGACGTCGGTGGCCTGATGTCCGACCTGGCGCTCGACATGATCGCGGCGGACGACGCGACGCGCGTCGTGATGATCGTCTCCAAGCCCGCCGCGCCGCAGGTCGCGGATCGGCTCCTGAAGAAGCTGACGAGCCTCGGCAAGGTGGCCGTCGCCTGCTACATCGGCCAGGACGACGCCGAGGCGGGAACGGTCAGCGTCCGCGGCACCCGCGAGGGTGCCGCCGCCACGGCGGCCTCGTTGCTGGGGCACCACCTCGACGTCGAGTCTGCGACACCCCCGCCGGTCGCGGCCTCGTCGTTGCCCCGCCGGGTCCTCGGCCTGTACACCGGCGGCACGCTCGCGGCCGAGGCGAAGGTCATCCTGGGCCGGCACGGCGTCGACGCCGAGATCCTCGACCTGGGCGACGACGAGTACACGGTCGGGCGGCCGCACCCGATGATCGACCCCGCGGCACGCGCCGAGCGCGTCGCCGCGGCCGGCGGACGGGCAGACGTCGGCGTCCTGCTCCTGGACCTGGTCCTGGGCTTCGGATCCGCCGCCGATCCCGCGACGCCGCTGGCGGACGCCGTGACGGCTGCCCGGGCCGCCGCGGCGGCCGACGGCCGCCGGCTCGAGGTCGTCGCGAGCGTCTGCGGCACGGTCGGAGATCCGCAGGGCTTCGAGGCGCAGCGGAAGGTCCTGCGGTCCGTCCACGCGCACGTCCTGCCGTCGAACGCCGCCGCCGCGCGGTACGCCGCCGCCCTCGTCGGCGCGGCCGCCCCGGCATCCGATTCCCCCTCCACCACTCGGGAGCACGCATGATCCCCGGAAGCGTTCGCGTCCTCAACGTCGGCCTCCCTCTCATCGTGGAGGGAGTGGCGCCACAGGACGTTCTCCAGCTCGACTGGCGTCCGGCGGCGTTCGGCAACGCGGACGCCGCCCGCGCGATGGTGGCGCTCGACACCGACGAGACCCGGGCGGCCAACGCCGAGGCCATCGCGGCCGTGCATGCGGTCCGCCCGCGGCTCGTCGGCGTGCGCCCCGCCCGCGACGTGATGCCCGCGCTGGGCGAGGGACGGGCACTGCTCCACGCCGGGCCCCCCATCGAGGTGGGCCGTATGTGCGGCCCCATGATCGGAGCGCTCGTCGGCGCGACCCTGTTCGAGGGGTGGGCGACGGAGCCGGCCGAGGCGGAGCGGCTCCTGCGGTCCGGCGCGATCGCGGTCTCGCCCTGCCACCACTCCGGTGCGGTCGGCCCCATGGCCGGGGTCGTCGCACCGTCGATGCCCGTGTTCGTCGTCGAGGACGGCGGCCGTCAGGCGTTCGCCTCCCTCAACGAGGGGCTCGGCAAGGTGCTGCGCTTCGGCGCCTACGACCAGGAGGTGCTGGACCGTCTGCGATGGATGCGCGACGTCCTGGGCCCCACCCTCGACGAGGTGCTGCGCGCCGCCGGACCGGTCGACACCACCGCGCTGTTCAGCCAGGCGCTGACGATGGGCGACGAGTGCCACAACCGAGTCGTCGCCGCCACGAGCCTGCTGGCCCGCCGGCTGGCACCGGCCCTCGCGCGCACCACGGGCGGCGTGGAGGTCCTGAAGTTCCTCGCCGGGAACGACCACTTCGCGCTCAACCTGTCCATGGCGGGCGCCAAGCTGTCCATGAACGCCGCGGCGGGAGTTGCCGGATCGACGCTCGTCACGGCGATGGCACGCAACGGCGTGGAGTTCGGGCTGCGGGTGGCGGGAACCGGCGACCGCTGGTTCACCGCGCCGGTGGGACCCGCCGACGGCCTGTTCTTCCCCGGGTACGGGATCGAGGACGCCAACCCCGACCTGGGCGACTCCGCGATCACGGAGACGCTGGGGCTCGGCGGGTTCTCCATGGCGGCGTCTCCCGCGATCACGCGGTTCGTCGGCGGCACGCCCGAGGACGCGCTCGCGATCACCCGCTCGATGCGGCGCATCACGCTCGCCCCCCACCCGGCGTTCGCGCTTCCGTCGCTCGGCTTCGCCGGCGCCCCGAGCGGTATCGACGTGCTGCGCGTTCTCGACACCGGGGTGCTGCCGGTGATCAACACGGGCATCGCGCACCGGGAGGCGGGGGTCGGCCAGATCGGTGCCGGCATCGTCAGGGCGCCCGACGAGGTGTTCGTGGCGGCGGTGCGCGCGTTGGCGGCACTGAGAGGTGTCGTGTGAGGCGCACCGCGCTCATCGCCGTCGGCGGCAACGCGCTGGTCCTGGAGGACGAGCCCGCCTCCATCGCGCGCCAGCAGGAGCGCGCCCGCGGCTTCGCGGACCAGATCGCGGCGCTCGTCGCCGACGGATGGGACGTGCTCGTCACGCACGGCAACGGCCCGCAGGTGGGATTCATCCTGCGCCGCGGCGAGCTGGTCGCCGCACAGGCCGCCGACGAGGGGCTGCCCGGCCTTCCGCTGTGGCTCGCCGTCGCGGACTCGCAGGGCGGCATCGGGCACATGCTCGCGGTCGCCGTCGACTCGGCGCTCGAGGCCCGCCACCTGCCCACCCGCGCGGTGGCGGTTCTCACCCACGGCGCGGTCGACGGCGCCGACCCGGCCTTCGGGGCGCCGACCAAGCCCATCGGGCCGACGATCCCGGAGGCCCGCGCCCGTCAGCTGACGCGGCACGAGGGATGGTCGGTCAGCGAGACGGGGACGGGCCGGTTCCGGCGGGTCGTCCCCAGCCCGCAACCGCGCCGCATCGTCGAGGCGAGCCAGATCTCGTCCCTCCTGGGCGACGGCTGCGTCGTCGTCGCGGCCGGGGGCGGCGGCATCCCCGTCGTGCACGACGGGGACGGGTTGCACCCGGTGGACGCCGTCGTCGACAAGGACCGCGCATCGTCCGTGCTCGCCGCGCAGGTCGGGGTCGACGTCCTGGTGCTCGTCACCGGCGTCGACCACGTGTTCGTCGACTTCGGCACCCCACGCCAGCGCGCGCTGCGCGAGGTCGACGCCGACCAGATGCGCTCCCTGTACGAGGCGGGGCAGTTCCCGGCCGGCTCGATGGGACCGAAGGTCGAGTCGGCGCTGCAGTTCCTCGACGCCGGCGGACGCCTCGCCGTCGTCACGTCCCTTCCGGCCATGCACGAGGCGCTGGCAGGACGCGCTGGCACCCACATCGTCCCCGGACCACAGCGGTCCGGACAGACAGTCAAGGAGACAACAATGCCAGGACGAGGAGGCCCTCGTTGATCACCGTCACGGCGGATCCGTATCCCTATGCGTTCGACCCGGACCGCACAGCCCTGCTCTGCATCGACTTCCAGCGCGACTTCGTCGAACCCGGCGGGTTCGGCGAGTCCCTCGGCAACGACGTCGCGCTCCTGCGCACCACCATCGCGCCGACCCGCGCGGTGCTCCAGGCCGTGCGTGGCCGCGGCATGACGGTCATCCACACGCGCGAGGGCCACCGCCCCGACCTCACCGACCTGTTCCCCGCCAAGCGCGATCGTGGCAACCCCACCCTGCGCATCGGCGACGAAGGGCCGATGGGCCGGCTGCTCGTCCGCGGTTCCGCCGGGCACGACATCGTCCCGGAGCTCGCCCCCGCCCCCGGCGAGGTCGTCGTCGACAAGCCGGGCAAGGGCGCCTTCTACGCCACCGACCTGGAGACGGTCCTCCGCGCGCGCGGCATCACGCACCTCGTCTTCACCGGCGTGACCACCGAGGTCTGCGTCCAGTCGACGATGCGTGAGGCCAACGACCGCGGCTTCGAGTGCCTCGTGCTGTCGGACTGCACGGCCTCGTACTTCCCGGAGTTCTACTCGATGACCCTCGCGATGATCAGCGCCCAAGGCGGGATCGTCGGCTGGGTGGCGCCGTCGTCCGCGTTCCACGACGCGCTCGCGGCCGACGAGGCGACGGGGGCCTCGGCATGAGCGCCCAGGCCGTCGCCGCACCGACCGTCGCGGTTCGACCGCGCTGGTGGGTCAAGGGCGACTGGAACGGACTGTTCGGGCTCGGCACCAACGTGCTGCTCAACGTCATCGTGTTGAGCGGGCTGTGCCTGACCGTGGTGAAGATCCCGGAGGGGACCGTCTACGGGCGGATCCTGCCGGCGCTCGGCATCGCGCTCCCCCTCGGGAACATCTGGTACGCCTTCCTCGCGCGCCGCCTCGCGCACAAGGAGAACCGGACCGACGTCACGGCGCTGCCGTACGGGCCGAGCGTGCCGCACACGTTCATCGTGGTCTACGTCGTGATGCTGCCGGTCGCGCTCGAGTCCGGTGACGCGATGAAGGCTTGGCGGGCGGGGCTCGCCTGGTGCCTGATGATCGGGTGCATCGTGCTGCTGGGCGCGCTGTTCGGCCCGTGGCTGCGGCGCCTGACCCCGCGCGCGGCGCTGCTGGGCGCGCTCGCCGGCATCTCGATCACCTTCATCTCGATGAATCCCGTCGCCGAGATGTGGCAGGCGCCGTGGATCGCGTTCGTCGCGCTGGCGTTCCTGCTTCTCGGGTGGTTCGCCAACAAGCGGATGCCGTTCGGGGCGCCGGTGGGCCTACTGGCCGTGATCCTCGCCACCGTCGTCGCGTGGGTCGCCGTCCTGCTGGGGTGGTCCGGGATCCTGCAGCCCAGCGCCGTCGGGGAGTCGATCGGCAACCTGGCGCTGCACCTGCCGTTCCCCACCGGCGACGTCATCTCCGGCTTCAGCGACATCGCCCCGCTGCTCGCCTCCGCCATTCCCCTCGGCATCTACAACTTCACCGAGGGCATGACGAACATCGAGTCCGCCGCCGCGGCCGGCGACCACTACTCCACCCGCCAGGTGCTGACGGCGGACGGCCTGGGCGCCATCGTCGGGTCGTTCCTGGGCTCGCCCTTCCCGCCCGCGGTGTACGTCGGTCACCCCGGCTGGAAGGCGGTCGGCGGCCGCATCGGATACTCGCTCGTCACGGGCATCGTCGTCGCCGTGGTGTGCTTCACCGGACTGGTCGGGACGTTCCTCGCGGTCTTCCCGATGCAGGCGCTGGTGCCGGTGCTGCTCTACATCGGCCTCGTCATCGGCGCGCAGGCGTTCAACGTCAACGCCCGCCGCTACGCCCCGGCGATCGTCCTGGCGATGATCCCGAGCATCGCGCAGTGGGCCGCCGGGCAGATCGACAACGCCCTCGCGGCGGCCGGCACCTCCGCGGACCAGGTCGGCATCCCGGCGCTGATCAACAGCGGTGTCGTCTACGACGGGCTGCACCTGGCGGGCCAGGGGGCCGTCCTGGTCGGCATCGTCCTGGGCGCCATCGCGTGCTTCGTCATCGACCACAAGCTGCACTTCGCGGCGATCGCCGCGACGGTCGGTGCGGTGCTGTCCTTCGTCGGCCTGATCAACGCCAACGCGATCGGCTTCAACGCCGCCCCCGGCGTCACGATCGGCTACGCCCTGCTCGCCGTGATTCTCGCGGCGTTCTGGCTGCGTGCCCGCGGCGAGCGAAGCACCGAGCTGGACGACGAGATCCTGTTCGTCAACGGCACCCTGATGCGAGGCTTCCCGCTGCACGCGAACCTCGACGGGGCGGAGTTCCTCGAGGAGGTCGCGACGGCACCGCGGTACCGCCTGCACTCCATCGACGACGACCACCCCGCGATGTACGAGACGACGGACGGGGAACGCGGCGCCGCCATCGCCGGCGAGCTGTACCAGGTGCCTCCCGAGGTGCTGGTGCACGTCATCGAGGGCGAGCCCGCCGGCCTGTACCGCGGACCCGTGACGCTCGACGACGGCCGCGTGGTGCCGGGGATCCTCGGCCATCGCGAACAGACCGAGACCCACCCGGAGATCACCGAGTTCGGCGGGTGGCCTCAGTACGCGAAGAGTTCGTCGGCCCGGGTCTGACGACACAACCAGGCGTGTGGGCTCGGCTCCCTCGTGTGGGGCCGGGCCCACACGGCTGTCTTCCGCAACAGCCGCCCTTTCCCGCCTACTCCCGCGTGGTCCCCTGGGTGGGCAGGCCCTGGAGGGCCTCGTCGGCGCCGACGAGGACCAGGTCGTCGCGTGCGAGAGCGGCCGCCTTCAGCCCTTCGGTGTACCCGCCGCGGCTGAGCAGCACGATCGTGGGCTGCGCGGCGATCTTCAAGCCGGACTGGTGCAGGGCAGGCAGCTTGTAGTTCTCGATGTCCGACAGGTACCGGACGTCCATCGCACCGTTGCGCCAGCGGGCCTCGCCGATGACCTCGACGCTGCCACGGGTCTGACCGACGATGTCGATCTCCTCGCTCGAGCGGCGGGATCCCTGCCGACGCAGCACATGAAGTGCCGGGCCCCACCAGGAGCCCACCTTGGTGACGGGCAGGTGCGAGCGGACCCAACTGCGCGCGAAGTCCTCGAACTGGGCCCCGACGTGATCGTGCAGAGCGGGGGCGATCTCCTGCGCGTACAGGGTCTCGGCGGGCAAGCCGTTCTCCAGGTCGTCCTGGTAGGGAAAGACGAACCGGAACCAGAACCGCAGGAACGGGTCGCGCAGGTGCCAATGGCCGACCCGGCTCGTCGGCTCCGCCCCGAAGGGCAGCCTGCGCTCGACCAACCGCATCTCGACCAGAGCGCCCAGGTACTTCGAGGCTCGCTGCGCGTCGGAATGGAGGACCGAGGCGATCTCTCCGGTCACCTTGTCGCCCGACGCGAGCGCCTGCAGCACCCCGAAGTACACCTTCGGTTCGCGCATCTCCTGCTCGACGATCGCCCGGCCCTCATCCCACAGCGCCGCGGTCCGGTCGAGCATCCGCTCGCAGACGACGTCAGGCAGGGGCCGGGCGTCCGCCAGCCCTGCCAG
The DNA here is from genome assembly GCA_964491965.1 of uncultured Cellulomonas sp. Taxonomy (GTDB): domain Bacteria; phylum Actinomycetota; class Actinomycetes; order Actinomycetales; family Cellulomonadaceae; genus Cellulomonas. Next base: position 13,965 of record CAZBIO010000224.1, read on the forward strand.
ATAGAGCGGCATCCCGCCAGCGATCGCGAACCGCTCGAACTGCTCGACCGGAGGCAGGCCGGGCAGGAACAGACGCGCCTGCTCGAACGGCACGGGATCCAGCTTCAGGGCGCGCAGGCGCCCGTACAGGGGCGAGCGCTCAGCCAGGAGCGACTCCATCTGGCCGACGATCGACCCACACAGGATGAGTCGCAGCCGCGACGTGTCGCGCTCCTCCTCCATCACCGCCGCGATCGCAGTCAGCTCGCGCTGGACATCCGGTTCGGTGGCCGGCAGCAGGTACGGGAACTCGTCGATCACGGCAAGCAGCGGTCGGTCGCGGGCGGCGCGGAACAACGTCCGGAACAGGTCCGCCAGGCCGGTCAGCGCCGGTCGGACACCCAGCACCGGCTCGAGGCGGTCGGCGAAGTCGTCCAACTGGACTCCCGGCGCGGTGCCGCGGGCAACGAGCACGACCGCGGGCTTGCCGTGAGCGAACCGGCGGAAGAGCCACGACTTGCCCGCGCGCCGCCGCCCGTACAGGCACACCGGGAGCCGCTCGCCGGACTGCCACCAGCTCTCGAGCCGTGACAGCTCGGCATCCCGGTCGAGAAACTGCCCCGCGGCAGACCACTCGAACATGGGGAACGTCTGCATGGCGCGTAGTCTACTCGCGAGTAGACTACGCGAACGGCACTTGTTTGCCCACTTCCCGCGTACCTAGTCCCCGGCGGTGAGCCGCAGCGTCTTCAGCTTGGCGATCGCCAGCCAGGCGGCGCCGACCGTCACGACGACGAGCAGCGTGACCCCCACCGGCACGGTGACCGCGGACGTGACGCCCCAGCCGGCCGCGTCCGCGCCGAGCAGTCGCTCGGCCGGCGCGAGGGCCCACTGCCGCACGGAGACGTCGCGCACGCCCGGCACGTACCCGCCGAGCACGGACTCCCACAGCAGCGCGTAGAGCAGCCCGACGATGACCGCGTTGCGGGTGAGCACCGAGAGCGCGACGAAGATCGTCGTGTAGGCCACGCCGGCCAGGAGCGCCGCGAGGCCGTAGGCGGCGGTGAGTTGGAGGCCCTCGTCGCCCGCGATCGCCGCACCGGCCGCGATCGGCAGCACGGCGAACACGATCGTCGTCGCGAGCGCGACGCCGAGCTTGGACAGCAGGATCGAGCGCCGCGGCACCGGCTTGGCGAGCATGTAGACGATCGAGCCGTCGTCGATCTCGGGGCCGATGACGCCCGTGCCGATGAGCAGGCACATCAGGGGCAGCAGCGTGCCCATCGCGAAGTCGCCCGTCAGGTTGGCGGAGGCGGCCGACGACGCGTCGGACGCCCATCGCGTCAGCGCGGCGAGGGCGAGCAGCACCACGGGCAGGACGAGCAGGAGCACGGACCGGCGACGGCCGAGCAGGCCGCGCACCGTCAGCTGTGCGACGACGGGGTTCATCGGGCCACCAGGTAGGCGAAGACGGATTCGAGGGACTCGTCGGCGGGCGACACGTCGAGCAGCCGCACGCCGGCGCTGTGCGCGACGCGTGGCAGCGCATGGACGAAGCGGCCGAAGTCCGACGTCTGGACGGCGAGGGTTCCGCCGGCGAGGGTCACGCCGTCGGCCGAACCTTCCGCGACGAGGGCGGCGGCCAGCGCGCGGTCGTCGCTGGAGGCGATCGTGTACTGGTGCGGCCGCTCGGTCATCAGGCGGCGGATGCGCCGGTAGTCGCCGGACGCGGCGTGCCGGCCGGCGACCAGCACCTCGATGGTGTCGGCGATCTGCTCGACCTCTTCGAGGATGTGGCTGCTGAACAGTACCGTCCGGCCGTCGGCCGCCAGGCGGCGCAACAGGTCCATCAGGTGCAGCCGCTGGCGCGGGTCCATGCCGTTGAAGGGCTCGTCGAGCAGCAGCACCGCCGGGTCGTGCACCAGCGCGGTCGCCATCTTGATCCGCTGCTTCATGCCCTTGGAGTAGGTGGCGATCGCGCGGTCGCTGGGCGCCACCATGTCGACGAGCTCGAGGGCGCGCAGCGCGGCCGCGCCGGGGTCCGGCAGGCCGTGCAGGCGGGCGTTCGCCAGCAGGAACTGGCGGGCGGTCACCATGTCGTACATGGCCTCGGCCTCGGGGACCAGGCCGATCGCGCGGTAGATCTCCGGGTTCTTCCACACGTGGCCGCCGTCGAGCGCGACGGTGCCGGCCGACGGGGCGAGGAAGCCGCCCATCATCGAGATCAGCGTCGACTTGCCGGCACCGTTGGGGCCGAGCAGGCCGGTGATGCCGGGACCGACGGTCATCGTGACGTCGTTGACGGCGACGACGTTGCCGTACCAGCGCGACACCTTGTCCAAGCTGATGACGCTCATTCCGGGGCCCCCGCACGAGCGTGAGCGCAGCGAGCGATCGGGTGGGGAGGAATCACAGTCGGCCTGCCTTCCGGTAGCGGCGCAGGAGCGCCATGCCGGCGATGACGACGACGGCCACGTACACCCACGCGAACACCAGCACCTGTGCCCCGCTCGTCGGGGCGAACTCGGGGATCGTCGGCTTCACGCCGAGGACCCAGGACGCGACGCCGTCGACGAGCCGGAACGGGTCGAGGGCGCCCGCCATGGCTGCCCAGGTGGTCGAGTCCTGCGACATCGCGATGCCGGACAGCGCGAACGAGACACCGGTGACCACCAGCAGCGTGGTGATGATCGCCGCGACTCCGAGCCCGCGACGCGGCGTGAACGCCGCGATGGCCAGCCCGATCGTCGAGAGGATCACCGCCAGCAGCGCCGAGGCGAGCAGGCCGCCCGCCCAGCCGGCGAGCTGGTCGCCGACGGGGAGCTTGGCCAGCAGCGCGCCGATCAGCAGCAGCGTCTGCGGGCCCGCCATCACCAGGAACAGGGCGATCGCCAGGCCGGCGTAGCGCGCCCAGACGTAGTCGGTGCGCAGCATCGGCCGGGACAGGTAGAGGGGCATCACGCCATAGCGCAGGTCGCGGGACACCGCGTACGGCGCGGCGCCGGCGACGAACAGCCCGATCGGGAGCTGGAGCTGCACCAGGTACTGCGTGTAGGAGATCGGCAGCTCGCCGGTGTTCGTCAGCACCGCGACCAGCGCGACCACCAGCGGCGGCGTGAACAGGATCCCGACGAGCAGCCAGGGCATCACCTTCGCCCGCGCGGGCCGGCCGAGGCCGAACACGCCGCGCAGGGTGTCCACCAGCAGCGAGCGCACGACCCAGCCGCGGCCGAACCGCTCGCCGGCGTAGTGGCGGAACCCGATGTCGTGGATGACGTCGCCGGGCGGCTCGGTGACCGCGCCGGCTCGGACGACCTGCGGCTCGCTCATCGCGCCACCTCTGTGAACATCTCGGTCAGGTGATGGCGTCGCCGCTGCATGCGCACCAGGCCGACACCGAGGTCGGCGGCCGCCGCGGGCACGGCGTCGAGCACGGCCTCGTCGGTCAGGGTGACGGAGAAGAGGTTCCCGCCCTCGTCGGCCACCTCCACGTCCGCACCGGTCGCTCGCAGGTGGGCGACGACCTCCGGCCCGCGGTCGGTGACCTCCACGAGGATCACGCCCTCCAGGGCGGTCGCCTCCGCGGTGGACGTGGAGCGCTGGAGCACGCCGCCCTCGATCACCACGACGTGGTCGGCGATCCGCTCGAGCTCGCCGAGCAGGTGCGAGGTGACCAGCACCGAGATGCCGAACTCCGCGCCGACGCGGCGGATCAGGTCGAGCATGTCGTCGCGGCCCGTCGGGTCCAGGCCGTTCGTCGGCTCGTCGAGCAGGACCAGCTTCGGGTCGTGGACCAGGGCCTGCGCGAGCTTGACGCGCTGCTTCATGCCGGTGGAGTAGCCGCCGATCGGTCGGTAGCGCTCCTCGTAGAGCCCGACGTGGCGCAGCGTGTCCGCCGCGCGCTCCCGGGCCACCGAGCCGGGCAGGCCGGACATCCGCGCCAGGTGGACGACGAGCTCGGTGGCCGAGACGTCGGGCGGCAGGCAGTCGGACTCCGGCATGTAGCCGACGATCCGGCGGATGTCGAGTCCCTGGGTCGCGGCGTCGAGGCCGAGGATCGTCGCCGCGCCGGAGGTCGGGGGGATCAGGCCGAGCAGGATCTTGATGAGCGTCGACTTGCCCGCGCCGTTCGCACCGACGAGGCCGACGACGCCCGTGGGCATCTCGACCGACAGGTCGGACAGGGCGGTGACGCGACCGAACTGCTTGGTCACGTGCCGCGCGACGATCGCTGGGCCGATGGCCAGGGCCGTGGGGGACACGACCGGCAACGTCACAGCCGACGCAGACCGCAGGCCGGCCGTACGTTCGGGTTCCATGGCGGCCAGCCTTCCGGTGCACCGGGTCGCTGGGAATCGGGGGTGACCCTGAACGAACCCTGAACTGGTTGTCGCCCCCAGTGACGCGATCGGCAGCGGTTGGTGGCGCTCCCGGCCCCGTTACCGCAACCGGCCGCTGCCGATTCACCCTCCCGCGGAACGGGGCAGCGTTCAGTCCTTCTTCAGATCCTCGGCGAGCATGACGAGGATTCCGCTGGGACCGCGGAGGTAGGTGAGCTTGTAGACGTCCTGGTAGGTGGCCACGCCGCGAAGCGGGTGGCAGCCGTGCCTCGCGGCGATCTCGAGGGCTGCGTCGATGTTGTCGACCGAGAAGGCGACGCGGTGCATGCCGATCTCGTTGGGAAGGGTGGGCTCCGTCTCGATCGCGTCGGGATGGATGTACTCGAAGAGCTCGAGGCGACCGTGGCCGTCGGGAGTCTGGAGCAGCGCGATCTTGGCATGGTTGCCATCGAGGCCCACGGCGGTGTCGGCCCACTCGCCGCTGACCGTGTCACGGCCGAGGACCGTCAGCCCGAGGTCGGTGAAGACCGCGATCGTCGCTTCGAGATCGCGGACGGCGATACCGACGTTCTCGAGTCTGATCGGCATGGCCCCAC
>CAZBIO010000225.1:0-2634 GCA_964491965.1 uncultured Cellulomonas sp.
CCGCCTGCACCGTGCCCGCCCACCACTGCGACATCGACCACACCACCGAATACCACGGTCGACCCGCCAACGGCTCCCCCACCCCCGGCACCACCGCCGCCGGCAACCTCGGACCCCTGTCCAACCGCTGCCACCGCCTCAAAACCGACGGCGGCTACCGGCTGACACAGGTCGCACCCGGCGTCTTCGAATGGCACACACCCGCCGGCCTGGCCTACCGCGTGGTCCCGGGCGAGCACGGCCACACCCAACAACTCACCAACCCCGACACCACCCAACCCAACCCCGGATACCCCGACGAACCACCCTTCTAAAGGGTTCGGCAAGCAGGACGTCGACCCGCCCGGGGCGCCGCACCACGAGAAGAAGCGCGACGCTAGCGCCGGACGATCGCCGTCCCCGCCGCGCGGTCGTGCAGGCCGCGGCCCAGGCCGTCCTGGATCGCCGCCGGCACGACGAGGCACAGCAGCAGCGTGCGCACCGCCGCCCGGCCGAGCCCGGGGGCGTGGCTGTCGTCGGGCAGCACCTGGCCGTCCGCGCCCAGCGCCAGGCGACGCACCCGCAGGCCCAGCAGGCGGTGACCCAGCGTGCAGCCGATGGTCCCGACGAGGATCAGGTTCTCGGCGGCGAAGATCACCAGCGTCGCCGTGGCGTCCCCGCCGACGATCGGAACGCCGCTCGTCGTGCCCGACGACGGGAAGAAGGCGGCCGAGACGAGCAGGCAGGCCAGCCAGTCGACGCACAGGGCGAGGAACCGCCGGGCCAAGCCGGCTGCCGTACCGCGGCCCTCCCGCGGCAGGCCCGCGGCCTCGCCCTCCGGCGTTCCGCCCAGCCACGACCCGACGTCCCTGCGCTCCACCACCCGCCCAGCGTAGGCAACGGCGACGGTTCCGCGGTGCGAGCCGCCCATGTCCGGCACGTGGACATGACTCACAGACGTCACACCCGGGCCTCGCACGTAACACGTGTGAAACGACGACGGCATGCACCGGTCATCGAGCGCGCCTAGCCTCCTCGGCGTGCCCGGTCACGGGCCCCACCAACCGAGGAGCAGCGGATGTTCAACAAGCCAGAGGAAGTCCTGGCGTTCATCAAGAGTGAGGACGTCAAGTTCGTCGACGTCCGTTTCTGTGACCTGCCCGGCGTGATGCAGCACTTCAACGTCCCTGCGGCGTCGGTGGACGAGGACTTCTTCGTCGAGGGTCAGATGTTCGACGGGTCGTCGATCCGCGGCTTCCAGGCGATCAACGAGTCGGACATGAAGCTGATCCCGGACGTGACGACGGCCTACGTCGACCCGTTCCGCGTGGAGAAGACGCTCAACCTGAACTTCCGGATCGTCGACCCGTACACCGACGAGCCCTACAGCCGCGACCCGCGCCAGGTGGCCGCCAAGGCCGAGGCCTACCTGCGCTCGACGGGCATCGCCGACACGGCGTTCTTCGCGCCGGAGGCGGAGTTCTACATCTTCGACTCCGTGCGGTTCAAGACGAGCCAGAACGAGTCCTTCCACCACATCGACTCCATCGAGGCCGCGTGGAACTCCGGCCGCGAGGAGGAGGGTGGCAACCTCGGGCACAAGATCCCCTACAAGGGCGGCTACTTCCCGGTCCCGCCGGTGGACCAGTTCGCGGACCTCCGCGACGAGATCGTCCTGGAGCTGGAGAAGCTCGAGCTCGGCGTCGAGCGCTCGCACCACGAGGTCGGCACCGCCGGTCAGGCGGAGATCAACTACCGCTTCGACACGCTGCTCCGGTCGGCGGACAAGCTCCAGCTGTTCAAGTACGTGGTCAAGGGCGTCGCCCACGCGAACGGCCGCACCGCGACCTTCATGCCGAAGCCGCTCTTCGGCGACAACGGCTCGGGCATGCACTGCCACCAGTCCCTGTGGAAGGACGGCCAGCCGCTGTTCTTCGACGAGAAGGGCTACGGCGGTCTCTCGGACCTCGCCCGCTGGTACATCGGCGGCCTGCTGCACCACGCGCCGTCGCTGCTGGCGTTCACCAACCCGACCGTCAACTCGTACCACCGCCTGGTGCCGGGCTTCGAGGCGCCCGTCAACCTCGTCTACTCGGCGCGCAACCGCTCCGCGTGCATCCGCATCCCGGTCACCGGCTCCAACCCGAAGGCCAAGCGCCTCGAGTTCCGCGTGCCGGACCCGTCGAGCAACCCGTACCTGGCGTTCTCGGCGCAGCTGATGGCCGGCCTCGACGGCATCCAGAACCGGATCGAGCCGCCGGAGCCGATCGACAAGGACCTCTACGAGCTGCCGCCGGAGGAGCACGCGCTGGTCAAGCAGGTGCCCGGCTCGCTCAACGAGGTGCTGGACAACCTCGAGGCCGACCACGACTGGCTGACGGCGGGCAACGTGTTCACGCCCGACCTCATCGAGACGTGGATCGACTACAAGCGCTCCGCCGAGGTGGACGCGCTGCGGCTGCGGCCGCACCCGCACGAGTTCGAGCTGTACTACGACTGCTGAGCGTCAGATCGACGTGTGACCGCCAGGGGTCCGTGGCTGCTCCCACGGGCCCCTGGCCTGCACGACCAGGGCCCCGGGCGACGTGTTTCGCCCGGGGCCCTGTTGTGCCCCGGCATCCGGCGGCGCAGCCCTCAGCCCAGCGCCACGACCCT
>CAZBIO010000226.1:0-27896 GCA_964491965.1 uncultured Cellulomonas sp.
CGCGGGCGTCGCGCTCGTGTACCCCATCGGGATCACCGCCGCGTCCGACGATCCCGTGCGCGCCGCCGCGCGGGTGTCCGTCGTCGCGACGGTCGCCTACACCTCGCTGCTCGCCGGGCCGCCGCTGCTCGGCGCGCTGGCCGACTCCGTCGGCTACCGCCACGCGCTGCTCGCGGTGCTGGCGCCCGTGGCGCTCGGCATGCTCGCCGCCGGCGCGGTCCGGCCGCTGCGGGACCCTCGGCGAGCGGTCCGCGCGGCCGCGCCTTCTACCCTGGAGCCGTGACGGCCCCCACCACCGCCCCGCCGCTGGCGGCGCTGACCACCCTGCGCGTCGGCGGCCCGGCGGCCCGATACGTCGAGACCGGCACCGAGGCCGAGCTGATCGACGCGGTCCGCACCGCCGACGAGGCCGGCGAGCCGCTCCTGGTGCTCGGCGGCGGGTCCAACCTGCTCGTGTCCGACGAGGGGTTCGCCGGGGTCGTCGTGCACGACACCCGCACCGGAATCGACGTGCCCGACCACTCCGCCTGCGCCGGCGTGACGTACCGGGTGCCGGCGGGCACCCCGTGGGACGACGTCGTCGAGCACGCGGTGACGCACCGGCTCTACGGCCTCGAGGCGCTGTCCGGCATCCCGGGCTCCACCGGCGCGACGCCGGTGCAGAACGTCGGCGCCTACGGTCAGGAGGTCGCCCAGACGGTCGCGACCGTACGGGTCTGGGACCGCGACCGGGCGCGCGTGCGGACGCTGGCGCTCGCGGACCTGCAGTTCGGGTACCGCACGTCGCTGCTCAAGCGGTCCATGAGGGCGTCCGACGAGGACACGCGCGCACCGTGGACCCCGACGCCCCGCTACGTGGTGCTCGACGTGACGTTCCAGCTGCGGCAGGGCGAGCTCTCCGTGCCGATCGCCTACCCCGAGCTGGCGCGGACGCTGGGTGTCGCGGTGGGGGAGCGCGCGCCGCTGCTCGACGTGCGCGCCGCGGTGCTGGCGCTGCGGGCGCGCAAGGGCATGCTGCTCGACGAGGCCGACCGCGACACGTGGAGCGCCGGCTCGTTCTTCACCAACCCCGTGCTGGCGCCGGTGGCCGCCGCGGCGCTGCCGGAGGGTGCGCCGCGGTTCCCGGTCGCCGGGACCGACGAGGTCAAGACGAGCGCCGCGTGGCTGATCGAGCACGCGGGGTTCGGCCGGGGCTTCGGTGCTCCGGGGCCGGCCGCGTTGTCGAGCAAGCACACGCTGGCGATCACCAACCGCGACGGGGCCACGGCGGCGGACGTCGTCGCGCTGGCGCGAACGGTGCGCGACGGCGTGCGCGAGGCGTTCGGCATCACGCTGGAGCCGGAGCCGGTGCTGGTGGGGCTGACGCTGTAACCGGCCGGCTTGCGGATCGGCAGTGGTTGGTTGCGGCAACCGGTGCCGGTCCGCAACCAATCGCTGCCCATCGCGGATGGGCTGCGGCGCGGCGGGCGTTGGTTGCGGGCTGCGGATCAGGTGTCGCCGAGTAGGGCGCCGCGCACGAGGGCGACCGCTTCTTCGTCGGACAACCCGGCGGCGCGTACCTGGCGGACGTAGACCCGGGCAGCCCGGCGCGGACCGGACTCGGCCGGGGTCGCACTCTCCGCGACCACGGTCCCGGTCCGGCGCCGGGTGACGATCACGCCCGCCTGCTCCAGCTCGCGGAAGGCGCGGGCGACGGTGCCCGGCGCGATGCCGAGGTCGAGGGCCAGCGCGCGGATGGTGGGCAGCCGGTCGCCCGGCCGCAGCCGCCCGGCCGCGACGTGCGCGACGACCTGTGCGCGGATCTGCTCGTAGACCGGCACGCCGGAGTCGACGTCGACCTCGAGGACCAGGGTCACGAGGGTGCCCCGGCCGGCTCGATGCCGCCGGCGGACGCGGGGGGCGGGGTGACGGGCTGTCCCGCCTCGGTGGCGGCACGCGTCAACGCGTCCACGGTGACCACGACGCCGGTGACGAGCACGACGACCGCGAGCACGCCCGCCACTACGCCCAGCGCCGCGGCGCCGACGTTGACGGACGGCGTCTCGGTGGACAGGAGCGCAGTGCTCGGGCCTACGCGGGCCCATCCGACGATTCGCGCCGAGTTGGCCGTGACCGCGAGCACGGTGGCCGCCGTGATCGCGAGCACCAGCTGTACCGCGGCGAGCACGCGCCGGGCGGAGACGCGGCGCAGGCGGTGGTCGTCCTGCGGCGCGGTGTCGGCGACCGCCGGCCGCCGCGCGACGAGCCGCAGCACGACCTCGCACGCGGCGACGACGACCAGCGCGGCCGCCATGATGGGGATGCCGTAGCGCCAGCCCGGGTAGGGGCTCGCGGTCGACGTGGCGTACGCCCCGAACCGGAGCGTCAGCTCGGTACCCCCGCTGCTGGTCAGACCGGTGACGACGAGCGTGACGACGAGCAGCCCGGCCCACAGCCACACGAGGCGCCGGAGCGGCGCCGGGGCGATCGTCTCGACCGTCCGCACCTGGAGCGGTGCCCGGCGCACCGGGCCGGCGGGATGGGGCCACGTCAGCTCGCCGACGGCGCAGGCGGCGAGGAAGACGAGCCCCGCCGCCGCGGTCGGCGCGCCGTACCCCTCGGGTTCGAACCCGCCCGGGATCACCGACGCGATCAGCCCGACGGCGACCGACGCGCCCACCAGCAGCGCCCACGACGCCCACGCGGTGGCGCGCGCATGGGAAACGGCCCGCCGGTAGGCGGCTGGCGCGTCGCGCAGGGCGACGTCGGACGACGAGACTCCGCTCCGGCCGCGCCGCGTCGACCGCAGGGCGACGACCGCGACCGTGACGAGCACCGCCAGCGGCACGACGATGAACAGCACCAGCCAGGCCAGAATCGCGAACGACGCGGTGGCCATCGCCCCTCCCACAGAGTCATTGAGTCAATACATCGACACAATGGACGCGGTGCGCCCAGCCCGTCAAGACACCACCCGTCGGGTCACCTCACGGCGACCCCGTCGTCGTGCCCAACCCCGCCACACGTGGTGCTGGAGTGACGGAAGTGGCGTCGCGGACGTCACACCAGCATCACCAGTCACACGTGTGGCGGGGTTGGACAGAGGGATGCCGGGTGGCGGGGCGAGCATGTTGGGTGCGAGCGGTTGGGTGCGGAGTGCGGCGCAGGCGAGTTTCGAAGACTCTTGACGATTCGAATCTTCGTCTGTAATCTGCAGATCACTTCCCCATCGTCGTTGGAGAGACATCACGATGCGTTGCGCGAGCCTCGCGGGTCGACTCGTTCTCATCGGCCCCGGCGCCGTGGCGCTGGACGTCGAGCAGGCAAGTGGGGGTCGCTTCTCGACGGACCCCCAGGCGGTCTACGACGGCTGGGACGACTTTCACGACTGGGCGGCGCACGCGTCGTTCGACACGGCGGTCGGCTTCGACCCTGAGCGGCTCGAGGCACCGGTGCCGCGGCCGCGCCAGGTGTTCGCCATCGGCCTGAACTACGCGATGCACGCCACGGAGGCGGGCCAGCCGCCCGACGGCATCCCGCTCGTGTTCACCAAGTACCCGACGTGTCTGACCGGCCCGTATGCCGAAGTCGTCCACCCCGGCGGCAGTGTCGACTGGGAGGTCGAGCTGGTGGTGGCCATCGGTCGGCGTGCCTACCGCGTCGCGTCGGCCGACGCGTGGTCGCACGTGGCCGGCCTCATGGCGGGCCAGGATCTCTCGGAGCGGCAGACGCAGAACGCCGGGAACGTCCCCCAGTTCAACCTCGGCAAGTCGTTCCCCGGCTTCGGCCCGATCGGCCCGTGGCTCGTCACGCCCGACGAGGTCGACGACCCGGACGACATCGGCCTCGAATGCTGGGTGAACGACGAGCTCGTCCAGAAGGCCAGGACGTCACAGATGCTCCTGTCGGTACCCACCCTCCTCGAGCGACTGTCGGCGATCACCCCACTCCTGCCGGGAGACCTCGTCTTCACGGGGACCCCGGCCGGCGTCGGGGAACGCTGCGACCCGCCGCGCTTCCTCGCGGTCGGCGACGTCGTCGTGACGAAGGTGTCCGGCATCGGCGACCTGCGGACGGTGCTCGTCGCCGGCAAGGAGTAGCGCATGTCCCGGTTGACGATGACGTTCGACAACGGGCCGACGCCGGGCGTGACGGAGCACGTGCTCGACGTGCTCGCCGAGCGAGGCATCCACGCGACGTTCTTCGTCGTCGGGCGCGACCTGGAGAAGCCCGGAAGCCGGGAGCTGGTGCGCCGGGCCGCGGCCGAGGGCCACTGGCACGGCAACCACACGATGACCCACAGCATCCAGCTCGGCGACGGGGACGCGGCCTTGGCCGAGCGCGAGATCGGGGACTCCCAGCGGGTGCTCGGCGACCTCGCGCGGCCCGAACGCCTCTTCCGGCCCTGGGGTGACGGGCGGATCAGCGACCGGATCCTGTCCGGCGCGGCTGTCGACTACCTGTGCACCGGCGGCTACACGCTCACCTTGTGGGACTGCGTCCCCCGCGACTGGGAGGACCCGGTCGGCTGGGTCGACCGGGCGCTCGCCGCGCTCGACGAGCGGCCGTGGACCCTGCTGGTGCTGCACGACCAGGCCACGGGCGCGATGGCGTCGCTCGAGCGCTTCCTCGACCTCGCGCTGGCGCGCGGCACGACGATCGTGCAGGAGCTGCCGGAGCACTGCACACCGATCCGGGAGGGTCGGGTCATCGGCCCCATCGACCATCTCTACCGCTCCGCGCCCGCCGCCGGCGGGGCAGCGTGAGACTCACGCACATCCGATTGAAGGAGGAACGATGACCAGAGCGGTCATCTCGGGGATCGGCGAGTCCGAGCTCGGGCACGTCCCCGAGCTGTCGACGATGGGCATCACGCTGGACGCGGGCAAGAAGGCCGTCGAGGACGCCGGGCTGACCTTCCGGGACATCGACGGCATCATCTTGCACCCCGCGTTCGGCGTCTCGCCCCGGTATCACATCTACGTCAGCGAAGCCCTGGGGATCTTCTGCAAGACGCTGTGCAACACGCAGGAGATGGGCGGCGCCTCGTATGGAGCCGCGCTGCAAGAGGCCCGCTGGATGATCGAGAACGGCCGCTGTACCAACGTCCTGATCCTCGGTGGCGAGAAGCTGCGGACGGGCCACGTCAGCGGGTCCGCCTTGATGTCCCAGGCCGGTCCGCACCACCTCGACTGGGAGTACCCCTGGGGCGCGACCGTCCCGGCGTACTACGCGCTGCTCGCGCAGCGCTACCTATACGAGTACAACCTCGACCCGAGCGCCCTCGCGCAGATCGCGGTCTCCACCCGCAAGCACGCGCACCGCAACCCGGGCGCGACGATGCGCGACCTGATCACGGTCGACGACGTGCTCAACTCGCGGATGATCTCGACGCCGCTGCACCTGCTCGACTGCTCGCTGGTGTCCGACGGGGCGGCCGCCTACGTCGTGTCGCGCGAGGGGACCAGCAAGGACCCGTCGCGCGAGGTCGCCATGCTCGGCATCGGGCAGGCGCAGTCGTACTACCACGTCGCCCAGCTCGCCGAGGGCGCCGGCGATTGGGACCTGGTCCACACCGTGATCCCGGTCGCCGCCCAGCAGGCCTTCGGCGAGGCCGGGCTGTCGCGCGACGACCTGGACTTCATCGAGATCTACGACAGCTTCACCCCGACGGTGGCCGTCCAGCTCGAGGACCTCGGCTTCTGCGGTCGAGGGGAGGCGGGTGACTTCGTCAAGGAGGGCAACGTCGACCCCGACGGGCGGTTCCCGATGAACACCCACGGCGGTCTGCTGAGCAACGCCCATCCGGGGGCGTGCGGCGGGATGCTCGCGATGACCGAAGCCGTGCGGCAGATCCGCGGCGAGGCCGGCGAGCACCAGGTCGCCAAGCACGAGACCGCGCTGGTGACCTCGGTCAGCGCCGTGGCGTCCAACTTCTCGGTGACGCTCCTCGGCCCGGCACATTCGTAAGGAGACGCGGACATGTCCATGAGCACCACCCGACCGTCGCTGAAGAACCGGCCGCTCCCGCAGGTGGCCCTGGACTTCCAGGACTCGGAGCGGTTCTGGGAGTCGGCTCGAGCCAGGGCGCTCGAGCTGCAGAGGTGTGACGCCTGCGGCAAGTTCCGGTACTACCCGGGGACGATCTGCCACTACTGCGGGTCGGACCAGTACACCTGGGCGCCGATCAGCGGCAGGGGCACCGTCTACAGCTACACGATGCTGATGCGAGCGAAGGGGAATCCGTTCTCCGACGACCTCCCCATCGCGATCGTCCTGGTCAAGCTCGACGAGGGGCCCGTCATGCTGTCCGACCTCGTCGACTACGAGCAGGAGGACCTCCGGATCGGCCTGCCCGTCACCATCGACTACGGCGACATCGACGACGAGTACACCCTGCCGCTCTTCCGGCCGGCGCGGGACGAGGCCTAGTGCCGCAGACGTTCACCCGGCCCCGCCTGGGCCTGTCCTGTGCGGCGGGGCCGACGGATCCGCCGGAACGCGATCAGACCATCGGCGACGCGCTGCGGGAGGCCGCGGCGACCGCCGCCGATCGGATCGCGCTCACCGAGGGTGTCGAGGATCCCGCCGCGCGCCGTCGCTGGACCTACGCACAGCTACTCGCCGACGCCGAGGGGTACGCCCGCACGCTCGTCGGGCGATTCCCCCCGGGCAGCAGCGTGGCGATCTGGGCGCCCAACGTCGTCGAGTACCAGGTGATCCAGTATGCGATCGCCCTCGCCGGCATGGTGCTGGTCACGGTCAACCCGGCGTTCCGGGAGCCCGAGGCGCGCTACGTGCTCGAGCAGTCGCACGCCGTCGCGTGCTTCACCGTCGGGGAGTTCCGCGGTCGGCCGTTGCTGGTGACGGCGCGGCGGCTGGCGGACGAGCTGCCCGACCTCGCGGCCGTCGTCGACATCGAGAACTGCGGGGACCTGCGCGGTGCCGGCGACGGCACCCCGCTCCCGTCGGTCTCGCCGGATGCCCCGGCGCAGATCCTCTACACGTCGGGGACCACCGGGGCGCCCAAGGGCGCCGTGCTGACGCACCGTGGCATCACGAACAACGTCCGCGACGGTGCGCAACGCATCGTGGCGGGCAAGACCGACGACGTCGTCTGGCTCGCGGCGCTGCCGATGTTCCACCTGGCCGGGTGCGTCGTCGCTGCGATCGGCACGCTGACGCTGCGCGGGACGCTGCTCACGGTGCGGAGCTTCGACGCCGGGCTCGTCGTGCGCCTCCTGGCCGAGGAGCGCATCTCGACGACCAACCTCGTGCCGACGCTCGCCAACCGGCTGCTCGACCACCCGGAATTCGGCGCGGTGGACCGTTCCTCCCTGCACTCGCTCATGCTCGGCGGCGCGACGATCCCCGCCGACCTCGTCCGACGGGTGGAGGGGCTCGGGCTGGTGCCGGTCGTCACGTATGGCCTCACCGAGGCCGCGGTGATCACCGGGACGCTGCCGGACGACGACGCCCTCGACAAGGTCGAGACCTGCGGGTCGCCGCTGCCACACGTCGAGGTGCGCGTCTGCGACCCCGAGACCGGTGACCTGCAGCCCCTCGGCGTCGTCGGGGAGCTCCAGGCGCGCGGCAGCCTGACGCTCCAGGGCTACTTCCGCAAGCCCGAGGCGACGGCCGCGGTGCTCGGCCCGGACGGTTGGCTGCGCACGGGCGACCTGGCAACCATGGACGAGCGCGGCTACGTCCGGATCACCGGACGCGCCAAGGACGTCATCATCCGGGGCGGCGAGAACATCTACCCGCGCGAGATCGAGGACCGGCTGGTCGAGGTGCCCGGTGTCGCGGACGCCGCGGTGGTGGGTGTGCCCGACGACGAGTACGGGGAGATCGCCGTCGCGTTCGTCCGGCGCCGGGCGGGCGCCGGCGTGACCGCCGGTGGGCTGCGCGACGTGCTGCGGGCCGAGATGTCGGGCTACAAGGTTCCCGCCCACTGGTGCTTCGTCGAGACGTTCCCGCAGACGCCGTCGGGCAAGATCCAGAAGTTCGCGCTGCGTGACGCGTGGCAACGCGGCGAGTTCCGGCCGGACCCGGTGGACTGACCGCCCGACTCTCCCGTTCGACGAACGAAGCGCCCCGTGAGTCTCCTCGACTCCGCGGGGCGCTTTGCGTCCGACGAGGGGTTCACTGCGCCCAGGGCAGCGCCGGGGAGCCGTGGACGGGTTCGCGCAGGGCGCCGACGCGACCGCCGCTCGCCAGGGTGACGACGAGAGTGTCGAGGTCGTCGCCGGCGAAGCACAGGTTCGTCGGACGCGACTTCGCTCCGGTGCTCAGGCGCCGGACGACCGCGCCGGCGGGGTCGACCACGACGACTTCGTCGGACGCGAATGCCGCGATGTAGAGGTTGCCGTCGGCGTCGAACGCGATGCCGTCCGGCCCCGTGCCGGGAACGTGGGCGTGCACGGCACGGCCGACGGGAACGCCGTCGATCAGCTGGTAGCGCAGGATCGCGTCGGCGGTCGTGTCGGCGACGTAGAGGTCCCCACCGGGGCCGAATGCCAGGCCGTTCGGGAAGTCGACGTCCAGCAGGACCACCTCGACGGCACCGGTCGTGGGGTCGTAGGCGAGGACACGGCTCCCGACCGTCCGCGGCGTGCCGCCAACCGGGTCGGTGAACCAGACCCGGCGATCCGGCCCGACCACGAGGTCGTTCGGCGCCGCCAGCCCGGTGACGAGCAGGTCGCGCACCTCACCGTGGTCGAGCACCTGGATGCTCGGCGTCACCGGTCGCGGCGATCGGCTCGGCGCGGTGGCGGCGCCGTTCTGCGCGACGTACACCAGGCCGCCGGGACCCTCCGCCAGCCCGTTCGGGCCGCCGCCCGTCTCGTACGACGCGAGTGGGGGGCGAGGCTCGTCGGCGGGACCCAGGTCCACCTGGTACACCAAGCCCCGGGACATGCTCGTCACGAGCAACTCACCCGACTGCGTCCAGACGGGCCCTTCCGTGAACCCGATCCCGGCCGCGAGCGTCCGGAACGCCGCCTCCTCCGCCACAGCAGTTCTCCCTTCAAGATTCGAACCTGTTGTACTGTATCGAACAACGGCGCTATGTACGAGGTCTCGACGCAGAGGGACCGACGAGCGGGAGGCCCGATGGTGCGTGTCCATGTGACGCGTGGGACCCGGTCCGGACGAGGCGGGGCGTGGGGATGAGCCTTCGCGCGGTCGACGGCAGCGAACTGCTCGGACGCACGTGGTGGGACGTGCTGGCCGAGCGTGCCGCCGAGGATCCTGTGCGCGTCGCCTTCCATTTCGGCGGTCCCGGATGGGACTCCGACCTCACCTTCGGCCGGTGGCACGCGCTGGCCGGCGCTGTGGCGCGCTCGTTGGCGGCGCTCGGCGTCGGTCGCGGCGACCGGGTCGCCCTCCTGTCGTCGGGCAGCGCGGCCTGGCCGGTGCTGCAGGCGGCATGCAGTCGCCTGGCCGCCGTCCTGGTTCCGCTCAACAGCCGCTACCGGCAGGACGAGCTGAGCTATGTCCTGGGCCGCACGAAGCCCGTGGTGCTGTGCGCCGTCGACCGGCTCGGCCCCGCCAGCGTCCAAACGCGGCTGTCGGAGGCGCTGGCGCTCGTCCCGGGGCTCGACCCGGTGCGCGTGTGCTTCCCGGGGCCGGACGTTCCGACGAGTGTCGGGAGGGCGGCGCCCGGCGCGCTCGACGGGCGCCGCTGGCTCGACTGGTGCGACCTGATCGCCCCACCCGCCGACGCGCCCGACCCGCCCGCCGGCTCTGTCGCCCACGACGCGGTGCTCATGCAGTTCACGTCCGGGACGACGGCGTTTCCGAAGGGCGCCGTCCTCGACTCCGCGTCGACGTTGCGGGCGACGTACGAGCTGGGCCGGCGCATGGGTCTGACGTCCGACGACGTCATGTACAGCACGCAGCCGATGTACCACGTCGGCGGATCGGTCGCGACCACGCTCATGGCGGTGACGATCGGCTGCGCCATGGTGGTCCCCGAGCGGTACACCGCGGAAGAGACCTTCCGGCTCGTGCAGCAGTACGGCGCCACCGCGCGGACCGGCCAGGCCGCGATGTACGCGCGTGAGCTGGCACATCCCGACTTCAGGCCGGACGTGTTCCGGACCGTGACGAAGGGGTGGTCCGGCGGGTCGCCGGAACTCAAGCGCGCGATCGTCGAGCGGATGGGGATCCCGCACCTCGTGTCGACGTACGGCCTGACTGAGGCCGCCGCGACCACGACGGTCTGCGCGGCGACCGACCCGCTCGAGGCCCGTCTGGGCACGTCGGGGCGCATCCTGCCGGACCTCGAGCTGGCCGTGTCGGCCGGCGGCAGGATGGCGGCCCACGGGACTGGAGAGATCTGCGTCCGGGGCTGGTCGCTGATGATCGGGTACGAGGGCGACCCCGGCGCCACGGCGGCGGCGATCGACTCGGACGGCTGGCTGCACACCGGCGACCTCGGCCGGATCGACGACGACGGCTACCTGGTCGTCGTCGACCGGATCAAGGAGATGATCAAGCCCGGTGGCGAGAACGTCGCGCCGGCCGAGGTGGAGCGCGTGATCGCGCAGATGCCCGGCGTGGTCGACGTCGCGGTGGTCGGGGTCCCGGACGGTCGGCTCGGCGAGGTCCCGGTCGCGTTCGTCCAGGTCGCGGACGGGTCGGGCCTGTCCGGCGGCAATGTCATCGACTACTGCGCGGCTCGGATGGCCAGCTTCAAGGTGCCGCGCGGCGTCCGGATGGTGACGACATGGCCCATGACGGGCAGCGGGAAGATCTCGAAGGCCGCGCTCCGCGACGTCGTCGGCGGCGACGGACTCGGGTGGATCGGAAGGACGGGCTGAGCGATGGCACAGCTGGAGGACGGCGTCACCGACGCCGACCTGGAGCGGCTCCGACAACGTGCGGTGGGCACCCCGTTGCCCGGTGGCACATTCCTGGTGCGGGACTACGAGCGGTACCTCTCGCACGACGCGATGCAGGCGCCGCCGCTGCCCGACGACCTGCTGCACCCCGCCTGGGTGCTCCTCGGATCGCTGCGCGAGAAGGGGGTTTCGACGGAGGACCTGGTCGCGCTGGCCCGGGCGACGCCCGACGACGGCGTGCTGGGCGGGGAGCTGACGTTCGACCAGCACGAGCCGCTGCGCGCGGGCGTGGAGTACCGCGTCACGGGTGTGGTGACGGACCTGACCCGCCGGCACGGCAAGCGCGCCGGAACCATGGACATGTTGACGTTCGAGCTGACGATCAGCGACCCGGACGGCCGCGTCTGCGCCACGTCGACCCAGACGTTTCTCATCCTCAGGAGGCACCGCCGTGAGCCGTGACCTGCAGCTCGGCGACACCCTGCCGGAGACCGAGTTCCCCATCGACGCCTGGCGCATGAAGGTCTTCACGCTGCTGATGGCCGACCCGAACCCGGTGCACTTCGATCCCGCCTACGTGGCGTCGCTCGGGCAAGGAGACCGACCGGTCAACCAGGGGACCCTGACGGCCGCGCTGCCGCTGAACGTCCTCATCGATTGGCTCGGGGGCGACGATGCCGCGGCGCGTATCAAGCGCTTCACGTGCCGTTTCGCGGGGTCGGTGGTCGAGGGGGACACCGTGACCGCGGGTGGGACGGTGACGGGCGTGGCGCCGGACGGCACGGCGACGCTCGACCTGTGGGTCGATCGCGTGGGGGGCGGCCGGGCCATCACGGGCACGGCGGTCGTCGCGCCGTCAGAGGAGTCGAGTGATCCCATCTGATTCGGATATGGATTGACGATTCGAATCTCTCCCATCTACACTGCCGATCGCAGCCGCGGCGAGGACGCCTGCGGCGCTATTGGCGAGGAGGCCCACATGCGTGCAGGTAGTCGGCCGGTCACCCATACGCGAAGGAAGTTGCGAATCTTCGCGCTGGTGGCGGTCGTCACGGCGCTGGCCGCCGCATGCTCGTCGGGAACCACTGCGGACACGACGACGTCCGCGGCGCAACCGACGGGCGAGACGACGACGGCGGCGACGGAGACGACGGCGGCGGCGGAGGCGAGCGGCGAGCTCACGATCGACGCGCTCCCGAAGGAGGTGCAGCAGTACTACGGCTCCTACGAGACGTTCGCGAAGCTCTTCCCCGACCCGTACCAGGACTGGACACCACCGGCTCCGCCGTGGAAGTTCTGCCTCAACAACTCCTACCTGGGCAACGACTGGCGGCAGGGCGACCTCGCCGAGTACCAGCGGCAGGTGAAGCTCTACCAGGACGCCGGTCTGGCCGACGGCGACCTGGTGGTGACCGACTCGGACAACCAGATCGCGCTCCAGCTCTCGCAGTTCAACACTCTGGTCAACGAGGGATGCGACGTCATCTTCAGCCTTCCCGGCTCGCCGACCGCGCTCTGTGACGCGTTCACCGCGGCGCACGACAAGGGGATCCTCGTCGTCACGGACGAGTCGCCCACCTACTGCCCGAACTCGATCAACGTGTCCTGGAACGGCTATTGGGCCGAGTACGTCGGCGTCAAGGCCGTGGTCGACGCGCTCGGCGGCAAGGGCAACATCGTCGCCGTCGAAGGGATAGCAGGCGTACCGGCGGCCGTCGCCGAACAGGCGGCGGTCAAGGACGCGATGGCGGAGTACCCGGACGCGACGCTGCTCGGCAGCGTGGCGGGCAACTGGACGCCCTCCGTGACGAAGACCGAGATGACCAAGTTCCTGGCGACCCACCCACAGCAGGTGGACGGCGTCATCGACGCCGGCGCCGAAGCAGTCGCCGCCGAGCAGGCGCTCGAGAGCGCGGGCCGGCCGTTGGCCAAGGTCAACTCGATCGATGCCCCGGCCAGCTTCCTCGCGTACTGGAAGGAGCACCCGGAGATCGGGACCGTCGCGACCAACCAGTCGCCGGCGGCGTCGGCCTACGAGACTTTCCTCGTCGCCGCCCGCAAGCTCGCCGGCCAGAACATGGTGGTCAACACCGTGTTCTACCCGGTGCCCCAGATCACTTCGGAGAACTTCGACCAGTGGTACAAGCCGTCGATGACGGTCGAGAGCAGCGGCATCCCGACCCCGCCCGACGGCCGGGCCGCGCCGGACGAGTACTTCGACGTGTTCTTCAGCGGCGGTCAGGAGATGCAGCTCGCACCCGAGCCGCCGACGCCGACGGAGTGAGTCCCAAGGGCCGGTCGGGCGTGAGGCTCGCGCCCGACCGGCCCTGGCACGTGAGAGGGAGTGGAGCGAGGTGTCGTTCGGAGACGTCGACGCGGTCGTGGCCGCGGGGCTGACGAAGGGCGCGGGGCCCGGGGCGGTGGCGGTGGTTGCCGGCCATGAGGGCATTCGTCACGTCACCGTGGTGGGCTCCCGGAATCCGGATCGCGACGAGCCGATGACCGAGGACGCGATCTTCCGCATCGCGTCGCAGACCAAGGCGGTCAACTCGATCGCGGTGCTCCAGCTCGTCGAGCAGGGTCTGCTCGACCTGTCGACTCCCGTGGGTGACATCCTCCCGGACTTCGACCGGGTCCGGGTGGTCGACGGCTGGGACGGCGATCGCCCCCGCCTGCGGCCCGCCCGGTCCCGCCCGACCGTCCACCACCTGCTGACGCACACGTCGGGGCTGACCTACGACGCGCTCCATGCCACCGCGCGCCGCTACCTGCTCGCGACAGGGGTGCCCATGCCGTCGTCGGGCCGCCTCGCCTGCTTCGAGAGTCCGTTCGTCGTCGAGCCCGGAACGCAGTGGAACTACGGGATGAGCGCGGACTGGACGGGTCGAGTCGTGCAGGAGGTGAGCGGGCTCGCGTTGCCGGACTACTACCGGCAACGGATCTTCGAGCCGCTCGGGCTGACGGACACCACCTTCGAGCTGTCGGACGAGCAGCGCTCGCGGCTGGCTCCCGTGTACGTGCGCCAAGCCGACGGTTCGTTCGCCGACGACCACTTCGAGTGGGTGGCGAACCCCGAGTTCTACTCCGCGGGCCACGGGCTCTACGCGACCGCGGCCGATTTCATGACGATCCAGCTGCTGCTCATGCGCGGCGGCGAGGTCGACGACGTGCGCCTCCTGAAGCCGGAGAGCGTCCGGGCGATGCTGACCGACCAGATGGGCGGGATTCCGTTGCAGGTGATGCACTCGACGATCCCGGAGTTCTCCGAGGACCTCGATCCGGGCCCGGGGACCTCATGGGGCCTGGACATCCTGCTCACCGTGGACGCGCAGCCGGGCCTGCGTGGGAAGGGCAGCGCGGGGTGGGCGGGCACCTTCAACACCTTCTACTGGATCGACCCGCAGCGAGACGTCGCCGGTGCGCTCTACCTGCAGACGCTGCCGTTCTTCGACCCACCGGCACTGCGCCTGTCCGAGGACTTCGAGCGGGCCGTGTACGCCTGAGTCGCACGGCATCTGTGGACCTTCGTAACTATCCGCGAGACGGGGAGTGGCTTCCATGACAACGGTGTCGGTGTCCGTGCCGGAGCGTCGGCGCAGGGTGGTCTTCTCCTCCGGGGCCGTCAGCCGCTACCTGCCCGTGGTGCTGGTGCCCCTGTTGTTCGTCATCGGCGTGCTGACGATCGACGGCTACGCCAGCAGGTCCAGCCTCGTGTCGATCCTCGTGCTGTCGTCGTTCCTCGGGCTGGCGTCGATGGGGCAGACCCTCGCCGTCGTCATCGGGGGCATCGACCTGTCCGTGCCGTCGGTGATCGGGCTGGCCAACGTGCTGATCACCACCCTGTACGGCGACGGATGGCCGTTCTGGCTCGCCTGTGGGCTCATCCTGGTCTTCGCCGTCGTCGTCGGCGCGGCGAATGCGCTGGTCTCCCTGGCGCTCAAGGTCAACCCGATCATCACCACGCTGGGCACGGGACTGATCGTCCTCGGCACGGTGCTGACCTGGGGCCACGCCAGCGTTACGGGGACGGTGCCGTCCTGGCTGGACGACGCCGTATCGGTCATCGGCCGGACCGGACCGATTCACCTCCCCATCGTCGTCGTGCTGTGGGTGGTGCTCACTGCGGCCGTGATTTTCTTCCAGCGCGGTACTCGGAGCGGACGCGAGCTCTACGCGACCGGCGCCAACCCGGTGGCGGCCAAACTGGCGCACGTGCGGACCACGCGGTCCTGGGTGGTCGCATTCGTCGCGTCCGCCGTCAGCGCCGCGATCGTCGGCGTCCTGTACGCCGGATACAGCGGGTCCGCGGACGCGAACGTCGGCCAGCCGTACCTCTTCCAGACGATCACCGCGGTGGTCGTCGGCGGGACGTCGCTGCTCGGCGGGCGGGGCGGCTACGGCCGCACCGTCGTCGGAGTCCTCATCATTTCGCAGCTGACGACCCTGCTGGTCGGCGCCGGACTGGGCTCGGCGATGCAGGAAGCGCTCCTCGGCTGCCTCGTCATCCTCCTCGTCAGCCTGTACGGCCGCGAGGCCCACGTCTCCGCTCGGATCTAGGAAGCCGGATGTCGATGAACCAGCTCGAGGTGACGGCCGAGTCCTCCGGCGTCCAGCCGCGTGCCGACCTGCTCGAAGTGACCGGGTTGTACCGGTCGTTCGGCGAGACGCGGGCGCTGGACGACGCCGAGCTCGTCGTGCAGCCGGGCGAGATCCATGCACTCGCCGGCGAGAACGGGTCCGGCAAGACGACGCTGATCAAGATCCTCAGCGGCGTCATCAGGGCCGACCGCGGGACGGTCCTGTGGGAGGGCCGGCCCATCGCTCCGTCGTCGCCGGCCGCGGCCCAGCGCCTGGGGGTGTCGACGGTCTTCCAGGAGACGCTCTACGCGGCCGAGCAGAACGCCCTGGACAACATCTTCATGGGGATGGACCACACGTTCCGCCGCACCCACGGGCGGGTGGAGGAGCAGCGGATCGCGCTGGAGGTGCTGGCGGCGCTCGGGGCGCCGGGGATCGACGTCCACGCCCCGCTGTGGTCGCTGTCGCTGGCCGAGCGACAGCTCGTGACGATCGCGCGCGCCGTGGTCCGCCCGTGGCGGCTGCTCATCCTCGACGAGGGCACGTCGGCGCTGGACGCGAGCCAGCGCGACCAGCTGTTCGACTACCTGCGCGGCGAGCGCGCGAACGGTCGTTCGGTCCTGTTCACGTCGCACCGGATGGACGAGATCGAGAGCCTGGCGGACACGGTCTCCGTCCTGCGGATCGGCGGCACGGTGTTCCGCTCCGCGACCAGCGCCACCACGCCCCAGCGGATCCTGGCCGAGATGGCCGGGCGGGAGCTGTCCGCGGCCGAGAACCCGGTGCGCGCGCAGCGCTCGGGGACGCTGGGCGCCGCGGCCGTCACGGCGCCCGCGCCCGGCATGACGGGCGAGTCGGGCGAGTCGGTTGAGACGACACTGACGGTCCACGCCGGGGAGATCTTCGGGCTCGCCGGTCTTGAGGGTCAGGGACAGGCGGAGTTCGCCAAGGCACTCGCCGGCCTGCACCGGTACGCCGAGGGCCGCGTCGTCGTCCACCAGCCGGACGGGCGGGACCGCGAGGTGCGCAACTACGGCGCTGCACGCCGCCTCGGGATCGCCTACGTCCCGCTGGACCGCAAGGCGGAAGGCCTGTTCTTCTCGCGCTCCACGCTCGACAACTTCGGGGTGGCGCTGCTTCGCGACCTGTCGCGGTTCGGCTTCGTCAACGGCCGGGCACTGCGACGGAGGTACGACGAATACGTGCCGGTGGTCCGCCTCAAGGCGAACCGGCCCGGCGACCTGATCGGGACGCTCAGCGGGGGGAACCAGCAGAAAGTGCTCCTGGCCCGCTGGCTGGCGACCGGACCCCGGATCCTCGTGCTCAACGATCCGATGCGCGGCGTCGACGCCAACACCAAGGAGGAGCTGTACGCGCTGCTGCGGCAGCTCGCCGACGACGGGCTGGCGATCGTCCTGCTGTCGACCGAGCTGCTGGAGCTCATCGCCCTCTGCGACCGGATCGCGGTCTTCCACGGCGGCGCCGTGGAGCAGGTCCTGGAGGGCGCGGAGGCCACCCAGACGGAGATCGTGGCCGCGATGTTCGGCCACCGGGCCGGCGACGAGGGGAGCGAACGGTGACTGTCCAGACTGCATCGCGTCATGCGACCGAGCGGCACCTCGGACTCGGCCGGGGCCGCCGGTCGCTCGGCGACTCGTACGCGACCGTGCCGGCCGTGTTCGCGGTCGTGCTGCTGATCGCCAACCTGGCGTTCGGCCCGGAGTTCCTCGGCCCGAGTGCGATCGCATCGACGCTCGCGGTGTCCGCTCCCTTCATCATCAGCTCGCTCGCGCAGGCCCTGCCGGTGGTCTCGGGGGGCGGTGGCCTGGACATGTCCGTCGGGCCGCTGATGGGCTTCACCACGGTGCTGATCGCGGGGGTGTTGGTGCCCCATGGGATCGTCGCGGCCCCGGTGCTGCTGCCGGTCGTCCTGCTCTTCGGGCTCGCGGTCGGCGCGCTGAACGGTGCGCTCGTCGCCTATGTCCGGCTGCCCGCCATCATCGCGACGCTCGGCACGTACCTGATCTTCAGCGGGCTTGCGCCGGTCGTGATGCCGACGCCGGGCGGGGCGGTCCCGCTGTGGCTCACCGGCCTCGTCGGCCGGTACGGACCAATCCCGGGCATCCTCATCGTGTACGTGCTGATCGCCGCGGGGTGGATCGGGCTGTCCCGGACCGCATACGTGCGCAACCTGCTGGACGTCGGCGGGGACGACCGCGCGGCCTTCACCGCGGGCGTCGACGTGCGGAAGGTGCGGCTGATCGCCTACGCCTTCGCCGGGTTGCTCTCGGCCGTGGCCGGGCTCTTGCTCGCCGGGACCATCCAGTCGGGTGACGCCACGGTGGGCCCGGCGTTCACCGTGACGTCCCTCGCCGCGGTCGCCCTCGGCGGCATCGGACTCCAGGGCGGTCGCGGCGGGATGCTCGGTGCCGGCCTCGGCGGGGTGACCTACTTCCTCATCCAGAACCTGCTGACCACCGCGCACGTGTCCGTCTACCAGCTCAACGTCGCGAGCGGCGCGGTTCTGATCCTCGCGTTGGCCCTCAACGGCGCGATGGAAGTGGCGCGTCGCCGCAGCCGGTCGAAGGCCTCGGCGACCGTCACGTCCCGCCCCTCGGCCGAACCGGTGGTCGCCTAGGCGGACCCAGCACATCGACCAGGGCGTTCCTGCGTCCCGCGTAATTCGAATGTCATATCCAGATGCGTATAACCGGAGGTGACGCGGTGAGACTCCGTCCGGCGCTCGACGACCTCGTCGACCCGCGGCTGCGACTGCACCGGCTGGGGAGCGGCTTCGCGTTCACGGAGGGTCCGGTCTGGGACCAGCGCGGCGAGACCCTGTTCTTCAGCGACATCCGCGCCGACAGCCGGTGGCGGTGGACCGAGCGCGAAGGGGCACGGCTGGTCGCGCGCCCGAACCGCATCGGCAACGGCATGGTCCTCGACCGCCACGGCGACCTCGTCGTCTGCGAGCACGTCACCAGCTGCGTCGTCCGGACGACCACGGACGGCACCCGCGACGTCCTGGCCTGGGAGTACCGGGGGAAGTACCTCAACAGCCCGAACGACGTGGTGACGCGCTCCGACGGCCTGGTCTACTTCACGGACCCGGACTATGGGCGGTGGGACGACCCGGTCGGTGTGGCGCGCCCGCGCGACCTGGACTTCACCGGACTCTTCCGGGTGCGTCCGGGATCGCCGGTCGAGCTCGCCGCGCCCCCGGACACGTTCGACCAGCCGAACGGCCTGTGCTTCTCGCCCGACGAGTCGGAGCTCTACGTCGACGACGTCGCGGGGATCCGCGCGTTCGACGTCGCGCCCGACGGGAACCTGGGACCCGCACGGGCCTTCTGCGAGGGCATGTCGAGCGGCGCCGCCGACGGGGCGCCCGACGGGATGAAGTGCGACGCGGACGGCAACGTCTGGTGCGCCGCCCGCGGTGGCGTGTGGGTGATCGACCCGGACGGGCGCGTCCTGGGCGTCGTCGAGACGCCGGAGATCGTCGCCAACCTCACGTGGGGTGGCGACGACCTGCGCACCCTCTTCCTCTGCACGTCGACAACGGTGCATGCACTGCGAACGCGGGTCCGCGCCGCGCGCCTTCCGTACCACGCCTCGACCTACCCGTGACCCGTGGGCGAGACGACCCCTGACCGGATCGGCGAACGGCCGACCCATCGCGACTCCTGACGACAAGGTGGTTCAGATGCTTCGAGACAAGTTCTCGCTCGAGGGCAAGCTCGCCGTGGTGGCGGGCGGCAGCGGTGCGATCGGCAGATGTGCCGCGCAGGTCTTTCAGGAGATGGGCGCACGCCTGCTCGTCACCGGCCGCGACCCCGGGCGGCTCGAGGAGACCGTCAGGGCGCTGCCGGCCGGGGCGGACGTCACGGTGGTCGCGGGCGACGCGCGCGACGAGTCGCACCTTGCGGAGGTCGTCGAGGCGGCGCGGGCGCGCGGTGGTGTCGACGTGTACGTCAACTGCGTCGGTGCCCAGCGGCGCAAGCCGCTGCTCGAGGCGACGGCCGAGGACCTCGAGTACCTGTGGTCGATCAACGTCGGAAGCGTCTTCGCGCTGACCCAGCGCCTGCTGCCACAGATGGTCGAGAAGGGCTACGGCAAGGTGATCCACCTGTGCTCGATCGCCTCGTTCATCGGCATCAAGGACAAGACGCTCTACGCGATCACCAAAGGCGCGCTGCTGCAGTACACCCGCAGCTCGGCCGTCGAGCTCGCGGGCAACGGGGTGCGGGTCAACGCGATCGCGCCCGGCTACGTCGACACGCCCATGACCCACGACTACATCCACTCGGACCGCGAGCAGGAGTACCTGTCCGCGATCCCACTGGGGCAGTTCGCGCAGGTGGGAGACCTCGAGGCGACCCTCGCGTACCTCGCCTCGCCGGCCTCGGACCACATGACCGGCCAGCTCCTCGTGCTGGACGGCGGGGAGACCGTCGACTGACGGGCCCGGGCAGGCGCGACGGCATCGGACGAGTTCAGGTGGAGGAACAGATGGACACGAAGGGCGTGACGGCCGACGAGGTCGTCGCACGGGTGGTCGACGGCGGCGTGATCGCCGTCGTCCGGATGGACAGCGGCGCGAACCTCGTCGGCGCCGCGCGGGCCCTCGCCCGAGGGGGAGTCGCGGCGGTCGAGGTGACCATGACGACCCCCGGGGCGCTCGACGTGATCGCGGAGGCCGGCGCGGCGCTCGGTGACGACGCGCTCATCGGCGCCGGGACGGTGTTGCGCCCGGACCAGGCGCGGCAGGCGGTCGAGGCCGGGGCCGCCTTCCTCGTCGCACCCACCATCGATGCCGAGGTGATCGGCATCGCGCACGGCGCCGGCAGTGCGATGATCGCCGGCGCCCTCACCCCCAACGAGATCGACCGTGCGATGCAGCTCGGCGCCGACCTGATCAAGCTGTTCCCGGGGCGGGTGGCCACGCCGGGGTACTTCAAGGACATCCTGGGGCCGTTCCCCCGCGCGCGACTGCTGCCGACAGGCAACGTCGACCTGGAGACCACGCCGTCGTACATCGC
The DNA here is from genome assembly GCA_964491965.1 of uncultured Cellulomonas sp. GTDB lineage: Bacteria > Actinomycetota > Actinomycetes > Actinomycetales > Cellulomonadaceae > Cellulomonas. The sequence goes on from CAZBIO010000226.1 coordinate 20,447, forward strand.
CGCCGGGGCGGTCGCGGTCGGCGTGGGCAAGGCCCTCGTCGACGCGGCGGCGGTCGCCAGCGGCGACTGGGACCTACTGACGGAGCGCGCCAGGGCGTTCACCGCGGCCGTCGCACAGGCCCGGGAGGCACGGCGATGACCGGGACGTTCGTCGGGTTCGGCGACCTGTTGATGCGCCTGGAACCGCCGGCGCACCAGCGGCTGGTGCAGGCCTCGTCGTTCGAGGTCCGCTTCACGGGGGCCGAGGCCAACGCCGCGGTGATGCTCGCCGGCCTGGGGGTGCCCGCCCGCACGGTCTCGCGGGTGCCAGACTCGCCCGTGGGGCAGGCGTGCGTCAACTTCCTGCGCCGGTACGGGGTGGACACCTCGACGGTCGTGCGCGGCGGAGAGCGGCTCGGGCTGTTCTACTCGGAGACCGGCGCGGCCCAGCGGCCGTCCCTGATCGTCTACGACCGGGCCAACTCGTCGTTCGCCACCTCCGGGCCCGCGGACTACGACTGGGACGCTGCTCTCGACGGCGCCGCCTGGCTGCACTTCTCCGGCACGGCCCCGGCGCTGTCGGAGTCGGTGCGCGGTGCGCTGCGCGAGGGGCTCCAGGCGGCGCACGCGGCGGGGGTGCGCGTCAGCTGTGACCTCAACTACCGCGCGCGAATGTGGAGTCCCGACGAGGCGCGACGCGAGATGGAGAAGCTCACGCCGTGGATCGACGTGCTCTTCGGCAACGAGGAGGACGCGGCGACGGTCTTCGGCATCCGGGCCGAGGGTAGCGACGTCACCAAGGGCGCGCTGCCGGTCGAGTCCTACGCCGTCGTCGCCGACCGGCTGATGGAGACGTACGGGTTCTCGACCGTCGCGACGAGCCTGCGGACCAGTGTCTCTGCCTCGATCAACCGGTGGGCCGGGATGATGTCGTCGCCCTCCGGGCATGTCGTCAGCCGCACCTACGAGATCAACCCGATCGTCGACCGCGTCGGCGGCGGCGACTCGTTCGCGGCCGGCCTCGTCTTCGGCCTCCTGCGGGGAGCCGAGGCACAGGACTGCGTGGAGTTCGCGGCCGCGGCGTCGTGCCTCAAGCACTCGATCCCCGGCGACGTCAACCTCGTGACGGAGGACGAGGTCCGGGCTCTGGTCTCGGGCGACGGATCGGGGCGCGTGCGACGCTGACGCCGTCCCGCGCCCGGCTCGTCAGGAGCGGGCTGCCCCGGCGGCATCGGGCGCGGCGCCGGCGTCGGCCGCGGCACCGCGGCGGCCGACCGTGCCGCGGTTGGCGTCGAGGATGTCGTGCGCCGTGCGCTGGATGTGGTCGAGCAGCAGCTTGGCGGCGAGGTCCGGGTCGCCGGCGATCGAGGCGTCGAGGAGCGCCTGGTGCTCGGCGGCGACGTCGCGCTTGCCGTCGCTGATGATGTCGTACCAGCGGCGGTAGAGCGCGGCGTCGGCGCCGAGGTGGCGCGTCACCTCCATGAGGCGCTCGTTGCCGCACGCCGAGAAGAGCTCCTCGTGGAACTGCTCGTGGGCCTCGACCCACGTGGGGTTCGGCTCGCCGTTGGGCAGGCGCTGTGGCATCGCGCGCCGCAGCAGATGGTGGGCCGCCATGATCCGGGCTTCCCATTCGACGCCGCCGTTGCGCACCGACATCGCCAGGACCTGGGGCTCGATGAGGCACCGTGCGGTGGTCAGGTCCTCGAGGTCGGCCAGCGAGATGGGCGTGACGGTGAAGCCGCGGTGGGCGGCGGACCGCACCAGGCCCTGGTTGGTCAGCGCCGCGAGCGCTTCTCGGATGGCCCCGACGCTGGCGTCGTACCGCTCGCACAGATCGGGGAACTTCAACCGCTGGCCGGGTTCGAGCGTTCCCCGGAGGATGTCGTCCCGCATCTGGACGCGCACGGCCTCGGCGCGTGTCGTCCGACCTTCCCCTGTCGTGGCCATTCGCCAATTCTAGCCGCGCGACTGGCGCAGTGCTCGAAAGTTCGTGAGAAATTCGATCAGTTGGTACCAACCCCGCCACACGTGGTGCTGGAGTGACGGAAGTGGCGTCCCTGACGTCACACCAGTCACACCAGTCACACGTATGGCGGGGTTGGAGAGGTCGGCGGGATTGGCGGGGTGGGACAGGGCGGGGCCAGCCAGGCGGTGACGCCCGCCAGCAGCCGGGCCTTGGTGCCCGACGACGCCCGGCTGGCGCGGATCGAGCCGCGCGCCAGCTCGGCGATCGCCTCGTCGGGCAACCCGTGTACGAACCGCGCCTGCTCGTACTGGTCGAGGAGCCGGGCGTGGAACAGCAGGGGGTCGTCGGCGCCGAGCGCCACGGTCGCACCCGCGGACAGCAGCGCGCGCAGCGGCACCCGGTCGGCCGACCAGTAGACGCCGAGCGAGACGTTCGACGAGGGGCACACCTCGAATGCCACCCCCGCGTCGACCGCCCGCGCCAGCAGGGCGGGCTCCTCCACCGCCCGCACGCCGTGGCCCAGCCGGTCCGGCGCCAGGTGGTCGAGCACCTCGGCGACGTGCGCCGCCCCGAGCAGCTCGCCGCCGTGCGGCACCGACGCCAGCCCCGCTCGTCGGGCGATGGCGAACGCCGGGGCGAACGCCGCCGTGTCGCCGCGCCGCTCGTCGTTCGAGAGCCCGAACCCCACCACCTCGCCCGGCCCGTCCCCGGCGTAGCGAGCCGCCAGCCGCGCCAGGGTCCGGGCGTCGAGCGGGTGCCGGATCCGCGACGCCGCGACCACCACCGCGACCTCCAGCCCGTGCCGCACGGAGGCGGCGCGCGCCTCGTCGAGCACGATCTCCAGCGCGGGCGTGATCCCGCCGACCGCCGGCGCGTACGAAGTGGGGTCCACCTGGATCTCGAGCCGCCCGGAGCCCTCCGCCGCGTCGTCGGCCGCGGCCTCGTCGACCACCCGCCGCAGGTCCGCCTCGCCGCGCACGCACGCGCGCGCCGCGTCGTAGAGCCGCTGGAACCGGAACCAGCCCCGCTCGTCGCCCGGCACCTGGAGCGGGTGCGCGTCGAGGATCGCCTCCGGCAGGACGATCCCGCGCGCGGCCGCCATCTCCGCGAGCGACGAGACGCGCAGCGACCCCGTGAAGTGCAGGTGGAGGTGGGCTTTGGGCAGCCGTGCGAGGTCGCGCTGCGGCTGCATGGCCGCAAGTATGCGGGGTTTGCGGGTGCCCGACGAGCGAACCGGCCTGTCAGATCACCGGCAGGAGCCCACGCTCCATCGCGACGGTCACCGCCCGCGTGCGATCGTCGACGCCGAGCTTGGCGAACGCCCGCAGCAGGTGGGTCTTGACGGTCGCCTCGGTGATGAACAGCTCGCGCCCGATCGCCGCGTTGGACAGCCCGCGCGCCACCCCCGCCAGCACCTCGAGCTCCCGCGCGGTCAGCCGCTCCTCCGCGCCGCCCCGCAGCTGCGCGACGAGCCGCCGCGCCACGGAGGGCGACAGGGCGGACTCCCCGCGCGCAGCCGCGCGCACCCCGGCGACCAGCTGGTCGCGCGGCGTGTCCTTGAGCAGGTAGCCCGTGGCGCCGGCCTCGACGGCCCGCAGGATGTCGGCGTCCGTCTCGTAGGTGGTCAGCACCAGGACGCGGACGTCCGGCAGCGTCTCGGTGATCCGCGCGGTCGCCGCCGCGCCGTCGAGCACCGGCATCCGCAGGTCCATGAGCACCAGGTCGGGTCGCAGCTGCGCGGCGAGCGCCACCGCGGCCTCGCCGTCGCCGGCCTCGCCGACCACCTCGACGTCCGGCTCCACGCCGAGCATCCCCGCCAGGCCCGAGCGGACCACCGGGTGGTCGTCCGCGATGAGCACGCGGATGGTCATTCCTCGCCTCCTTCGATCCCCACGGGCAACCGCAGCGCCACGCGTGTGCCCGCCCCGGGCGCGCGGCCCACCTCCAGCTCGCCGCCGCCCGTCCGTGCACGCTCGCGCATGCCCCGCAGCCCCGTGCCCTCCACCGTGTCCGCCGGCAGGCCCCGGCCGTCGTCGACGACGACGAGCCGCACGTCGTCGCCCTCGCGCGCCAGGCCGATCGTCACATGCGACGCCCCGGCGTGCTTCCGCACGTTCGCCAGGGACTCCTGCGCCGCGCGCAGCAGCGTCACCTGGGTGTCGCGCGCCAGGCCCGTCGCGGCGGCCGTCGTGCCGTCGGCGAGGTTTACCCGCACCGACGTCTGCGCCGTGAACCGCTCCGCGAGCCGCACCAGGGCCTCGCCGAGCGTCGCATCCTGCAGGTCCGCCGGCCCGAACGCCGCGACGAGCGCCCGCGCCTCGGCCAGGTTCTGCCGCGCCACCTGCTCGATCTGCGTGACGCGCTCGCGCGCCGCCTCCGAGCGCCCGCGATCCAGCTCCGCGGCACCGGTCTGGGCGAGCATCACCACCGACGTGAACCCCTGCGCCAGCGTGTCGTGGATCTCCTGGGCCATCCGCTCGCGCTCCGCGGCGACACCCGCCGCGTGGTGCGTCGCCGCCAGCTCGGCCTGCGCTGCCTCGAGCTGCTCGACGAGCTTCGCCCGCTCCTCGCTGCGCTCCGCGATCTCGGTCACCCACAGCCCCAGCACGATCGCGAAGACGAGCGACACCGCCATCTGCCCGCCGACCCAGAGCGGGCTCTCGCCCGCCGCGATCGCCAGCAGCGAGAGCCGCACCGCCACGCCGGCCGACAGCACCGTGACGAACACGATGCCGTGCCACCGCTTCTGCGTGAAGAACCAGATCTGCGAGTACGCGACGAACAGCAGCACGGCGCCGAGGTTGTCGAAGCCCACCTGCGCCACCGTCACGGCGAGCAGCAGCACCAGGTACGCTGTCGCCAGCCGCTGCGAACCGGTGAACAGCGCGCGCCGCCCGACGACCGTGTAGGCGGCGGCCAGCACCGCCAGGCAGACCAGCGAGCCGACCGTCGATCCCCCGTCGCCCGGGGTGACCAGCGTCCCGGCGGCGATGATCGCCACGGCGACGTAGAAGAACACGTCCCACAGCCGCCGTGTCCGCAGCCAGAAGTCGCTGCGTTCCGACCGCACGCTCATGGCACGCAGCGTGGCACGCCGGCCACGGCCTCGTCGCTCCGGGCCCCGGCCACGGCACCGGCGCTCATCCCGCGTCGCGCCGCAGCCACCGGAACCCCCGCGCCCCCACCACCAGGCCGATCACCAGGTACGCGCCCAGGACCGCCGCGACGGCGCCGTGCTGCCAGGTGCCCGCGGGCTCGACGATCGCCGCCTGGTCGGGCAGGAACACCGAGCGCATCCCCTGCGCCATCCACTTGAGCGGGAAGAGCGCGGCGAGCTGCTGCATCCACGTCGGCAGCGAGTCGAACTGGAAGAACACCCCGGAGATGAACTGGAGCACCAGCACCACCGGCGTCACGACGGCGCTCGCGGACCGGCCGGACCGCGGCAGCGACGAGAACGCCACACCGCACACCGCGCCGGCGGAGGTGCCGAGCAGCAGCACCCACGCGAACGTCCACCAGCGGCCGGGGTCGTCCGGCATCGGCACGTCGAATGCCACCGCGGCCACCACCAGCAGGAGCGCCGTCTGCACGGCGGTGATCACCAGGACCTGGCCCACCTTGCCGAGGAAGTACGACGACGCCGGCAGCGGCGTGCCGCGCAGCCGCTTGAGCACGCCCTCGTCGCGCTCCACCGCGATGAAGATCGCGAGCGTCTGGAAGCTCGACAGCATCACGCCCGTGGCGATCATGCCGGGCAGGAAGTACTGCGCGAACGTCACGTCGAGGCCGGAGCCCTCGAACGGGTCCTGGGCGTCGAAGACGGTGGCGAAGATCGCCAGCATCAGCACCGGGTACAGGAAGATGAAGAACACCGCGTCGCGCTCGCGGAAGAAGAGCCGCAGCTCGTGGGCGACGCGGGCGGCGCCGAGGCGCAGCGCCGACGGCAGGGCCGGGGCGGGTGTGGCAGCCAGGGTGGTCATCGCAGGGCCTCCGCGAGCTCGTCGTGCCCGGCGGCGTGGGTGCCGACGAGCTCCAGGTAGATCTCCTCGAGGGTCGGCCGCACCACGGCCAGCCCCGGGACTTCGTCGTGCCCCAGCAGGGCGAAGCGGGCGGCGAGGTCGGCGACCACCCGCGTCGGGGTGTCGGTGGCGACCTCGCGCCGCTCCCCGCCCTCGAGCCACCGCACGCGCGCCCGGTGGGCCGAGGCGCCACCGAGGTCCGCCGGCGCGCCCTGCGCCACGACGTGCCCCTCGGCGACGACCACCACGCGGTCCGCCAGGTGCTCGGCCTCGTCGAGGTAGTGGGTGGTGAGCAGGATCGTCGTGCCGCCGTGGCGCAGGCCCGCGATGAGGTCCCAGAAGGCGCGGCGCGCCTCGGGGTCGAAGCCCGTGGTCGGCTCGTCGAGGAACAGCAGCTCCGGGCGCCCGACGATCCCGAGCGCGACGTCGAGCCGGCGGCGCTGACCGCCGGACAGGTGCCGCACGCGTGTCCGGCGCTTCTCGGTCAGGCCCACCGCGTCGATCACCTCGTCCGCCCGACGAGCGCCGGGGTACGAGAGCGCGGCCAGCCGGACCAGCTCCTCGACCGTCGCCTCGGACGCGGCGGCGGCGTCCTGGAGCACCATGCCGACGCGGGCGCGCCAGGAGCGACCCGCGGCGTGCGGGTCCTCGCCGAGCACGCCGACACTGCCGGAGTCGCGCCGCCGGTACCCCTCGAGGATCTCCACCGTCGTCGTCGTGCCGGCGCCGTTGGGGCCGAGGATCGCGACGATCTCGCCGGCGTCGACCCGCAGGTCGATCCCGTCGACGGCGACCTTGTCGCCGTAGCGCTTGTGCAGCCCGGTCACCTCGACCGCGGGCAGGGTTTCGTTCATGACGACGAGCGTGCCGCCGGGACCGCCGGCGCCGCGACGGCCTGGCGGTCGTCCCCGGCGTCAACCGGTCGGTGGACGGCCGCGTCATCCGGCGCCCTCGAACCGCCCCCGCGGTGTGCGCCGCGCCACTCCGGCCGCCACCGGGCACTGTCGCCGGTGGGCAGGTGCTCCACCCGCTCGACGGAGCCTGGTTCGCGGGTGAGGCTCCGCGGCGGCGCCGCACCGGCCTGGCGATCGGCGTCGGCGTGGGCGTCGTCGGGCTCGTCGGCGCCGGGGTGGCCGGCTGGTTGCTCGTCGGGCAGGAGCTGCTGCCGGCCTAATCGCCGGAGGGGTCTCGTTGTTCCGGCGGGCTTCGCCGGCCTGGACCACGACGGGGTGCCGACCGCGGAGCCGGGCACCGCCCAGGCGGCGGTTAGCCGGCCTCGCCCAGAAGCTCCACGACGCGGCCGACGCCCTCGGCGAGGTCGTCGTCCCCGAGCGCGTAGGAGAACCGCAGGAACCCGCTCGGCCCGAAGGCCTCGCCCGGCACCACCGCCACCTCGACGGCGTCGAGGATCAGCCCGGCGAGCTCGGCGGACGTCGTGGGCGTCACACCGCGGATCGTGCGGCCGAGCACGCCCTCGACCGAC